>CAIRCS010000001.1 GCA_903877115.1 uncultured Legionella sp.
CTTCGTCGTAAATTAAAACAGCACCATGCTGAGTCGTTAAATTACGCATTGCAGCAATAAACTCTGGTGTCATTTGGACGAGGTTCATATTGCCGGCAATTGGTTCCACTATCAGTGCCCCGATTTCTGGACCAAATTGTGCAAAAGCATTTTCTAGTGCTGCTAAATCGTTAAATGGTAAAACTAAGGTATGTTTAATCACATCCTGCGGCACACCTCCTGATGAAGGCGCATTCTTCGATAAATCAATGTCAGCATTTTCATCGGCGAAAGTCAGTAAACCAGATCCTGCTTTAACTAAGAGACTATCCGCATGACCGTGATAACAACCTTCAAATTTCACAATCAAATCACGTCCGGTAAATCCACGAGCCAAGCGTAGTGCACTCATCGTGGCTTCAGTACCGCTGGACACTAAACGAACCTGCTCAATACTCGGGACGAGCTGCGTAATTTTCTCAGCCATCAAAATCTCTGCTTCGGTTGGTGCGCCGTAACTGAAACTATTTTCCGCAGCGACCTGCACAGCTTTGATTACTTCAGGATGGGCATGCCCAAGAATCATTGGACCCCATGAGCCAATACAATCGATGTACGCCTTACCTTCCACATCCCAAATATAAGCACCCTTTGCTTTACTAATAAAGCGCGGAGTACCACCTACCGAGCGAAACGCTCTGACAGGAGAGTTCACACCCCCAGGAGTTGTGATTTGTGCGCGTTCAAATAAGGATTGATTCGTTGCCATAGGGTATATTTATCTTGTCAAATTAAAAAGCCATCATTTCAAAATCTTCTTTACGTGCACCACACTCAGGACAAGCCCAGTTCACTGGCACATCTTCCCATTTTGTTCCTGGTGCAATACCCTCTTCAGGCAGACCCGCTTCTTCGTCATAGACCCAGCCGCAAATCAGACACATGTATGTTTTAAATTCCATTTGAATTTCCTAGTGATAATATTATTTTTACTATTGTATTAGTTCTGTCTCGTTTAATTCTTTTTCTAAACTCTATCTTATCCGAATTCAATTTCAACTTATGAAGGATCGTTTTTGGTTGCAATGGTTGAATCCTGAACTGGCAAGATTGTTTGAACTTGCTTCTGAAATTCCCGGATTTCAAAACGGAACAGGCGACACTCAATCGAGCCATTAAATAGTGGCGTACGCTTGGTTTCTTTCATCCGCATTTGTCCAGGCAAGCCCATATCCGCCGTCAAAATATCAATTTGCCAACCCGCAAACTCTTCTTTTAAATGCCGGCCAAACTTCGACAAGAACTCGACAAACATCGGATCCGTAAAGTTCTTCGGCAAAGGATCTCTCGCTCCACGCATTTTCTTTTCCGGCTCGACAAAGTCATAAGGATCATCCTCATGACGTGTGCCTCGTCCGCCCTTCAGTTCAATCCGCTCACCATACGGCGGATTAAATAACATCACGCCAGGATTATCCGCTTTGGACTTAAAAGGAGATTTGACCATCAGAGCGTCCACCTGACGCACATTCGGCTGGCCTGAAAGTCTAGCCATTCGCCAATTATGGCGCACTACTCGAATCATTTGTTCATTAATATCTGATCCTGCAATATGCAGTGGTACTTCCTGAAAACGTTGCATCTCGAGTTGTGCAGCTTTCTTCAGTAATCCCCATAATTCTTGTTCGGTCTGACTCTGGAATGGCTTTAATCTTAAAAAACCAAAACCTTGAAACACACC
>CAIRCS010000002.1 GCA_903877115.1 uncultured Legionella sp.
AAAACTTTTCTTGAACATAACTGTATGCAGAGAGCCCAAGCCCCAGAACCCCGACAGCCAATACAGGCAGCATTGCAAATTTAATCAGAACCACAATTTTAGCCAAGGGGAAAAGAACCCACATTAAACCAAGCACCCCCGCCAGCAGCGCTGCGGAAATGGCCAACCACGCCATCCCTTTTTTCGTGTCACGCCAATCTTGAGCACTCTTGTTCAAAAGCGGCTCAAACCTTGCTAAAAACTCCATCACCAAGCGCAGATTAATGTGACGCCAGTCTTTATCCCTAGGAACATTAACCAGCAAGATTTCCATCCATTCTCGCTCCTGCTCTGCCCGATAAATATGATCTTTAGGGAGATGAGACAGCTTGCTCTGTAGCTTTGTATAAGCTTCTTTACGCTGCGGTTGAGCCGCCACATTTATGGCAATGTCAGTAAGCGCGGGCGCATCTGGATTAGTATAATTGTAATGGTATAGAGCCTTTTTATATAAAACAACCGCATGCGGTGACTGTGTGTCGCGTTGCGGACACCGAACATTTTCTCGCCGCAATCGGGCAAGCACACCTCGATTTGCCAAATTGTCACCGGCTTTCACACCAGTCAGAGGCGATCTTGTATTACCTTGCCGAGAGCGAGCCTTTTCTTTATAAAATCGCGTAATGGCGTCAACCGTCAGCGGGGCATCATTTCTTAGGCCAGTCAGCATAGACACTTCGAGTTCATGATCGATATGAATAAGGTCATAATTAACCATGAACGAACGGACAATACGTTCTTTTTCGTTAGTATCTACTGAAGGAAAAAAATTGGGGATATGTTCACGCGCTTTGCCCAATACCGCGGCCAAGGCATCCAGATAAAAACGCTGACCGACATTGGGCGTAATATCGGCTTGGTGCACAACCAAACCCTGCATCGCTGACAAATACCGAACCATCATGTTTGAATAAGGATCTTCTGCTCGCGCAAACAACTTTTTTATCCAAAAAAAACATAAATTGTGCACCACAGTATCTTTTTTTTGGTATTCTGTCAATAATAAACACACAAAAACCCTGTAACACAATATGGATACAACCTAAATCTCGACGATCGGTACAACGTCAGATTTAAGTGCGGGGTCCAGGATCCCGCGGACATGCCGCGGGACTTAGATTTTCTGAAGGTGAATGGTCAACAAACCCTAGTTTCTACGGCTACTTCAGTTGACTGCGCATCGCAAGCGCCATAACGATGTAACTTAAACCATTGAGCAGCAACTCTATAGAAATAAACATGCCGATCACCCACAGACTAGACAGAGGCCATTGCATTAAGATGACGCCCCCAAGGATGATGGCCGCTAAACTGGCAATCAAAGTAAACACCCATCCTTTTGTGCCATGCAACGAAATCGACATCACCAAGCGTATCAGCCCAATGACCACTAGCGTCCAACCAATCAGTGCAGTGATGACGGTAGAAGCGAGCACCGGATCCCAAATGATAAAACAGCCACCGATGAAATACATGATAGCAATCAGACCATGCCAAACTGCTGGAGCCCATTGTCTGCTTTTAAAACCATCAACGAACTGTAAAACACCCGCTATCAAAAACATAAATCCAATAAACACTATGCTAATTAACGTGACTCCCACCACAGAGCCAAATCCCAAAAACCCAAAAATAACAAACAGTACGCCTAATCCCAATAGCCAGGACCAATTGCGCGCCGTTGCCGGGACTGCTTTTTTTCTTTTTGCAGGTGCTTTTGCTACTTTGGCCATCATAGTCTCCTTGAGATGAGCGGTTACCCTCATTATTGATGTTAGCTGCAATATGCGAAATTGCAAATTATCTTAAATTTAGGATTATGTGCCTGCTTTCGCTGGCGTATCCGTAACATCTGTAGCGATGGTTTCCAAAGATCTTTGACGACGTAATAGGAGCCGACTGCCCAAAACATTGATGCCCAATCCGCAAATAATCAACCATGCAGATAAGAGCTTCCAATGTTGGATGGGTTCACCCAAGACCATATGCGAAAATATGATTCCAAAAACGGGTACCAATAAAGTGAACGGAATCACAGCGGCAATCGAATATTGCCGCAGCAATTGATTCCAAGCGCCATATCCTATCCAAGTTGAAATATACACCGTAAAGCACAATGCACCCACGGTGGTCCAAGAAAGATGGGTTAAACTGTGTACGATCACTGTGGGGCCTTCCATATACAAACTCAACGGAATCAATAACGGCAAAGAGAAAAGACTTCCCCAGGCAACCACAGAGTATGAATTCACATGCGCCAATTTACGAGAAAATAAATTACCACCACCCATCGCTGCCGCCGCGCCAATGATTAAAACAAAACCCACCCAACTCGCAGCATCAGTATAATTAACCCAAACTACGCCCAAACCTGCAAAAGAAACCACCGAACCAATCAATTGCAAAGGACTGGGCATTTCATCTAAAAAAATGGCTGCCATAAACAAACTAAAAAATACTTGCGATTGAAATACCAACGAAGTCAAACCAGGTGGCATCCCCGCATACATGCCTCCAAACAACAAAGCAAATTGTACACCAAACATCAACAGCCCATACCCCATAATCAATTTAAAACTCACATTGGGCTTAGGCAAAAAGAATATCGCAGGAAAACAAGAGAAGAAAAACCGCAGTGTGCACAACAGGTAAGGCGGCAAATCGACCAGAGCCATCGAAATAAAAATAAAATTACAACCCCAAATCGCAGCGGTTATAATTGCCAAGAAAATATGCCTTGCACTCATTTTCTACTGCCCTTCATAATTTATAGTATCTATACTATAGACGAGCATACCAGAATTTGTGCAAAAAGTCGTTCAGGGAACACAACGGATCGAAGACAAATAAGAGAATTGTCGTTGCGAGCACTAGCGAAGCAATCCAGTGACCTTAGGCATTAGAGTATAAGTCCCTCGAGTACGTTATTCGCAATGACTCAAATCCGATTGACACATGGATAAATACAGAAATCGTCGTTGCGAGCGTTAGCGAAGCAATCCAGTGACCTTAGGCATTTATATAAATCACTAACTCACTTTACTCGCAAAGAAGGAGATGAGGCAGTTGATTTATGAGCGGCTGAAACAGCCAAATCAATGATTTTTTTGGATTGCTCCACATCATCAGAAATCTGACTAATATCTTGGGTGAGCGTCATGAAAAATTGTGAGCAAAATTCAGCTTGCGCGGGTTGTGGCTGGTGCAAAGCCGAAACATGGACAAAAATGTAATGCAGCAGCTCCTTATTAATCGTAATTTTATTAGCTTGCCCATGCGTCTGGCCATGGCAATCTCCAAATAATAACCAACCAGGCGAGACCTCTAAATGCGCAGCAATTTCCATTAATTTTGGTGATTCTGGGATGGCTTGCCCGCGCAAATACTTACGGCAAATTTGCAACGAATGTCCAGTTAAATCTGCAAATTTCTGGACATGAACCCCCGAAGGACTCCGTGATGAATGGTACCCTTTTGCCAATAGCGCATCGCGCAATCTCGTCGCGAACTTTTGATTTAAATCAGATTTTTCTAATTTAAGCATAATAAACATCTCACAAATGAGATTCAGAGTGTAATCAATGATTGCATTTAGTGCAACTTAGAAACTTGTCGTTGCGAATGGAAATAAACAATTGACATTATTTGTCTTGCCGTTAAACTCTATTTCTGAAAACCAAGGCATCTTGGCTTTCAAGTTAGTCCAACAAGGAATGATTTGTTGAGTTTGGAGTGCTCCGCAAATCACAAGGAAGCAGTGGTAACCATAGCTGTAAACCTCGCCACGGGCTGGAATCAATCTCCCTGATGATACCAGCCTTTCTAAATCACCACCCAATTTAAGTCGGATTTTCCGGGCTGGGACAGTTAGGGCGTGGAATACGTGCTTCGCGAAACAAAAACTCCACGCCTTAACAGTCGTAGCTCAGGCGGTCTGCGCAAATATCACGCATAAGATGCATTTGCCTTACTAATCCTACAAATCCATTGACGTCAAGCTCCAAACCATACTATACTTCCCGGCTTTCTTTCATAGGCACGTAGCTCAGTGGTAGAGCACCACCTTGACATGGTGGTGGTCGGTGGTTCGATCCCACTCGTGCCTACCAAATTCATGTAAGACATCACAATCATGCCAAACATCAGACTTCCTAACGGCCAAGAAAAACAATTTGCGAATGCAGTCACGGCCTTTGATGTCGCGCACACAATTAGCACTAGTTTGGCGAAATCGGCATTGGCAGCGAAAGTTGACGGACGACTAGTCGATCTCAGTCATAGCTTGACCCACGATTGCGATTTGGTCATCATCACGGCAAAAGATCACGAAGAAAGTTTAGAGGTAATTCGACATTCTACCGCCCATTTGTTAGCCCAAGCGGTCAAATTACTCTTTCCTCAAGCCCAGGTAACGATAGGCCCGGTGATTGAGGATGGCTTTTATTATGACTTTGCATTTGAACGTCCCTTCACGCCCGAAGATTTACTAGCCATAGAAAAGAAAATGACGGAATTGGTGCAAGCCAATGATCCGATCACCCGTCGGGAATTATCTCGTGCTGATGCGATTGCTTATTTTACCGATCTGGGTGAATCCTACAAAGCACAAATCATCCGAGATTTGCCCAATACAGAAGTATTGTCTTTATATCGTCAGGGTGAATTCGAAGACCTTTGCCGAGGCCCGCATGTACCCTCCACTGGAAAATTAAAAGCATTCAAATTAACCAAACTCGCCGGCGCTTATTGGCGCGGTGATGCCAAAAATGAAATGCTGCAACGTATTTATGGCACCGCTTGGCATGATAAAGCCGCTTTGGATGCATATTTACACCGCATAGAAGAGGCCGAAAAACGAGATCATAGAAAATTAGGTAAGACATTGGAGTTATTTCATTTCCAAGATCTCGCGCCAGGCATGGTTTTTTGGCACCCCAATGGCTGGATGATTTACCAGCAAATCGAACAATATATTCGTGAAAAACTAGCGGTTGCAGATTATCATGAAGTAAAAACACCGCAATTAGTCGATAAAATTCTTTGGGAAAAATCGGGTCACTGGGAAAATTTCCGCGAACAAATGTTTATTACGGAAACTGAAAATCGCCAATACGCGGTCAAACCGATGAACTGCCCTTGTCACGTGCAAATTTTTAATCAAGGCATGAAAAGTTATCGGGATCTACCCTTGCGTATGGCCGAGTTTGGTTCTTGTCATCGCAGCGAACCGTCTGGCGCTCTTCATGGTCTCATGCGGGTACGCGGCTTTACTCAAGATGATGCGCATATTTTCTGTACCAAAGAACAAATTCAAACCGAAGTACGCCAAATTTTAGATTTGGTGCAATCCATCTATGCCGATTTTGGGTTTGATACCATCACTTACCGTTTGGCTCGTCGTCCAGAATCACGCGTAGGTTCTGATGAAATATGGGATAATGCAGAACAAGCATTGCAAAATGCAATGGATGCCAAACAAATTACTTGGATTGACGCCCCTGGCGAAGGCGCCTTTTACGGTCCTAAAATAGAATGTTCCTTAGCTGATTGTTTAGGTAGAATTTGGCAATGTGGTACCATTCAAATTGATTTTTCTACCCCGAATCGCCTGGGTGCACTGTATGTCGCAGAAGATGGTAGCAAACAGCATCCCGTCATGATTCATCGTGCAATTTTAGGCAGTTTCGAACGCTTTATTGGTATTCTCATCGAACATTTCGCTGGACATTTTCCGCTATGGTTGGCACCCACTCAGGTGGTCGTACTCACTATCAGTGAAAAGCATAATGAACATGCCACAAAAGTCCAAAAATCGCTCCAAAATGCAGGCATTCGTGCGGGCATTGACTTGAGAAATGAAAAAATAGGATTTAAAATTCGTGAGCATACGCTCTTAAAAGTGCCTTATATGCTGATTATTGGCGACAAAGAAGTTGACCAGAATCAAGCTACCTGGCGCACTCGAGCGGGCGTTGATTTAGGAATGGTGACTATCGAATCAGTTTGTGATAGGATGCGTCAGGAAATTTTATCGAAATCGATAAATATAAACGGAGGGTTGAGCTATTAGTGCATCAGCTAAGCGTGATAATGATCGCGCACGAATTAATGAACAAATTACTGTGCCTGAGGTGCGTTTAATTGATGTAGACGGCAATCAAGCCGGAATAGTATCCACCCGTGAAGCACTGCGTGCTGCAGAAGAAAGCGGCTGTGATTTGGTAGAAATATCGCCAACCGCGAAGCCGCCAGTGTGCCGTATCATGGATTATGGCAAATTTCTCTTTGAAGTGAGTAAGAAACAAGCTGAAGCTCGTAAAAAGCAAAAGCAAATTCAAGTCAAAGAATTAAAATTCCGTCCTACGACGGAAGATGGGGATTATCAGGTCAAGCTACGCAACCTGCTACGATTCCTGAAACATGGCGATAAAGTCAAAGTCACCCTACGTTTTCGTGGTCGTGAAGTGGCGCATCAAGAATTGGGTATGAAAATTCTAGAACGCTTGCAGCAAGATACTGCGGAATTTGCAGTCGTTGAGCAGCACCCAAAGCGTGAAGGACGACAACTGTTGATGGTATTATCGCCCAAAAAGAAACAACCCTAAGCGATAGGGGGTTGTTAGAGGAGAGGGACTTAGTTCTCTCCCCTATAACTATTTACAAATGCGGAGTTACATTGTTATGCCTAAATTGAAAACTCACAGAGGTGCTGCGAAGCGCTTCCGTAAAACAGCAAATGGTAGGATTAAGCGCAAAGGCGCCAATCTAAATCACATCCTAACTAAAAAATCGACCAAACGAAAACGCCACCTTCGTGTGAATGCTGGTACATTAAAATCTTGTGACGCACGCTTAGCTAAGCGTATGTTGCAGGGTAGTTAAGGAGAGTGAATTATGCCAAGAGTTAAACGTGGTGTGACGGCAAAAGCCCGTCATAAAAAAGTCTTAAAGCAAGCCAAAGGTTATTACGGTGCCCGGTCGCGTACCTACCGCATGGCCAAACAGGCGGTTATCAAAGCAGGTCAATATGCTTACCGAGATCGCCGTCAGAAAAAACGCCAATTCAGAGCACTTTGGATTGTGCGAATCAATGCTCAAGCACGCGAGTGTGGTATTACTTATAGCCAATTGATCAATGGCCTGAAAATTGCCGGGATTGAACTGGATAGAAAAGTAATGGCTGACATGGCTGTTCACGATAAAATAGCCTTTGCAGCGGTTGCCGAACAAGCGAAAGCAGCTTTAGCGGCTTGATCTGTTGTGAAACAAGAAATCGAGCAATTACAGGCAAGTGCTTTTACAGCCATCGAGGCAGTCACTGATTTGACTGCCTTGCAGGCCATTCGTGTCGATTTCCTTGGAAAAAAAGGCCGTCTCACAGAATTATTGAAACAAGTTGTCAATTTGTCTGCAGCTGAAAAACCTTTGATTGGTCAAGTGGTCAATCAGGTAAAACGCGATATCAATGATCGCATCGAAGCTAAATTAACAGCCTTGAAAGATCAGATCTTACAAACGAAACTCCAAGCAGAAAAAATTGACGTCACATTAAACGGACGTGCCTGTGAGCTGGGCTCAAGACATCCCGTTGCGCAAATCAAACAACGGATCAACGAATATTTTAGCCGCTTAGGCTTTGATATTGTTGATGGTCCAGAAATCGAAACCGATTTTTATAATTTTACCGCCTTGAACATACCCGATCATCATCCCGCAAGAGCGATGCATGATACGTTTTATTTTGGAGATGGCTCCCTATTACGGACCCATACCTCTTCAGTCCAAATTCGTACAATGGAACAACGCAAACCGCCGTTACGCTTGATTGCACCGGGTCGCGTGTATCGCTATGAATCTGATTTGACCCATACACCGATGTTTCACCAGGTGGAAGGTTTATTAATTGATACGCACGCCAGTTTGGCCGATTTGAAAGGGGTCTTGCACCAATTTTTTTCCGAATTGTTCGGTCGCGAATTACGCGTGCGCTTCAGACCCTCCTATTTCCCCTTCACAGAACCTTCGGCGGAAATGGACATTGAATGCACACAATGTTCCGGAAGTGGGTGTAGGACCTGTAAATTTTCAGGCTGGATTGAAGTGGGTGGTTGTGGCATGGTGCATCCTAATGTATTACAAGCCGTTAATATTTGTCCCGAAACCTATCAGGGTTGGGCTTTTGGCATGGGCATAGATAGAATTACCATGCTGTATTATACCATCGACGATCTGCGTTTGATGTTTGAAAATGATGTAACCTTTTTGAATCAATTTTAAGGTCTGTGGACAATGAAGATCAGTGAAGCATGGCTACGCGAGTGGATAAACCCTCCTTTATCAACGCAAGACTTGGCAAATCAACTCACCATGGCCGGCTTGGAAGTCGAATCGCTCACACCTGCGGCGGGTACATTTGATCAGGTGGTTGTCGCCAAAGTCTTACAGACCAAACCGCATCCTCAAGCCGATCGTCTGACACTTTGTGAAATCGATGCCGGAGATGACGTCCCGTTAGCAGTCGTCTGCGGTGCCTCTAATGTCCGCCCAGGTTTGATGGTCGCTTTGGCTAAAATTGGCGCTCATTTACCCAATGGCTTGATCATCAAAGAAACAAAATTACGCGGAGAACTCTCTCAAGGCATGCTGTGCTCAGCAGAGGAATTAGGGTTGACGCCTCAATCGGAAGGCATTTTAGAACTTGCCAACGACGCTCCCCTCGGACAAGATCTCCGTAATTATTTAACTTTAGACGATCATATTTTTGATCTTGATCTCACGCCTAATCGTGCAGATTGCTTGAGTGTTTTGGGCGTCGCGCGCGATCTTGCCGCGTTAAATGCTTTGTCATTAAAGACCTTGGACATTCCGAAAAATCCGGTCGACACAGATAAGGTGCTTGCTGTTCATTTAAATTGTCCGCAGGCTTGTCCGCGTTATGTAGGGCGCATCCTCACTGGGATTTCCTCGCATGCAGCCACGCCATTGTATATGACTGAGCGCTTAAGACGCGCAGATATTCGTCCCATCCACCCTGTCGTAGATATTTTGAATTATGTCATGCTCAAAGTAGGACAACCTATGCATGCGTTTGATCTACGTCAAATTTCAGGGACTATACAGGTTCGCAAAGCACAAGCTGAAGAATCGTTACAATTATTAGGTGGACGAGACATTGTATTGAACGAGCGTACGGTGGTAATTGCCGATGACCACAAAGCTTTGGCTTTGGCCGGTATTATGGGCGGCGAGCATAGCGGCGTGCAAACAGAGACCACCGATATTTGGTTAGAAGCAGCCTTTTTTGATCCCAAAGCCATCGCAGGCGTGGCACGGAGTTTTGGTTTATCGACCGATGCTTCGCATCGTTTTGAACGCGGCGTAGATCCCAATTTAGGATTGGACGCTTTAGAAATTGTTACCGCACTATTAATCGAGATCGTGGGTGGTCAAGCCGGGCCTATTGTTCAACAATCAGCAGAGCATTTTTCGGAGCAACCGATTCGCATCTCTTTCCGCCCAAGCTCAGTCCTCCGTTTATCCGGCGTGACCGTAGACAAAGAACGTATGCAAAGCATATTACAGCATTTGGGCATGACGATTGTAGTGCAAGAAGAAGTCTGGGACGTGACCGTGCCCACCTATCGCTTTGATCTCAGTATTGAAGCAGATTTAGTCGAAGAAATTATTCGCATCAATGGATATGACAAAATCCCTACCCACGCCATCATAGCGACGCTCCAGGCAGGAACCATTGATCCTCTTGAGCAAGTGAGTTCGTCCATCATGCAATTCTTGGCGCAACGTGGCTATCAAGAAACTATTTCTTACAGTTTTGTAGATCCTCTTTTCCAACAAGTGGTGCATCCTGACCTGCCTGCCAAAGCACTGCTAAACCCCATTTCAAGCGAGCTTTCAGCTATGCGAGTCGGATTATGGCCAGGCCTGCTGGCTGCGATGATGCATAATATTCACCGCCAGCATGCAGCATTAAAATTATGCGAAACCGGAAAAGTATTTTTACTGACAGGGGATCGTGTTGAAGAGAAAGCAGCTTGTGCAGGCCTAATAGTTGGGACACACGGACAATACAATTGGTCTGAACCCGATGCCCAATACGATTTCTATGATATGAAAGGCGATCTTCAAGCACTGTTTGGAACCATGAAGCAAGCTGATATTCACTTCGTGCCCGATCAGCATGCAGCCTTACATCCCGGAAAAACCGCAAAAATTATGTGTGGCGAGCAACCCATCGGTTGGATCGGCGCTTTGCACCCACGCTTATTGGATACATTGGACCTAGACGCAGAAGTCATCGTATTTGAACTCATGCTCTCCTCGTTGCCCCAGTCTCCTTCGACTACCTATCAATCTATTTCCAAATATCCCCAGATAAGACGGGATTTGTCACTTTTATTGGATGATCATATCAGCGCTCAAGCCATCGAAGACGTGGTTCGCGCGGCACTTGATCCGAATATTTTAAAGGATTTTTACATTTTTGATGTCTATACCGGCGGTGGATTAGCAGATGACCATAAAAAAAGTGTGGCGTTAGGTTTGTTACTCCAAAGTAATGAACGCACATTAGTTGATGATGAAATTCATGCTATGATAGCGGCCGTGGTGACCGCTTTGCAGCAGAAACTGAATGCCGTATTGCGCACATCACCTGATATGGCGTAACTCAACAAGGAACAAGGAATAGATCGTGGGTGCACTCAGTAAACTATTAATGGCCGAAGCATTGAGCGATGCATTAGGATTATCTAAATTAGATTCTAAATCTCTGGTAGAAGAGTTTTTTGAAGAAATTAAAACTATTCTCTCTTCTGGCCAGCATGTAAAACTATCAGGGTTCGGCAATTTTAGATTACGCGATAAATCAGAGCGACCAGGACGCAATCCCAAAACCGGTATCGATGCGACCATATCAGCCCGTAGGGTGGTCACATTCAAAGCCGGCTTGACGTTTAAGAAAAATTTGAACGAAGTTCCAGATGAAGTAGAACAATAAAACAATTCTCGAGCACGTCGTACTAAGCTGACCTATCCTCATAATTTTGTGTAATTTTATGGGAGATACGCCAGCTCCTGAGCGCGTTTTTTGTGCGATGGAGCTCCTAACCTTCTGAACAGATAATTGCATCAAGCCACCATTTTGCCCTGAATATTAATCACCACAAACTCTCCTGCGCCCTTTTTGAGATCATTAGAAAAATCATAGATTGCACCCACAACCAGCAATTTATCCTCACTTACTAAGTGGTTAAATTTTTTCAGAGCAAATGCAACTTGATTGTGAACATTCCTTTTTACTCCATCAATATTGCTCAGTCCTTTTGGTAAATGAAGCGTATTCAGCTCCTGAATAATACTAGGCTCTAATTTAGAATAATCACTCATTGCAGCCGTGACAGCACCACAATTAGAATGC
Organism: uncultured Legionella sp.; assembly: GCA_903877115.1. Lineage (GTDB taxonomy): Bacteria > Pseudomonadota > Gammaproteobacteria > Legionellales > Legionellaceae. The sequence continues at coordinate 11,477 of CAIRCS010000002.1, forward strand.
CCAACAATGATCAATAATGGTGTATGCAAATGATTAACGCCATACTTCACCGATCCCAATGACGTGGGGAGTTACAATGATTTTATACATTAAATCAAAGCAACAGTCAGAACTAGCCTTGGACAGAGTGACCCAGTCATTCTACTTATCCCAGATTTATAAAAACATTATTTTTTATTGTAGGGCCTGTTTACAATTCATCCCCGACGCCTACGTGCCGCGGCTTGTCCGCGGCATCCAGGAGATGGTCAAATTACAACTGAGCCAATTTAATTGCTCATTCAATTGATAAATAAGAACAAACTCGTAATATAACGATTC
>CAIRCS010000003.1 GCA_903877115.1 uncultured Legionella sp.
ATGTTAAAAAAGTCCATCAACGCATTATTGTCTATTTCGGCAAACATGCTTTAAATATGTATGGCTTGCCAGCCGATCTGGAACGAGTTGAAATTAATTACGCTAATTATAAAAATCTTCTACATTGGTGCGAAAGGTAGGTTATAAAAGTGATAAACCTCATCATAACCATTACCACCAGTCATAGTGGGCACATTATTGATCCATGGATGATCGGACATGGTTGCCATCGTGGCCTCAGGATCTTTTAACTCGAATTCGCATCGAGTATGTTCAGCCCAAAGCGCTTTAATTTCTCTTGCTTTCATCTGCCCAATCTCCTTATTTAATCATGGCACCTCTGTTTAACATGGTATGGTACTCGACAAATTTGGGCAAGATCATTGGTTAATTTGGAGCAGTTAGGGTTGGCTCTCTTTCCTCTTTTTCTTCGGATAATAATGCGTGACTAGGTGAGCTTCGCTTTCTTTTTCTCGAAAAAAACCGTTCGAGTGAATCAGAAGGCAATTCATTGCTAGTGGAACAATTTGTTGTATTTTTTTTTTTCTTTCTCGAATTTTTTGCTAATATCGGACCCTCTTTATAGATCTGGATAGGGATTTGCAGTGGCGCTAAATAGGTTGTGATTTCGGGAAGTACCGCCTCCCATGACAAGCCTCCTAATCCGCACCCTAAGGCTGGGATAGCCAAAGAAGTGATTCCCCATTCTTTTGCATGTTGCGCCAAATGCTGTAGTCCATTGCGAATGTCGTGCAAATTTGATTTATTGCTCCAATTTCCTTTTGTTGGGAAATTCAAAACCCAAATAGGAGAGAGTGATGATGTTTCTTTCCATATATAAGGTTCTCCAAGTTTGACCAAATTCTGCTTGCAGCGGTTTTGATAGTCTTGAAACATCAGTGGATAACGCTTTTTAAAAATAAGAGCGAGTCCTTTTCCCATTGCTCCTCTACAATTTACAGGATTTACTAATGTTTGTATCCCAGATGCGAACAAATCGCCTCTATCAATAATCGTAATCAATGAGGCTGTGTCGATTTCCTTTTTTTGGTTGTGCATATCCATATTCCTCAACAAATTTTAATGAGAGTAAGTCCTGATAATGTAAAATTAAAAATATTTTCGTTTTCTTAAATTATGCCCCGATTTATCAGATTCGTCTAAATCTTTTATTGGCTTTTTTTCTGCATCGATATCAGTTTGCAATGGCGAAAAAAGGCGCACTAGATTCAATGGGTCCGCTTTTTGGCTCAATTCTTTGCTAAATGCGCCTCTTTTAGGGGAGGTAAACAAGGTGGCATGAATCGTTACAGGAATAGCGCATCCCATTTCTTCAAGGACGCCTTCTATGTTTTGTTTGACATCCTCATTATGAACCAAAATACTATCAAAATAACTTGGGTCTATTTTTTCTGGAAAAAGTGCTTCTGATTGTCTACTTTGTTTGCTATCCCTAAATTTATACGGTCCTACCCAAGAAGTAGAGTCTAATCCACTTAGCCGTGTTGAGGTCAGTGCTTTGGATGTAAACGGAGAGGGTGCCCAAGTTGCAGGTGCGAAAAATTTTGCTTTTGAACAAGCAGCATTTTTGGTAGTTATAACGGCTACCTTTCGTTTATCTTTTAGGAGCTTTTCTTTTATCCTTATGACACAAAGATCGTTTCTAGATATTTCTTTTTGAACAACTACAAGAAATGCATTATTGGGTTGAATATATACATTTGCATAATCATGTAGTTTTCGTCGTATACCCGAACGGGGCGATGCAAATTTTTTACTTCGTCTTCTATCTTGGACACCAGGATTCGAAATATCATGCTGAGATGCATACAATCCTTGCTCTATGACTGCCGCGCGCGACAAGATCCCGCGTTCTAATATAGACTGCAAATTCTCTATATTGGTTGTGTAATACAATGATTTTATATCTTTAACGGTTATATTTTCTGTAGGCATTTTTATTTTTTTATTTAAGCACTGTGTAAATAATATTATCACGAAATAAAATAAAAGCACATGTTTTGATGAAAAAATAAGCGCAGTGGAATAATCCGTTTCTAAAGCCCGCCGTTTGAAGGCGCTTCTGAATCAGAAAGGAGTGCGGTCCTGCTTACATTAGTATGATATTTGGGCGACATTTTTATTGCTATTTTTGGAAAATGGCGTACCACATGATTGAACGATTGATGCAGTTCAGCTAAAAGCAAAGCGCTTTTTATCATCTTTATCCATTCACTTACCTAGAGGTTGGTGAACAATTTAATCTTTCTCATGCTGTGCAATATGGCATGTTGCCAAAACTATTTGAATTGACACGCGATCTTGAAAAACAGCTTTTTTTAGAAAAATATGTCAATTTGTATTTGAAAGAAGAGGTATGGGCAGAAAAATATGTTTGCGACTTAGCAGCATTTCGCCATTTCTACAGCTGCTAATCAGTCACGATAGTCTGTACTTAATTTACATCCATCTCAGTTTTTAGCTATAAGCTACAGAAAGTAGGCGCCTAGTATAGATGAGCCTCCGCCCTGTGCCATTCAACCTTAATTACATGATGTTGCTTGTTCAGTAATTTGTACGCTTTTGTGTATGATTGAGTGAGGTATAAATGTAGTGGCCCGCAATCAAAAACGACTCGGCCTGCACTCAGCGCATGAAATTGGCCCAAATTAAATGCGAATGAAATTTGTTTTCGGCTCACTTTAATTGCTACTACCCAAAACCTGGCCCACATTAATTGCAACTAGGCCCAAATTATTTGCAACTGAAATTTTCGTCCAAACCTAATTCAAACATAATTTTTTCCTCTAACTCTTTCGGCGCTGGCAGTGAATCTTTTAATTTTTCTGGGATATCTCTCGTAAGTTCATACCCTGCAACGCCAACAGGTTTATCAATCCCACGAAGTGAATATTCAACATCGAATTTACTTCTTTCGCTGCATAAAATAATACCAATAGAGGGGTTTTCATGTGGTTCTTTAACAAAATCATCAAGCAAATTAAGATATAAGTTCATTTTACCGGCATATTCTGCTTTGAATTTCGTCGTTTTGAGTTCCAGCGCGACCAATGATTGTAATTTCCGGTGATAAAACAAGAGATCGATAAAATATTCTGAGTCTGGCGTAACAATACGATATTGGTTGCCAATAAAGCTAAAGCCGTACCCCAATTCTAAAATTACATCTTTAATCTTGGAAACCATGCGACGCTCTATCTCTGCTTCAACAACGGGTTCAGTAATACCCAAAAGCCCAAGCATATAAACATCCTTCATGGTTTTGTCGGCTTGTTCTGCTAAATGCTCTGGCAAAGCTTTATGGAAGTTGTGTTGTTTATTTGGCAAAACGTGTCTCTCATAGCTTTTCGAGTTTATTTGTATACTCAATACATCACGAGTCCAAGCGTACTCATGAGTTGCTTTCAAATAGTAGAGCTTAGCATCATCATCCTTCACTTTACTCAGGATCAGTAAATTTTGTCCCCACGGTATTTCTCCAACAAGCTGTTGGAGATTTGGTTTTTTATGATATTCCAAATAAAATTGACGCATATACCAAAGATTTTGAGGAGAAAACCCTGTTTTCTGGCTAAATTCAGTTTTTAAATCTTGAGATAAACGTTCAACAACAGACTTCCCCCAACCATATTTTTCCTGACTCGTAACGATATGCTTACCAATCCACCAATATAATGCGATTAACTCTCGATTGACGGCATTTGCTGCGCGAACACGAGTTTCATATATTTGAGTCTTGGTTTTTTCCAAAAAATCTTTATAGGCGGGCAATTCATTGTTTGTTATGTCACTCATTTCAAACCTCTAATTCATTATACAGTAACGCCTATGGATCGAATGGCACTTAAAAATTCGGTTTTTCTTGGTGAATTTACCTTGCCATGTAAGAAATCTTTTACTTCTTTCGGTGATGCATGTAGCAATTCACAAACAGCTGGAAGTTGGTATCCAATTCTGGCGAGCTGTGCTTCTAATGAATTAAGATCAGGCGCAAGGGCCTTATTGATCACTTCTTCTGTAATAGGCTTAGTGCCCGTGGTGTATGCAATTTCCATTGCAGTGGTTAGATATTTATGGATTTGCAGCGGCGTTATCAAAGCTTGCGCCAATCTCAAAGAAGCCTCTGGTGTAATCACTTCACTGACTTTAATTTTTTCATGCAAACATTGTTTGAACAGCCATTCAACATACTTTTCCATGTTCCCCATAGCAGCATCAATGTTAAATATTTTGGTTCTAGCACCAATTTCTTCAATACTAGATTTAGACAAGGAATTGCCTAGTTTAGGATGTCCGGCCAAAATAATAGATAGTTGACAACCACCTTGAGCAATTACCTCGATAATCCGCTTGAGAGAAGTTAAGGTTTGTCCGTGTATATCATGGGCTTCGTCAATAAATAGTGCTACTGGCTTTTTTTGTTTTTTAATTAAATCTAGAAGTTGGCGTTCCCTTTTTTCACCCTGTGTTGGGACCTTGAAATTTTTATCCGTTTTTGTGAGATCATAAAATAACGCCAAATAAATAGTGCTTACATTTAATTTATGTTTTTCAGTGGATAATGATCGAGAGACCGATATTTTATTCTCAAGCTCCATCTCTTGCTGAATTTGATTTAACAAAGTTGTTTTTCCTGCGCCGACCATGCCTGTTAACGCATAAATCCCACCCGCTTGAATCAGAAATTTTAATTCTTTGTATAGCTTCTTGCGCTGCTCTGTATCGTAATAACTTGCGCAAATAAGTGGTTGCTTTAAACCAAAGAAATCCATAACTTCTGTATACACACACTACTCCTTAGTTAGTATTTGATGAAGAGACAAAGTAAAATATTGCTTCACTTTTGACTCAACCTGATCTTTATATAAAGTCTCTTCTACAATTTGATTGATCACTCGCATTTGTTGTGGCAGTAACTCGGCCAAAGGTTTACCTAAAAAACGAGCGATGGCCTGTTTAGCTTCTAATTGATCTGCAAACAAATGTGTTTTTTCTTCCTCGAATGGAACAAACGACTGATTTTTTGTAATGGCGCGAGCTTTCGTTAATCGTTCAATCGTTTTGTCATCATGTCCTGTCATCACGGACAACGGAATAGAAATAGATTGGGCTAAGCATGTTATGTCGTCTGCTAGTTTTTCAGTGTTGGTTTTTGGGTGTTTACGATATGAGCTCAAAGGGATAGGACCACTGCTCGGATAAAACGGCCCCCATTTTTGTTCGTTAAATTCTACGTATACTTCATTATCTAATAAACCAAGCAGTAAAATAATCTCATTACCAGCCATATCTGGTGTGAGTTGGTAAGAAACCCCATCAATACTGACACACGCATCTGATCCTACTTGGCGTGTCTCTGGTTCACGAACAAATTGGCAAAATTTTTCCCAAGAACACATTTGTCGGTAACCATTCGTGGGTAGATAATTCAGCCACACTTGAATTCGTGTTAATTTTTCAGAGCGATGCGGCATCTCATAATATTGGCACAAATAATTTATTAACCATTCATTAGCCTGTTCCAATGTGTTGGGTCGATGAAAATGAAATAACGTTTCAAAAGATTCTTTTGTAGTACGATTCGTGCGCTCTACTTTTCCTTTCCCGCGAGCGGTGGTACGTCTACCATCAGAACCTTTTGGCATATGTGTTTTCAGCTCAATGCCAAGACTAGCTAATACTCTTTTAAAAATAGCGCTTCGAGCGAAAGCACCATTATCGGTATAAATGATTTTTGGGATCCCCTGAAAAGGAAAGCCAGGTGTTTTTTTGACCGACATTGCTCTGAATAAAAACTTTAATGCTGTTAATGCATCTTCACCCATAGCCTCGATATATTCTGAATAAAGGACACCACTTTTGTCATCAGTGACACTGGCTATAAATAATTTATGTTCGCTATTTTTAGTCAATTTTTTTAAATCTGATGGCGAAAAATCAAACTGCCAGCAATCATTACTTTCCTCGGCTTCAAAATGGACAACAACTGGTTCAACAGATAACAGCGAATGATGTGAAAAACCCCATTGTGTGATATAGCGATTAACCGTGCTTTTTTTCAATAACCCTATAGGTGCTCTAACCAAACCATGTGCGGTTTCTACACCATGTAACTCCAATATTTCGATGCATTTTGGAGTTGATAGATGTCGGTTGTTTTTATTGCTAGTGCGTATTTTAAGTGCGGCAATTAAGCGACAGTACATTAACATGTTATCTGTAGATATGGCTCTTGGTTGATTGCAGTCTTTGCGTTGATGGTGATGAAAATCAATATTGTGTCGTAGTTGGCGATAAACTGTACTGGTTGATACTCCAAAGCTTAGAGCAAACTCTTCAACCAAACTCTTTCGTGCAGGATGTTTTAGAGGATAAATCTCTAATTGGTTATGTAATATGACTAACTGCTCAACTGAGATCCGTTTTGCCATATTATGCTTCTTCTGTTGAGAGTTGATTAAGTAATTTACTACCAGCCTCTTTTAATGATCCATCGCCGTTAATATAGGTGTAGAGTGTCGTTGTAGTGATATTTAATCGTTTTGCAACTTCATGTGCAACAGAGTTTCGATCAGTCATGGCTGCCATTGCCATTTTAATGGTGTGTGCATCCATTTTTCTCGGACGACCGCCGTTACGGCCTCTTGCTCGCGCAGCAGCTAAACCGGCTTGGGTGCGTTCGCGAATGAGCTCTCTTTCAAATTCAGCCAGTGCAGCAAAAATACTAAATACGAGTCGCCCATTAGCTGTCGTTGTATCAATTTCAGCACCAGATCCAGAAAGAACCTTGAATCCAATTTTTTTATGATTCAGCTCATCAATGAGCGTAACCAAATGCTTCATATCTCGTCCAAGTCTATCCAGCTTCCAAACAACCAATGTATTGCCTGGTTGGAGTGCTTTCACACATGCTTTTAGACCTGGGCGATTATCTTTACGACCGGAGGCAAGATCTTCGTAGATGTATTTATTTTCTACGCCTGCTTTTAATAGGGCATCTTTCTGCAAATCAAGTAGTTGGCTACCATCTGATTTTGAAACACGCATGTATCCAATTAACATCGTCCATAAATCCAATAAGAAAACAGCCGAAATAGTGTATCAGTTTGTATTGATTTTCTCTATGAGTTATTTGGTTTGTTTTGGGTGATTTTTCACAAGAAATCAAATCACCAAGAAAACGAGCGTTTTTCTTATAGTGTAAGAGAAATCCTGGAATGCATCAGTTAAAGAGAGAGAACTTAATAGTTGATTCTCTCCCCTGGTTCGACGTAAAACAATGGGTTATCGTGGACAGGCTCGAAAAGATCCCAAACGGTCATTGATCGATTTTTCTTGCTCCAATGAAATTTTCGTACTACTTTTGTCCAAATAATAGTCTGCTGTAAAAAATGCAATATGGTCAAACATCGGGCATTTGTTGACACCAATACTGATGTCTTTCTTGCCTGTAAAACAGCTTTATTCTTGAGAAGAGCACAAGCCAACTCATAGTGAAGACTATTCGATTTAACAAGATAAAAGCTTGGGGAGTTAGAAAGAACTTGTGATAAAGCGTATCTTTCTCTTTTCATATTGTGCCAAGGATTTCGTAAAACAACCAACCAATCAGTGGAATTTTTATGGTGTTTCTCAATAGTCTCTAATCGAAATGCATGACGCAAACCAGGATATAATTCAAATGATAAATAAACCGGCAAATTAGATAATAATTGCCTTAGCATCCAAAAATCTTCAAATTTAATAGGTTTTATATCTAATGAAAGCCACTCGGCAATAAAACTTAGCTTACCGAATTGATTCTCATGAGCGTAACGAATCACGCCCATGTTATGCGCTTCAATGCTGTTCGTAACCGGTTGCCAATTGTTATAAAAATAATAAGAACATATGCGTTCTAAAATTTTTATGGCAAGCGCATTCGTTTTGACGCCTTTCGTCTCTCCCGTTATTTGTTCACATTTCTCTAGACTTACAAAAAAAACATCTTCATCGGTTGAATTGTCATAAAAATATCGGTATTGCGTAAGGTTTTTATTTTTTAAGTTTTCGCTATGATAAGTTCGCTTGATTCTTAAAACGACGCCATCTTCCGTCTTGTGAAACATAGATTTGATAAAATTCAATCCTTCTGTGCTGGTATTCATAAGACAATCTAATACAGTTAACAAAGAACAGTTTCCCACTCGACCCTGTTCAATGATAGTCGTGCTGCATGTCGAGAAAAGATTCATGGTGATCGCAATTATTTCATAAAAACCGGCGGCCAGTATATCACTTATATGGGCATTATGTAAATAATTTAACCATTTTATCGGGTCGGCGTGTCACATGACGTGGAGAGTTGCAATTTTTTTAACATGGATGTTGGCTGCTTTTTTGATTGCTGTCTTTCGTTAGACTTTAGTTTCAAGCTTTAAAAAACTGGACCACCTTATCTGCAGATTGCATAGTGTCGTGGTAGCCTAGTTTGATTAAGTCTTGGGTGAAAGTGCTTTCGAATAATAGGAAGCTTAGCAAATCCCCTGAATGGCTTTGTGCTCCGAGGACGTTGAGTAGGAAGCGTAATAATTTGGGCATGGCATGATAATCTGCTTGCGCAATTTTAGCGATGTCGGCGCTAGGTCTTAAATGTAACGTTTCCACTGGGCGCCATGGGGAGGTTCGTTTTTTCCAAACGGAGAGTAAATGCGATATTTCATTCATGCGGTTTACAAGCTCGACGTCGCGGTCCAGATTATCTAAAAACAAACCGTTTAACATGCTACCCAGTACATGCGCAAAGCTAATGTCTCTGGATTTTAGTTTTTCAATGTCATCTATAGATTGGATTTGACGAGTACCGATGATCAATACTTTATCGGCTTTAAACCGCATGGTGCCACGTAAGGGAGAAATAAGCCCCATGCTGCCATCTCCATAATGCATGTCATTGATTTTGATCGGGGGGAAGAAAAGTGGTAGTGAGCTGGATGCCAAAATATGATCTACTGTAATGGTAGCAGGTCGGCTAATATGTCGCGGATAATGCCAATCTTCAAAATCGTTAAGATTGTGTTGGTAAAACGAAATGGTTTGTTGCGTTTCGTAACAATGCGTAATAATTTCTAGGGTATCTAACACATTATTTTCAATGTTTTCTTGGATACGTTCAAAATCGATATGGGTAGTGAGAAACGTAGTAAGCGGGGACGTTTCTAATAAATGAGTTGGACGTGGTCCTTTTACAAAGAAATGACTTAAATTGCGTAATATCGAGGTGCTCAAATCGTAGTTTTTAGCATAAAAAATGTTATCGCAATGAATGTTTTGCCAAAGCTCGATCAGTTTTTCAACGCCAAAACTAAAATCGTTGGCATATTGGGCAAGAATAGCGGCATTAATAGACCCGACACTGGTCCCTGAAATATGGCTAAACGGCGTAGTTTTGGTGTCGAGGATTTGGCTGATTGCTTTTAATACACCTATTTGATAGGCACCTCGAGCACCGCCGCCTGCGAGGTAAAGAGCTATTTTAGGCATAGTAGTGATACTTTATTTTTAAAAGATCTATATAAAAATAGTAGTAGACTGTGAGCGCTATATCAAGGCTGAAGGGCCTGGGAACCCTATTTAATTTGTGCTTCTTGGGCCTAATAGAAAATTAATATGACTTTTAACCTATTTTAAACATTGTTATGATGTGGGCACACTCAGCTGTGTTCGTGTGGTTTTACCATGAAATTATTTTATGCAAAAGGGGCCTGCTCGTTGGCATCTCGTATTATTTTGAATGAGATAGGGGTTGCGCCTGATTTTGAAGCGGTTGATTTGCAAACTAAGCAAACAGAAAGTGGTCAAAATTTTCTAAGTGTTAATCCCAAAGGATGTGTTCCAACTTTACGTTTGGAAAACGGTGAGATTCTGACTGAAAATTGTGTGATTATGCAGTATTTGGCGGATCATTATGAGGCGAGTAATTTACTGCCTCCAGTAGGAGATTGGCAACGCTATCGCGTATTAGAATGGCTTAATTATGTCAGTACTGAATTGCATAAGGGATTTGCACCGATCTTCAATCGGGATATTGCGCATGAATTAAAGGAAACGATTTTCATTCCTAAAGTAATGGAAAAATTCCAATATGTTGACCGTCGTTTGAAAGATCGTGCGTATCTAATGGGAAAGCATTTTACACTCCCAGATGCCTATTTGGTTACTGTCTTGCGCTGGGCTATCGGTAAAAAACTGCCAGTACAATCTTTGCAATATCTGATGGACTATGAGGCGAAATTGCGTTTACGAAAATCTGTTTCTGATGCGCTGATACAAGAAGGATTAACGCAATGATGGCTTTATTGCGCCAGCAACCGCGCTCTTTTTTTGTAATTTTTATGCTGGAAATTTGGGAGAGGTTTGGCTTTTATACGGTGCAGGGGCTTTTAGTCTTATATTTTGTGCGATCTATTGGATTTTCCCATCAAGAGGCTTATGTGACGTTCGGAACATTCTGTGCGCTAATTTATGGCATGGTGCCATTAGGCGGGTATTTGGGGGATAAATTATTAGGGACGAAGCGCACAATTGTTGCGGGTTTGTTTGTGCTTATGACAGGGTATGCTTTATTAGCCCTTCAGGATGAGCATTTGTTGTATATTTCTCTTGCATTCATTTGTGTCGGTGCCGCTTTGTTTAAGTCAAATCCAAGCGTATTGTTGGCGCAATGCTATGCTAAAAAAAACAATGAATTACACACAGGCTTTACGCTCTATTATATGGCTATTAACATCGGTGCGCTGGGGTCATTACTGATTGGCCCCTATGTGTCGACTAAATATGGTTATTCTTATGCTTATTGGATCTCGGCGGCGGGTATTTTATTGGGATTGTTGAACTATGCTATGCAGTATCCTTTGATCGAACCGATCAAAACCATATCTGACCAACGGCGCTTGTCAGGTCTGTGGTGTGTGTCTTTGCTGGGCGTTATCATTGCATTTATTGCGTTTAGTGCCTATTTACTGGCGCATCCGATGATGGCCAGAAAAATTATTTGTCTGATTATGGGTATCTTTGTTTTAGTGTATTTTCGTTATGTGTGGCAAGCACAGCACAAAGAGCGGGTCCGATTATTGTTGGTTTTTGCTTTGATGATAGAGGCCATTGTTTTTTTTACGCTGTATCAGCAAATGCCAACCTCTATCAATGTCTTTGCCGTGAATCATGTTTCTCCCACATTATTGGGTATACGGATTGATCCGCAGAGTTTCCAAGTGTTAAATCCGTTTTGGATCATCATGGTGAGTCCTGTTCTGGCGTGGCTGTATGCTTATTTAAATCGGCGCAAATTGTCTTTTGCAATTCCTTATAAATTTGCGCTTGGCATGGTATCTTGTAGCATTGGTTTTATGATTTTATACATGACGCGTTATTTTGCCGATGAGCAGGTGATGGTGTCTTCTGGATGGTTGGTGGCCAGCTATTTTTTTCAGGCATTAGGTGAATTATTCGTGTCTGCTTTGGGTGTGGCTATGGTTGCAGAATTGGTTTCCCCAAAAATTATGGGATTTGTAATGGGCATGTGGTTTCTCACGTCTTCGGTAGCAGGATTTACCGGTGCTGCGGTGGCTTCTTTGACGGCTTTACCCAAAGGGATGCCGCCTGGTGTTGAGTCCTTAACCGTGTACACCCATGTTTTTTTAGAAATTGGCGTGATAACCTTGTTGGTGGCTTGTGTGATGGGTTTGTTGGCGCCCAGTTTAACCCGGTGGATGGAAGCGTAATATGGCCTTTGTTGGTGCGGAAAAAAAGGGATTTACGCAAACTACTCACATACTTATCCACAGGTTTTACAAATGCAGAATCGGATATTTTTTTATTTATTCATAAAAATCAATAAGATAAAAATATGTTTATTGGGTGGTGAGGATTTGGTATAAAACTATTCACAATTAACAAACTGATTGTAAACCTAGCAATTTGGCAAGTACTCATTCGCCATGACCGGAGTTAAAAATTGAGCCATGCAATAACAGAAAGCAAGCCGTTGACGGAATTTGCCGAACAAGCGTATCTCGATTATGCGATGTACGTTATTTTAGACCGTGCTTTACCGCATATTGCGGACGGGTTTAAGCCTGTACAGCGTCGTATAGTATATGCCATGTCAGAATTAGGGTTGAAAGCGACGTCCAAACATAAAAAGTCAGCTCGGACAGTCGGGGATGTATTGGGTAAGTTTCACCCGCATGGGGATACCGCTTGTTATGAAGCCATGGTGCTGATGGCGCAACCTTTTTCTTATCGTTATCCTTTGGTAGATGGTCAAGGTAACTGGGGATCGCCAGATGATCCCAAATCCTTTGCTGCGATGCGTTATACAGAAGCACGTTTGTCTGCTTATGCGGATTTGTTATTGACAGAATTACAACAAGGCACGGTAAGCTGGGTAGATAATTTTGATGCGACGCTGTTAGAACCTTCTTTGTTGCCTGCACGACTGCCCAATGTATTATTGAACGGGGCAACGGGTATTGCGGTGGGGATGGCGTCTGATATATTGCCCCATAATTTAGGGGAAGTAGCCGATGCGTGTTTGCATTTGCTTGATCATCCCAAAGCGAGTTTAGAAGACGTATTGCAACGAATTAAAGCCCCTGATTTTCCAACTGCAGCAGAAATCATTACGCCGCCCACTGCTCTGGAGCAAATGTATCGCACCGGTCTAGGTTCGGTCAAAATGCGTGCGGTGTATACCCAAGAGCAACACAATATTGTGATCACTGCCCTACCTTATCAAGTCTCAGGCGCAAAAATCATTGAACAAATTGCCATGCAAATGCAGCAAAAGAAATTACCGTTGGTGGAGGATTTGCGTGATGAATCTGATCATGAACATCCGACTCGATTGGTGATTATCCCCCGTTCCTCACGGGTCGATATTGAAGGGTTGATGTCGCATTTGTTTGCAACTACAGATTTAGAGCGCTCCTATCGGGTGAATTTTAATCTGATTGGTTTGGATGGTAAACCGAGCGTTAAACCACTTCTCACTATTTTAAATGAATGGCTGCTCTTTCGACTGTCTACTGTGCGCAGACGCACACAATTTCAATTGGATAAAGTGTTAGATCGGCTGCATATTGTTGACGGTTTGTTGATCGCCTATTTGAATCTGGATGAGGTGATTGCCATCATTCGAGGAGCAGAGGAGCCGAAACCGCTGTTGATGGCGCGTTTTGGTTTGAGCGAACGCCAGGCAGATGCGATTCTGGATATGAAATTACGGCATTTGGCCAAATTAGAAGAAATGCAATTGCGTGCTGATCATGCTGAGTTGTTGCTTTCGCGCGATGAATTGCAAGGTATTTTAGGCGATGACAAAAAATTACGTACTTTAGTAAAAAAAGAAATTTCAGAAGATCGGGTTCGTTATGGTGATCCGCGTATGTCGCCGCTGATTGAACGTCAAGAAGCCTGTGCTTTGAAAGAAGAAGATATTCTGCCCAATGAGCCCATTACGGTGATTTTATCACAGCAAGGTTGGGTCCGTGCTGCCAAAGGCTTTGATGTTGATGGCGCCGCTTTGGTTTACAAAGCGGGGGATGAATTTTTGGCGCAAACCAATGCGCGATCCAATCAACAAGTATTGTTTTGGGATAATCAAGGCAAGGTGTATTCATTGCTAGGTCATAGTTTGCCTTCGGCGCGGGGACAGGGCGAGCCTTTGACTGGGAAATTGAATCCAGCAGAAGGGGATTCCATTGTTGCGTTGGCCAGTGGTGAACAGGAAGACTGGGTGATGTTGGTATCGGATGCGGGTTATGGTTTTATGGTGCAATTACAAGCTTTATATGTCAAAAACCGCAATGGCAAAGCTTGTTTGAAATTGCCCGCAGGTGCCCGTATGTTGCCACCGCGGTATTGTACTGGACAGCCAGGAGAGTCCATGGTTTGTGTGACCAATACCGGGCGGCTATTAGTATTCCCGATCGCTGAAGTGCCTCAATTAAATCGTGGTAAAGGCAATAAACTCATGCAAATTCCCGGTGCAAAAGTACTGAGTCGTGAGGAGTTTTTGTTGGACGTGCGCGTCTTAGGCGCAGACCAATCATGTATCACAGTGTATGCTGGCAAACGCCAATTTACGTTGAAACGCTCTGATTTGGTTCATTATGAAGGCAAGCGGGGGACCCGCGGACATCGGTTACCTAGAGGGTTGCAGGCGGTAACTTCAATGAGTGTTGGCGATTAGTTTTGGGTAAATATTAAGCATTTCTATGGAAACCTACCATACTTAAAGTAATTTAAGTCAGTGGGTGTTCCAAAGCTGGATAGGCTCGAAAGGGATTGTCAGGGTCTTCGTGGGCAGTCTTTTGAGGAACAAGAGCTTGTGGCTGAATTAAGGAGCTTTATTGTTTCTGCGCGAGAAACGATTGAGGAAGTGAGTAGTGAGCCTGAGGTACTTTATTCGGGTATCGACACAGCGCGTTGTAATAGTTTGCGCCAAATTTCTACGCAAATAAATTCTAATCAAATGATGCTAAAATCCCTTCTCCAATCTCAGAAAACTTTGGCGCCATCAAAAGCCAAGTCTGAGATGTCAGTTCAATCTAAGCAAAGTAAACACAGTCTCGGCGAGAGTGTTGAATCTGAGCACGGAAGCTATAAAAAATTTTAGCTGGCATATGATTTTAGTAAAAAACAGCCAGATTAAAGGACAATCCATCATGGATTGTTTTTTTTGCTTATCAATTTAGGTGAGTGTTTTATGTTGACAGAATAGCTCGGTTCTGGAGACAATGACGACATGACAATTTGAGACCTATTGACTAAATAATGATTGTGCGAAGCCCCTAGACTCAATAATCATCATAGTATTCATAGATGTGTCTTAAATTGCGTATGTCGCGTTTTATAAATCAACAGATTTATAGCGGATAATCAAAGCTAAGTTTTAACCTAAATTATCAATAAATTAGGATACTATAGATGTTAAACTATAAACTCATCGGCGCGCTTTGTGGTCTTATCTCCACTTTATTACTTCAAGGATGCAGTATGAATCAGATCAAAGCTTATGAAAAAAATGACCCATTATTGAAGATGGAGGAGTATTTTTCCGGCCCCGTTAAAGGCTATGGACTCATACAGAAATACATGGGCGGTGTTCGCCGACGATTTACGGTTGATATGCATGGTCAATGGACAGGGAATCAAGGCACCTTAGATGAGGATTTTGTTTACGATAACGGGGAAAAACAGCATCGCCAATGGCGGTTAACCCGAACCGATGCGCATCATTTTACTGCATTGGCTGATGATGTCACGGGGATTACTCATGGCGAACAATATGGTAATGCCATTCATATGGTTTATGTGCTGCAAATCCCATACAACGGCAGTACCCTGAGTGTGACGATGGATGATTGGTTATACCGTGTGAATGACCAAGTGGTATTAAATAATGCCGTCATGAAAAAGTTTGGTATTCCAATTGGTCGAATCACTGCCAGTTTTTTTAAGGAGTAGTCGATTTGAGGCAGCGTTCTTGGTTTTTTGCTTTATGGACATGGTTTGATAACGATGCGGGTGAAGCAACGCTTGAATCAAAGCGCTTTATTTTCTGGCGAGCAATTCCCTTTATTTTGGTGCATTTAGGGTGTTTTGGTGTGTTGCTGGTGGGTATTAGCAAGGCTGCTGTGCTGACTGCCGTGGGGTTATATTATCTACGCATGTTTTTTATCACCGGGTTTTATCATCGCTATTTTTCACATAAAACCTTCAAAATGAATCGCTTTTTTCAATTTATTTTTGCATTTTTGGGTGCTACTGCCGCACAGCGTGGGCCTTTGTGGTGGGCTAGTCATCATCGATACCATCATCAGCACGCCGACACAAAACACGATCTCCATTCACCTCATCATGGCGGATTCATTTGGAGCCATCTTGGGTGGTTTTTTGCTGCAGATGCCTACACTACCAACTATAAAGCTGTGTCAGATTTGGCTAAATTTCAAGAACTTCGGTGGTTAAATCGGTATGATGTTGTCGCGCCGTTAATATTACTCATCAGTTTATATGGACTAGGTGAATATTGGCATTATTATACGCCTAAGTTGCAAACCTCAGGGTTGCAGTTGGTTGTTTGGGGGTTTTTTATTTCAACTGCGTGTGTATTTCATGCTACCTGCAGCATCAACTCTCTCTCGCACCAATGGGGTTCACGAGATTTTGATACCCCTGACGAAAGCCGAAATAACTTTTGGCTTGCTCTGATTACGCTTGGTGAAGGATGGCATAATAACCATCACTTTTATTCTTACTCTGTCCGTCAAGGGTTTCATTGGTGGCAAATCGATTTAACTTTTTATATGCTTTGGATTTTATCAAAAATCGGTATTATTCATGAGTTACGGCCAGTGGATATGATGCGTGGAAAAATACGATGAAAATTCGTGTCTGGATTACCGGAGCGTCTTCAGGCATTGGATATGCCGTAGCACTTGAGATGGCATCACGTGGCTATGACTTGATTGTTTCAGGGCGCAACCTGGATGTATTGAAACAATTAGCGGATCAAACCGGTGCTTACGTGTTGGCGTTTGATGCTACTGACAGGCAAGCAAATTTGGATGCAGCTCAAGACTTAAAACAACGGTATGGTCATATTGATATTGTTTTTTTAAATGCGGGTAATTGTGAATATGTTGATGTGAATGAGTTTAAGAGCGATATTTTTGAACGTATGATTAAAACCAATTTTCTAAGTATGGTTTACGGTGTTGAAGCAGCCCTTCCTTTATTAAAAGCCTCTAAAATACCACAGTTGGTTGGTATGAGCAGTGCCGTAGCGTTTTTGGGTCTTCCCCGGTCAGAAGCGTATGGTGCGAGCAAAGCAGCGATTCATAATTTTTTACAAGGCTTGCGCCTATCGCTGTACCGAGAAAAAATAAAAGTGTCTATTGTTTATCCTGGATTTGTCAAAACGAGGTTAACCGATAAAAATGACTTCCCCATGCCCATGTTGATTAGTGCTGAACAGGCAGGAAAAAAAATAGTAGCAGGCATAGAAAATAAAAAATTAGATATTTATGTTCCAGTTCTTTTTGTGCAACTTACACGATTACTCAGTATGCTACCCAGCAAAATGAGTAGCTATATTCTAAGAGCTATCTTAAGGTAAACATGCGTATTGCAATTATTGGCAGCGGTATTTCGGGTTTAACAAGTGCTTATTACCTTCAAAAACAGGGTCATGACGTATTTGTGTTTGAAGCATCAGATTATATTGGCGGGCATACCAATACCGTCAATGTTTCACGCGCGGGTCAAAACTATGCTATTGATACCGGGTTTATCGTATTTAACCATCAGACTTACCCGAATTTCACGCATCTGTTGAATGAATTACACGTTGATATTAAAAATACAGAGATGAGTTTTAGCGTTTATGATCCTAAATTGAATTTTCAATATTCAGGGGGTTCTTTTAACGGGTTGTTTGCCGACCGCAGAAATTTATTTAATCCTAAGTTTTACCGTCTGCTGAGTGAAATCCATCGTTTTCATCGTTTGGCCAAACGCGTATTGGATTCAATGAACACTGTCAGCACCTTGCAGCAGTTTCTTACCCAACATCAATTTCACAACGATTTAGGCGCATTGTATTTATACCCATTGATTTCAGCGCTCTGGTCTTCGCCTGGTGGTGTTATCGGTGCAATGCCGATTTATTTTGTTGCAAAATTTTTTGAAAATCATGATTTATTGAAAATGCTGCCGGATATTTCTTGGAAAGTGCTTAAAAACAGTTCTTCAAGCTATATTTCGCCTTTAATTCAAGCATTTAAAGAACGTGTCTATGTTAATACGGCGGTTGTGAATCTGCGTCGAGACGAGCAGGGGTTTAGTTTGTCTCATGAGACCGGCTTGATTGGTCAGTTTGATGCTGTTGTCGTCGCTACGCACAGTGACCAAGCGTTGCGATTATTGGATGCGCCAACTGCCTTGGAAGTCGAGATTTTATCGGCATTTTCTTATGAAGATAATGATGTAATACTGCACCAAGATGAAACCCTAATGCCAGCGTCTAGCCGGGCTTGGGCTAGTTGGAATTATAGACTTTCCCCAGAAAACGATGCACACGCGATATTGACGTACAATATGAATAAATTACAATGCATTTCGAATTCGGTTCCATTTTTTGTTTCGCTGAATGCTGCGCATTTAATTAATCCTGAAAAAGTAATACAGCACTTTTCCTATAGCCATCCACAATATACGTTGGTCAGTCTTGCAGCGCAATCACGGCAACAAGAACTGAATGCTCAGTCAGGCATTTATTTTTGTGGGGCTTATTGGGGATTTGGTTTTCATGAAGATGGTGTCAATAGCGCCTTAGCGGTGTGCAGACAATTAGCAGAACATCATGGATAGTGCTATTTATACCGGACTTGTGACTCACAAACGCTATAGTCCGGTTTGTCACCAATTTAATTACCGCGTCTTTATGATGTACTTGGATCTAGATGAATTGGATGACTTGTTCGCATCGCAGTGGTTTTGGTCGGTAGAAAAAAACAATATCGCCTCTTTTCGTCGCACAGATCACTTAGGAGACCCCAATATATCTCTAAAACAAGCTGTGGTTGATTTGGTGTATGAGCGTATTGGTTTTGTTCTTGAAGGCCCGGTGCGTCTTCTGACGCACTTACGCTATTGGGGGTATTGTTTTAATCCGGTGAGTTTTTATTATTGTTATGATAAAACCAAGCAACACCTAGAAGTGATTGTGGCTGAAATCAATAATACCCCTTGGGGTGAGCAGCATTGCTATGTCTTAAACGTACGTAACGGTTCACCTAAGTCCGACGTTGTGCGCTTTAATCAAAATCATCATTTTGTTTTTCCAAAAATATTTCATATTTCGCCACTTATGCCCATGGAGCTAACTCATGATTGGTGGTTTAACACGCCAAAAAACCAATTGCGTGTCCATATGAATAATCTTCAGGATCAGAAAAAAATATTTACTGCCCATCTCAATTTGCAAAGAAAGAATTTGAATAGTCAAAGTCTGGCGCATACATTAATTCATTATCCCTTTATGACGGGTAAAGTTATTAGTGCTATTTATTGGCAATCTTTGCGCACGTGGCTTAAAGGTGCCCCGTTTTATTCTCATCCTTCGTCTTAATCGAGGTTAATATGATAAAAAATTTTTTTAAAAAACTGTTGTTTATGCGTCTTTCAAAACTAAAAATTGGTCTTTTGACGGTTCAGGATGGTGATGAGTCGTGGTCCTTTGGTGATCAGGGTTCCTCTCCTGGTTTAAGTGCAGTGATTAGGGTGACCTCTCCTAGTTTTTACTCCACCGTCGTCATGGGGGGAAGCTTGGGAGCCGCGGATGCGTTTGTTCAGCACGATTGGGAAACGGATGATTTAACGGCCTTATTGCGGTTATTTTTGCGCAATCAAATCACACGTAACTATGAAGAAAAAGGCAGGTTTAACTTAGCCAAAGTTATGCGCTGGTTGGTTCATCAATTAAAACGAAATAACATCAAAGGCAGTCGGCGTAATATCGCTCAGCATTATGATTTAAGTAACGATTTTTTTAACTTATTTCTCGATGAAAACATGATGTACTCCAGTGCTATTTTTCCTACTGAGGATACGGATTTAAATACAGCTGTACGACACAAACTGGATGTCATTTGTAAAAAATTGGATTTAAAGCCCAGTGATACGGTACTGGAAATTGGTGCTGGTTGGGGTGGATTTGCTTTGCATGCCGCTGAATATTATGGGTGTAAGGTCGTGACAACCACGATATCGCAACAGCAGTACGACCTGGCTAAACAACGAATTGCAGATAAAAACTTAAGTCACCAAATTACTCTGTTAAAAGAAGATTACCGGCACTTGACGGGGACTTACGACAAGATCGTGTCCATTGAAATGATTGAAGCTGTAGGTCATCAGTATTACGCTACTTTTTTTTCCACCTGTTCTGGATTATTAAAACCCAATGGACAGATTCTGATCCAGGCTATTACGATTCAGGATCAAGAGTTTGAGCGTGCCAAACATGAAGTGGATTTTATTAAACGGTCAATTTTTCCTGGGAGTTGTATTCCTTCGGTTACTGCTCTCCTCTCTGCCATGACACGTGCCAGTGATTTACGTTTATTGCATTTGGAAGACATAGGATTGCATTATGCTAAGACTCTGCGTCTTTGGCGCCAGCGTTTTTTTCAAGCACAGGAAAAAGTCATTGGATTGGGGTTTGATAATGCGTTTATACGGCTATGGGAGTTTTATTTTTCATATTGTGAAGCGGGTTTTGCTGAAGGGTATTTAGGCGATATGCACCTTCATTTTGTTAAACCATTGGCTATACGCGCAAAATGAGGCCATCACTAATAATGGGAATATCCGTCATTGTTTTTCAAATTCAGTGGTGGTTATGTATTTTCTCCGGTATTTATCAGCATGCGCAATATGCGTATTGGGTAGCGTTCGCGCTGTTTTTAATTAATTTACTGTACCAGCCTATAACACGACCGATGCTATTATTTTTTCTGATATTATTTAGCTGTGGGGTCGCAAACGATACTCTGTTGATGCAGTTGAAAGTGTTGGGGTTTTCTTTTCAAGGCGCTTTAATTCCCGTTTGGTTAATGATCTTATGGGCTTGTTTTAGTGCATGGTTTCTTCACGCCCAGTGGCTAAATCAGCGATTGATCGTGATATTATGTCTGTTTTCTATCTGTGGAACAGGCAGTTACTATTGTGCAGCTCGGCTCCATGCCTTGACCTTTTTAATGCCGTTGAATTATTCGCTCATGATTATGGCTTTGGATTGGTTTTGTTTAGGGGTTCTCTTTTTTATAATCGTGAGATGCCGATGTATTAAGCGTTTTTTAGGATAGTCTCCAAAAAATGCACAAAGATCATACTGACACAGCACTGAATAAACGGTAATATTAGCAATTTGCTCGGATTGTGATTAAAACATGGTTTTTTCAGATGGTTATGTAAAATTACCCCCCTATTTTGATTTCTCGCAAGCGATTTCTGATTTGAATTTGCCGATTTCTTGTTCCGAATTGCATGGGGTATTATGTGGTTATTTGGCTGCGGATGGTCAACGCGCGGGGGAGTCTTATTTGCGTGCATTGTTGGCTCAACGAGAATCCAGTGACACGCGACAAGCGACCTTGGCTTTGTTTGATGTATTCAGTATTTCGCAACAACAATTGTCACAATTGGGGTTTGAATTTGAATTGATGCTGCCTGATGATGATGCGACGTTGAGTACACGAGCGCAAGCATTCAGTGAATGGTGTGAAGGGTTTACTCAGGGATTGACTGTGACGGGAGTCAATTTTGACAAATTGCAAAGTGAGGAAGCGCAAGAGGCTATTCAGCATATTACGGAATTTGCGCAATTAGATTATGCAGCTTTGCGCGTGAATGAAGAAGATGAGCGTGCCTTATTAGAAGTTATCGAGTATACCAGGATGGCAGTATTGTCTATCCATGCTGATATGCAAGCCCAGCATAACAGTGGAACGAGTACCCAACACTAGGAGCGCATGATGGCAGAGGATTATAGATTACGGCGTCAAATGTTAGCCAAACAATTGCCTCTCCATTCCGTGGCGATTATTCCGGCTGCCAAAGAAGTATTGCGTAATGGTGACGCGGACTACCGTTTTCGCCAGCAAAGCGATTTCTATTATTTGACGGGGTTTCAGGAGCCTGATGCTGTGTTGGTCGTCATATCAGCCCCCGAAGTACAAAGTATTTTATTTACCCGCCCGCGTAATATCAGTGAAGAACAATGGCAGGGCAAGCGTCTTGGGCCGGAAGCTGCTTGTGCAGCATTAAGTGTTGATAAAGCTTATTCTATCGAAGAATTGGATACGCAGCTGCCGACATTATTATTGGATAAACAGGCACTGGTCTATGCCATTGGGCAAGATATGGTTTGGGACAGGCGATTGATTAAGGCGCTGAAACAAAGCAAGCAGCAGCTGCGGTCTGGACGTACGGTGCCTGAGTCGATGTTGGATCTAAGTCCTGTCATGGGAGAATTACGTCTTATCAAATCTTCGGAAGAAATTGCTTGTATGCGCGAAGCAGCGCGGATTACTGTGGCTGCGCATCAACGCGCGATGCGTGCTTGCAGGCATATGCGCTTTGAATATGAATTAGAAGCGGAATTGCTGTATGAATTTACACGTCAGGGTTGTCGTGCTCCGGCGTACGATTCAATTGTCGCCAGTGGCAATAATGCGTGTACGTTACATTATACTGCGAATGATGGGCCTTTGACGGCCGGGGACTTGGTTTTGATTGATGCCGGTGCAGAATTTGCGTGTTATGCGGCGGATGTGACGCGTACCTTTCCGGTTTCTGGGCAATTTTCTGCTGAACAGCGCGCGATTTATGAATTAGTACTGGCTGCACAACAAGCCGCCATTGCAGCGGTACGCCCCGGAGTAGCTTGGGATACGATGCAAAAGACTGTGGTCTCGATATTGACGCAAGGCTTAGTCGATTTACAGATCTTGCAAGGTAATGTCTCAGATTTGATTGAAACCAATGCGTACAAACCTTTTTATATGCATAATTCAGGGCATTGGTTGGGGTTGGATGTTCATGATTGTGGTCGCTACCGAATAGCAGGTTTGTGGCGTGATTTGACGCCAGGTATGGTTTTGACGGTAGAACCTGGGATTTATATATCGCATGGTATGCCGAACTTGGATCCACGTTGGTGGGGCATTGGAGTACGGATTGAAGATGATATTTTGGTAACCGAACAAGGTTATGACAATTTAACGGGTGCGTTGCAGTCAAAACCATCTGAAATAGAGGCCCTATTACGTGATTGATTATCAAGTAGATATTGCTATCGTTGGGGGTGGATTGAACGGTGCTGCGTTAGTCCATGGACTCAAAGCAACCGGGCTGCGCGTCCTGATGATCGACAGCCAAGATTTTTTTAAGCCGCAAGCACCCAATACAGATGCGCGGAGTTTGACTTTATCTATTGCCTCCCTGCGTATTTTACAAAGCCTGGGTATTTGGTCTGAGCTTGCATCCACCGCAACTGGGATTCATACCATTCATGTTTCGGAACAAGGGCGTTTTGGGACGGCATGTCTCGAGGCGCCGGATCAAACGCCATTGGGGTATGTTGTACCGATTCAAAATTTGGTGCAGGCTTTATATCAAGACATGGACCGCCAAAGGGTGTTGGCTCCGGCGACGGTTGTTGCGTTTGATTCTGATCAAAAGTTGCTTACCGTGCAAATGGACGACAAACACTACACGGTACAAGCTAAGATTGTGGTCGCAGCGGATGGCTCTCAGTCAAGTATGCGAAGATTTTGTCAATTACCCGTGCAAATCAAAGACTATGGGCAACATGCGTTGGTGACCCAAATTAATTTAGCGCGTGCGCATCAACGAATTGCTTATGAGCGGTTTACGACTTCGGGGCCTTTGGCGATGTTACCGTTGGAGCCGAAACGTATGGGGGTGGTCTGGTCATTATCTCCAGAAGAGGCGACACGCATATCGCAAATGGATGATGAGGCGTTCTTACAGAATCTTACCAAGGTGTTTGGCTATCGGTTAGGGCGTTTTGTAGGAGTGGGCCAACGGCTCACGTATCCATTACGACAAATGTTGATGACTGAGTCTGTGCAAGGGCCAGTGGTGTTTATTGGGAATGCTGCGCATACTTTGCATCCGGTGGCCGGTCAAGGATTTAATTTGGGGTTGCGCGATGTGGCGATGTTGGCTCAAATGATCACGCAAATAGGTCTTGATGATCCGACATTATTAACGCGGTATCAAGAAGCACGCCAGCATGATCAAACTGTGATTGCACGGTTTACCGATGGATTGATTTCGATGTATGGACACCCCAATCTTGGGGTGCGAATGGTACGTCAATTTGGATTGTTGGTTTTGGACAATAATCGCTTATTAAAACGGGTGGTCGCACGTTATGCAACGGGTTTGGGTGGTGTTGTGCCGGATTTGGTTTGTGGGATCCCATTATGAGTGATCTGGTTGATTTTGTGATAGTAGGTGCCGGTGTGATGGGTTTGTGTGCTGCGTTGGCGGTACAGAAACGGGGTCATACGGTGATGATTTTAGAGTCAGGTCTGTTGGAGATCGAGCCTACTACCGCTTCACCGCGGGTATATGCCCTCAATTTGGCTTCTCAGCAGCTATTACAAAGTATCGGGATATGGGAGCAAATTTGTTCCCAGAGCGCACCGTATGAGCGCATGCATGTTTGGGATGCCCAGAGCTCGGCAAAGATAGTCTTTGATGCGCGGATGCTGGCCCAAGATCGTTTGGGGGGCATTTTAGAAGAAAATGATTTGAAACAAGCTTTGTTGCAACACATTCGCGCGCGTGACATTCCTGTGATCACCCAATGGCAGACTAAAAAATTAGATGTTTTAGATAACAAAATAGTGCTGCATTCTGAACAACAAAGCCATGAAGCCGGGTTTTTATTGATTGCGGATGGGGCACGTTCTCCTACTCGAGACTTATTGAAGATTGGAATGACCACCTGGCCGTATCATCAACATGCTTTGGTGGCGACGGTTGCGGTTGAAAAACCACATACACGCACCGCGTACCAAGTGTTTTGTGCACAAGGACCTTTGGCCTTTTTACCACTGTCTGATCCGCATCGCTGCTCCATTGTTTGGTCTAGTGCGGTGCCTCATATTGAAAAATTGATGACGATTGCTGAAGATGTGTTTGTACAAGAGTTAGCGCAAGCATTTGAACATAAATTGGGCGAAATTCAATTATTGTCTGCACGTAAATCTTATCCGCTACAGATGCGGCATGTACAACAATATGTCGGTGAACGTTGGGCCATTATGGGTGATGCTGCGCATACGATTCATCCGTTGGCAGGGCTTGGATTAAACATGGGTTTGGCTGATTTGACGGCTTTTTTAGCGCTATTAGATAAACAATCCACGCCGGTTTTGACGGCGCGTGCTTTGCGAGCCTATCAACGTCAGCGTAAACATGAGTTGTGGCAGGCCATTATATTTTTACAGGGGATACACCGCCTGTTTACCTACGGCAATATGCCTGCGAAATTATTGCGACGGTTTGGGTTAAACGTGAGTGATCGCTTGCCTATGTTGAAACGTTTGTTTATTGAACAGGCATCTGGCATTCCGAGGGGTTGAAGCATGTTTAAAAAATTGGGGTGGATGGTTTTGGTGGTTTTGAGCGCTTCGAGCTGGGGGTATGCTCAAGAGCCCGTCATGATTACGGGGACCAAAATACAAACGATTCAACCTACTGTCTATAAACAACAAGGTAGAAGCTTGTCGATTCAAGGATCGCGACCTAGGGTTAAACGAGTTTCTATGCTCAAATTGAGTTTGACGAGAGAAACGAAAAACAATCTTGCGCAGCGCATATCGGGTTTAGTTAGGCATCCAAAAATGAGTCCTACCGCTGGGCATTACCCGCGGACTGTGCAATTGGGTATGAATGCTGTGCCTGTTTTAGATCAAGGTGAACATGGGTCGTGTATGACGTTTGCAAGTACTGCTGCGGTGGATGCGGCTATTGGCAAAGGCGATTATGTGAGTCAGCTGTGTCAATTAGATTTAAACCAGTATTTGAACCATAACGCTTTTGTGCAACGTAATTGGGAGGGAGGTTGGGGCCAAGACCTTTTTTCCCAAATAACTATGTTTGGCATTGTTCCCAAAGCAGTACAAACTGCGGGAGGCTGTCTGGGGCGTGTGGATTACCCACTTTCTGGTGAAGAGGTTACTGATGAGCTGTCGGTGTTTGACTATCATCAAATTAGTCAACCCATTCAAGATTACGGTCTGTCTTTTAATCCTTTAATTCTTAAAGATCAAATCAATTCGAATCTTAGTGATCGCGAACGTATTCTGTATCAAATCAAAAGTATTTTACGTCAAGGAGAGCGCGTGACATGTAGCGTGATCCTGATGGGACAACTGCGTTATGATGACACACCAACGGGATCGCATCATGTTACCAAGGATACTTGGGTATTGTTGCCACAAATGGCTGACGAATTAGCGGATGACGAAGAATCTTCTGGTCATGCTTTTGTGATTACAGGCTATGACGATGATGGGATTGCCGTCGATGCAACAGGCCAATTTCATCGCGGTTTACTGACATTACGCAATTCATGGGGCAGCAGTGTCGGAGACCAGGGTGATTTCTATATGACGTATTCGTATTTCAAAGCCGCGTTATTGGAAGCGCATCATGTCAAGCGGATGGCTGGGGCTGATAGTCAGTAGCATTAAATCCTAAAACTCATTCGTGGAAGGTATATAAGGCATAAGTAACTTGACCAGCTGTTTTGAGCTTTAATAGTCGCCAGAAACGGGGATCGAGTTTGAGTTCGTGCGGGGATTCTACATAGAGTAGCCCGTGATTTTTTAATAAATCAGATTGCTCAAATTGGTGAATGCATTCAAATAATTCTATATGAGCAAAAGGCGGATCTACAAAAATAATATCGAATTGGGTGGCGGGTTGTGCTTGTAGATAGTTTGCAGCTGACGCTTGTATAATAGATAGTTTTTCCGGATGAAATGCAGCTGCAGTTTGTTGTAAATGCCGGTAAATAACCGGATTTTTTTCGATTAGTACCACGTGAGCGGCACCGCGTGAATGGGCTTCAAATCCTAATGCGCCACTTCCGGCAAAGAGATCCAGGCAGCGTGCTTCGCGGATGTCATGCATCAACCAATTGAAAACCGTTTCTCGAATGCGATCCGACGTTGGGCGTAAACCGTCTGCTTCGGGGAAGGTGATTTTTTTCCCGCGGAATTGTCCGCCAATGATTCGGACTGTGTTGTTTATTTTTTTCACAGAGTTTGTATTGGGCAATAAGATGGTATAATGCCATACAAAAATAAATATGTATATCAGACACTATGCTAAATTGGTTGAAAAAAAAAACAAAACACTCAGAGCCCAGACGATCTTGCGGTGCAAGAAGTGGCAGAACATTCTGAAGTGCTAGAAAGCCCTCCTGCTGCGCCGGAGGTTCCCTCAAAAACTGAAAAAGCCGATATCTTTTCACGCTTCAAACAAGGATTGCGCAAAACTCGTCATCAATTGGGTGAGGGTATTGCACGCTTGGTATTGGGTAAAAAAGAAATCGATGCGGATGTATTGGAAGAAATTGAGGTTGCATTATTAAGTGCGGATGTGGGTGTTGGTATGACGCAAAGCATCATGCAGGATTTGGCAGCAGGGGTCCAAAGAAAGGAATTAGCCGATGGTGCGGCGGTGTTGGTTGTACTGAAAAACAAATTAAAAGAGACCCTGGACCCTTGTGCGCAACCCTTGACGCTGCCTACTCAAACGGCGCCTTTCGTGATTTTATTGGTGGGTGTGAATGGTGCTGGCAAGACGACTACCATTGGTAAATTAGCCCATTTATATCAAAGTCAGGGCAAAAAAGTCATGTTGGCTGCGGGCGATACATTTCGCGCTGCTGCGGTGGAGCAATTACAAGTTTGGGGCCAACGCAATCAGATTTCCGTGATTGCCCAGCACACGGGTGCGGACAGTGCATCAGTGATTTTTGATGCGTTGCAAGCTGCTACGGCGCGAGGCATGGATGTGCTGATTGCAGATACAGCGGGGCGTCTTCATACCCAAGACAATTTGATGACCGAACTGAAAAAAGTCAAACGTGTGATGCAAAAGCTAGATCCTAATGCACCGCATGAAGTGATGTTGGTGTTGGATGCCAGTATTGGACAGAATGCATTGAATCAAGCGCGTCAATTTAATGAGGCAGTTGGTGTGACAGGGATTACCATGACCAAATTAGATGGTACAGCGAAAGGCGGAATTTTGTTTGCACTGGCACATGAATTGGGTCTTCCCTTTCGGTATATCGGGTTGGGCGAGGGGATTGATGATCTTCGGCCATTTGATGCGGGTCAATTTGTGGATGCGGTGTTTGATGATAACCTTTAATCAAGTCAGCAAGCATTATCAAAAAGGCCAAGATATCCTCAGTCAGGTTAATTTTACGATGGACCAAGGTGAAATGGTGTTTTTAACGGGTCATTCTGGAGCCGGAAAATCGACTTTGTTAAAACTGTTGGCATTAATCGAACAACCTTCTGAAGGGTCTGTTCTGGTGCGTGGTAAAAATTTAGCGCACATGAAACGTCATGAACAACTTCAGTATCGGTCTAATTTAGGGATTGTGTTCCAATCGCCCCATTTACTAATGGATCGTACTGTGTTTGAAAATGTGGCCTTACCTTTGGCTATTCGCGGCTTATTGACCCAAAGCGTTACGAAGCGTGTCCATGCGGCCTTAGATCGTGTGGGATTATTATCTGCACAACATCATTTGCCAGCCCAATTATCGGGTGGAGAACAGCAACGCGTGGGTTTGGCCCGAGCCATTGTGCATAAACCGATGTTATTGCTGGCGGATGAACCGACTGGCAATCTTGACCCGGAATTGTCGCGGGATGTGATGGCATTATTTTCTGATTTGAATCGCTTAGGTATGACTATTTTGATTGCTACGCACGATTTAGCCTTAATTGCGACGCTTAAACATCGCATGGTTGCTTTGAAGCGAGGCAAAATATGTTGAAATGGACGGATTGGTGGACAGAGGCGCATCAAGACGCTTGCCGGCGCAGTATGGGGTTGTTGGTGCGCCAACCATGGTCAAGTTTGATGACGGTGGTGATGATTTCAGTGACTTTGATGCTGGCGGTATTGTGCTGGATGGCAACCCATTATTTATCGGAATTCAATTCATATTGGCACCGTAGTGAGACGATGTCGTTGTATTTACGTCAGTCGCTGAGTGACCCTGAACAACAGCTGATTTTGCAAAAAATACGTGCGATGCCTGAGGTGGAATCGGCGACGTTGACGACGCCTACTGAGGGTTTGGCTTTGTTAGCTCAGCAAGAGGGCATGCAAGATATTATCCAGTCGTTGCCATACAATCCGTTGCCTGCCGCGATCCAGGTGATTCCAAGCGCCAAGTTACAGACGCCAGAAGCCATCAAGCAATTTTCGCAAAGTTTGCAAAGCAATCCTGATGTGGCAGAAGTGAAATTTGATTCAGACTGGATTGAGCGCTTGTATTCAGGACTTGGTTTTTTAAAACAATTGGTGCAATGCTTAACGGTGCTCTTTGCATTGTCTGTGATATTGGTTATCGGGAACACGTTGCGGTTGCTGATTCATAATCGGCATAATGATATTCAAGTTTTACAATTATTAGGTGCGCCGGATCGGTTTATCATGCGTCCTTTTTTATTTGTAAGCATATGGTATGGCTTTTTTGCATCGGTTCTGGCTATCATTTTTGTTGATAGTGTATTGATCTTACTCCGTACTGGCCTGAATCATTGGGCAGAATCGTATCATATGCATCTCTCTATTTCTCTCTTGCCAGTTCTGTGGATGCTGGGTTTAACTACGATTGCAATCGGCTTGAGCTGGACAGGCGCCAGACTTACGCTAAAATATTATTTATAGGGCAGGGTTTGTTGGTAATTCAGATGCCTACGTTCTGCGGCTTGTCCGCGGGATCCATGGCTTTTAGGTCTGAATTGTTAGCAAGCCCTAGTGCGTCTTAGATAATAAGGACTTGGTGACATGATGTTAACCGATCGATTACAAAAAATTTTAGCAATAGAAGAGCAGGAGCGGAACTTTTATTTACAGCAGTTGAAACCCGCATTGAATCGCTTAGAACACGCCGAAGATTTACACGAAGAACGCACGAATATCGAAAAGTTGGTATCCGGTACGGCTTTTGATCCTGCCTTTCATACATTGGACGCGTCAGGTGTGCAGACCCAAGCTACTTTAGAGCATTTATATAAATTAAATCATGTCTGCCAAGATCTCATGCATACCAATCATATGGCTCGTCAATCCGAAGTGGAAACGTTGTTGAATACCGTGGCCCAATCTGATTTGAATCCTATTGCTTTGTACTATCTGGGACGTATTTATAGTCAAGGGGATGCAGAGCGGGATTGTCAACGCGCAGATGAGTATTTACAGCAAGCTTTTGCCATGCCGCTTTCTGCGGCGCAACAAGAGTTGGGCTTGAACATTCGTGAATTGTTAGCGCAAAATTACGATCGCTGGCAACTCAGAAAGAATCCACCGCAACCGCAAAAATATGGCACTGTTTATGCGGATCACCATGACGTCGCCAAAGGTTTGGAAAAAGATCATTTGATTCCGCCCCATTCTGGGTATCGGTATCAAATTGAGAAATTGGACCAAGCACGGCAAGAATTGGGTTTGAGTTCTTGGGCGGAGCAGGAAAGAAAGCGGTAAGGGGTGGTATTAGACGAGCTGAGCACCGTCGTTGCGAACGAAGTGAAGTAATTCAGTGTCCTTGGAGTAGGTGCGTAGGTCACTGGATTGCTTCGCTAACGCTCGCAACGACACCTTATTCCTCGTCGTTGCGAACGAAGTGAAGCAATCCAGTGACTTTAGGTAGATTTATTCACTAGTGCTCACAACAACAGATAAGAAAACAGCAAGAATAAATGAATTTTCTATGCTAAGCGTGCTCCACGCCAAATTAAATAGGATAAACCTTATGAAAAATTCAGCAGATAAATTTTGTGAAATGGCTGCAGATTTAGAGAAAATCGTTGACACATGTCCTACTGGACCTATGCAGGCAAAGAGTTGTGACCAAGCCCGTAAAGCCTATACGATAGCAGCTAACAACTGTGCACAATATCGACTTACTACGTTTGAAAAAAAATATCCTGGTGAATTAGATAAATTAGAAGCTAGTAGCGCAAATACTACTACTTTACCCTACGCCAGGTAGTAAATAAACATCTTTATCTTCATTGCAACCCTCGGCGAAAACCGGGGGAATCAAACCAGTGACCTTAGATTTAGTATGTCGTACCGAATAGTAAACACCGTTCATTGCATTTAAGCACACAAGGGGTTATAGCCTGTAAACAAAACCAATTTATCTGTTCATTTGCTTGACAATATTAATCTAAATTGGATATGATAACTGTCTAATATCAAAAATTATGATTCACATGAACTTATCGCAAAAACAAACTATGTTTTCTTTCTCTTGCAAGATGAGTTTGCGATCTGTTGCGTCTATTGCCATTTCTTATGTGGTGTTTTTATTTTTCCTCTCCGAACCCTAGGGTGTGCTGATCGTTGGATTGAGATGCTCTAGGGCAGAACTCCATACGATTTGACATTATTTATTAGGAGAGACTCATGGATCACACAAAAACCGTTTCAAAGCCATCACAATCCGGCCGCGCTATGCTGGTGATGGGCTTGTGTGCGGCTTTTTTGTTTTATAAATATATTTTACAAAATTTCCCCAGTGTTATGGCCAGTCAATTGATGGAATCCTTCCATTTGCAAGGCTTAGGTTTAGGGGTTTTGTCCGGAGTTTATTTTTGGACTTACCTCATTGTGCCATTATTTGTCGGCATAATTTTAGATCATTACGGAACACGCTGGGTGACCAGTCTTGCCATTTTTGCTTGTGCATTGGGTATTTTTGTTTTTTCACAAGCAGAACATTTGAATACAGCCATTATAGGTCGCGCTTTGACCGGAGTGGGTGTGTCGTTTGCAACGATTGCTTATTTTAAACTCGCTGCTGTTTGGTTTGATAAAAAACATTATGCTTTGCTAGCTTCATTTGTTGTAGCAGCTGCTATGGTAGGCGCTATATGCGGACAAATGCCCTTGGCTTGGTTAATGCAACACGTAGGGTGGCGTAATAGCCTGGTTGATTTGGCTTGGTTAGGCGTTGTCTTAGGCCTGTTTTTTTTGATTTATGTGAGAGATGTGCCCTCGACAGGGATTAATCATGCTGCCGAAGCTCAAAAGATAGCAGATGAGGATACGCGAAGTATTTGGCAAAATATAATGTTAATCATCAACAATAAACAAAACTGGTTGTTGACAGCCTATGGTGGATTGGCTTTTTCACCGGTAGTTATCTTTTGTGGGCTGTGGGGAAATCCTTTTTTACAACAAGCGTACCATTTGGATAAATTAACCAGCTCAACTTTGATATCGGTTGTATTTGTGGGATTAGGGATTGGTAGTCCTGTGCTTGCCATGGTGACTCGGTGGATGAAAAATCGTTGCGCCTTAATGGGTTACTCTACACTTATCTCCGCATTAGCGTTGACTTTAGTCATTTATGTACATCCATTACCTATTTGGATGCTAGGATTTCTGCTCTTTGTGTTTGGTTTTTGTTTGGGCTCTTTTTCGATTGTTTTTGTAATAGGAAAAGAATCGAATCCATTATATTTGGCTGGGACAGTTATATCTTTGATCAATGCCAGTGATGCATTTTTGGATGCGATTACGGAGCCTTTGATTGGTGCTGTGCTTGATGCGGTTGGTAAAATTGCGCATTCACACGAGTTTTCTTTGTTCAGCTATCATTTGGCATTAGGTATTTTGCCCTTGTACCAAGTGCTTGGTGCTGCGATGCTGAAATGGGTTAAGGATGAGCATAAAGCGAGTTAATATGGATGTTGGGTGGGCACAACAGTGCCTACCTACAACCATTTACGATATTTAAAGTATTTATAGGGCAACCAGGTAGAAACAAACATGAGGCCCATGGTAAACATATACCCATAGTGCCAGGAGAGTTCTGGCATGTTTTTGAAATTCATCCCATAGATACTTGCAATCAAAGTAGGTGGTAAAAAAATTACTGCTGCAATGGATAGCGTTTTGATCACATTGTTTTGTTCAATATTAACCAAACCTAACGTTGCATCCAATAAAAAATTAATTTTGGTTGATAGAAAGGTGGCATGATCACTCAAAGCCAAAATGTCTGCGGTGATCGACGTCAAATGGGCCATTTTGGGTTCAAACGTTGCAGAAAAGAAAGTCAATAAACGTCTGAAGGTCACTAAGCTTTCACGAGCTTTGGTGTTCAAATCGCCGATGGTTCCTATTTGCTGCATTAAATGAGGATAATCATGTTTGGTTGTTCTATGCGTTTTGTTAAAAATAGTTTGAGAGTACGCATCCAAACGATGACCCGCTAATTCTAAAATATCTGCCAACCGATCAACCGTAATATCTAAGAGACTTATTAACAAAAAATTAGGGTCACGATGATCATCGGAAAGTTTTTCTGTATGAATATCGAATAATCGAAATGACTGCGGCTCGATGTAACGGATCGTGATTAGTTGGTTTTTGTTCAATACAAAGGTGACAGGATCTAACACTGGATCAGCGGTATCTGAGTCTGAATGAGCAATCATGGTAGCTGTCATAAAATAAGTGTCATTTTCACAATATAACCGACTGGATAATTCAATCTCTACCATCTCAGCGCGACTGGGTAAGTTAAAGCCTAATTGGGTTTCGAGAAAGTGTTCCTCATCGCGACTGGGAGATACTAAATCAATCCAGACGACGTTTTTTATATCAAAAGGGTTTGTAGGGTCCCATTTTTGGATTTTTGGATGATTCCGTTCTAGGTATCTCAGCATGGTTCTATCCTTTAGGGAGAGGGGTGGGGTGGCGGATCGAATGTGTGTATTTGACTGGCATAACTATGAAAAGAACCGAATATCAGGCATAAAGATAAAAACAGGGTTGACATCTTTGTCATCAATTTCTCCATGTAAGTCTTTTATATACGCGCGGGAACAACAGCGTTCTTGAAAAGCTATCTTTTGATTTTTTACTTGATGGGCTCAAATGTCAACAATTTTTAATCGGAAAAACTTGTACAGATAATATAAAAATACCGTCGTTGCGAGCGCAGCGAAGTAATCCAGAGACCTTAAATCTGCTGGATTGCTTGTCTTTACACGTCTCGCAAAGACGTTAATAGAGGAGCGGTCTTGTGTTATGAGCGGTTACGTTTGGGATTATTACCCAAGCGCTCATCTTCAAGTCTATCTACCTTTTCTTCATAATCTATTTTAGGATTCCACATTCTAGTGTTGCGCAAATGATAATTTGAAGAAGGTTTTTTTTCAAAAACGGTAGATCCCATATCGCTTGATGTTTCTAACCCTCTTTTTCTTGAAACGCTAGGAATGGCTGTCTTTATATTTTGCTCGATCTCGTTTATGACTGCTTCATAGTCGCGGTGTTGTTTGCGACAGGCATTTTTTTTGTCTAATCTTTCCGATGCTTTGTTTGCGCGACTCATATCTGTTAAGGCTTTGATGTAGTACCCAAGTGCTTGGGGTTCATTATTTCTAAACAAAGATCGTTTGGCCAATTTTTCATACATGTTGGCGCGGCGACAATAGATATCAGCACATTTGTCATCATCGAGAAATAAAATAACTGCAACCGTATATGTTTTATTTCCGCTTCGCAGCTTTTCGTTGATAATGTCAGTGTATGCGTCAATGGCTCTTTCTGGATCGGCTATTCTGTTTGCAGCGGCTATACTTTGTTTTAGGGCTTTAAGTTGAACTCCAAACATGGTGACCTCAGTGACTGGTTGTTTTCTGAATCAAAAGGTGTAATATTGTACAATAAAGCGGTGTATTTGTAAAGCTTTTGTAGATATTTTGAAAATAGATTACACTGCAGTTTTTATAAATTAAGATAATTATGTCTCCTGATGAACAGCAAACCCATTTTGGGTTTCAAACGGTACCCATCCAAGAAAAGCAGGGTAAAGTTGCTGAGGTATTTCATTCTGTTGCGCATCAATATGATTTGATGAATGACCTGATGTCTTTTGGGGTTCATCGTTGGTGGAAACGGTTGACGGTCGAGTTGTCTAGAGTCCAAAAAGGTCAGTGCGTTTTAGATTTGGCTGGTGGCAGTGGCGATTTGGCTCTGTTACTTGCGCATGCGGTGGGCCCCAGTGGTCAAGTGGTTTTGGCGGACA
The DNA here is from genome assembly GCA_903877115.1 of uncultured Legionella sp. Lineage (GTDB taxonomy): Bacteria > Pseudomonadota > Gammaproteobacteria > Legionellales > Legionellaceae. The sequence continues at coordinate 34,976 of CAIRCS010000003.1, forward strand.
TCAATGCGAGTATGTTGGCGATAGGACGCGATCGTTTGATAGACGGTGGTTTGGTGCAAGCGGTGCACTATGTTCAAGCTAATGCAGAGTGTTTGCCTTTTTCCGACAATCATTTTGATTGTATTACTATGGGATTTGGCTTAAGAAATGTGACAGATAAGAATGCTGCATTGCGTTCGATGTATCAGGTATGCCGACCTGGTGGGAAGATCATGATTTTAGAGTTTTCTGCACCAGTGATACCCGGTTTACAACCTATCTATGACTGGTATTCTTTTCACGTATTACCTAAAATTGGTCAGTGGGTTGCACAAGATGAAGATTCATACCGCTATCTGGCAGAGTCGATTCGGATGCATCCTACTCAAGAAGAATTAAAGGCGATGATCGAAGCAGTAGGTTTTGCTGATTGTCGTTACTACAATTTAAGCGGCGGCATTGTTGCTTTGCATATTGCTTATAAATATTAATGAGGGTTCATTTTGCTCAAAGAATATTCGTTGTTAGCGCTTCAAAAAGCCATTAATTGTGCTTTGACATTAGACGAGGATATGCCTGCTAAAATAAAACCCTTAGAGGGGAAGGTTTTAGAGGTGGTGATCAATCCTCTTAATGTGTGTTTTTTCTTAAATTTCCATCAGGGGTGCGTGCGGTTATTGGCTTATTATGAAGGTATTCCGGATACCGTGATTCACTCTAACCCGCTAGGATTGATCCGGTTGAGTTTATTACCTGCTTCTAAATTACGTTCTGTTTTTAATGATAATATTCGCATCACCGGAGATGTGGAGTTGGGACAAGAGGTGAAAGCCTTGTTTGATAATATTGAGGTGGATTGGGAAGGGCATCTGGCGCATTTTACGGGAGATGTGGTTGCGCATCAAATTGGGTCTTGGGTGCGCGGAGGACGGGCTTTCAATCGGCGCCTTATGTCGTCCTTAAAGCGCTCTATGACGGAATATATGCAAGAAGAGCGTCAGTTGGTTCCCTGTCGACAAGAAGTGCAAGATTTTTTTCAGGATGTGGATGATCTGAGTTTGCGTTTAGATCGATTGCTTGCTCATTTTAATCAGTTGTCAGTCGATCATGAGCTCCCTTAAACAAGCGCGGAGATTTCTGTACATCAATTATGTTCTGGCTCAGTCCGGGTTAGATCGCCTGTTGGTTTCTTTTCCTTATTTTGCAGCATTCCGGTTTGTTGTTTATCTCAATCCTTGGAATTGGTTTCGGACCAAGCCCTTTCAGCGTGGCGTGGCATTGCGCGAAACATTCGAGAAACTGGGACCTATTTTTATTAAATTTGGACAGGCTTTATCGACCAGACCTGATATTGTGCCTGCAGACATGATGGCGGAGTTATCTAAGCTTCGCGATAGTGTACCGCCCTTTTCTAGCGAACAAGTGATTAGCATGCTAGAAAAAACCTACGGCCAATCGCCCTTCACGATATTTGATGGCTTTGACTCAACGCCCTTGGCTTCAGCTTCCATCGCTCAGGTACATACTGCTTATTTGAAAACCGGCGAATCGGTAGTGATAAAAATTTTGCGCCCGAATATTCGCGAGATCATTGACCGGGATCTGGCTATCCTTAAAAAAATGGCAAAGATGCTGGATCGGCACTGGTGGGGATCGAAGTATTTAAAGCCCAAAGATTTGGTCGCAGAGTTTGAACGCAATTTGTTGGATGAGTTGGATTTACAACGCGAAGCCGCCAATGCAACCCAATTAAAACGTAATTTTCAAGATTCGTCTCTATTGTATGTGCCCAAAATTTATTGGGACTATGTGCACAAAAATGTGTTGGTTTTAGAGCGAATTCATGGTGTGTCTTCCTCTGATTTAGAGCAGCTGCTTAGCCACGGTGTTAACCTTAAAAGTTTGGCTGAGAGAGGCTTGCATCTGTTTTTTACCCAGGTATTTCGCGACTGTTTTTTTCATGCGGACATGCACCCTGGTAATGTGTTTGTATCGACCGAAAATCCTGAAAACCCGCAGTATATTTGTGTGGATTTTGGGATTATGGGGACGTTGGGTGCGAGCGATAAACGTTATTTGGCAGAAAATTTGTATGCATTTTTTAATCGGGATTATCGTCGGATTGCCATTCTACATTTAGAGTCAGGTTGGGTTGCGCCGCATACTCGCATCGAAGAATTTGAATCGGCGATCCGTACGGTTTGTGAACCTATTTTTGAAAAACCATTAAAAGATATTTCGTTTGCGCAATTGATTTTACAATTATTACAAGTGGGACGACGCTTTCACATGGAAATTCAACCGCAATTAATGCTCCTGCAAAAAACGTTGTTTGCTGTAGAGGGGTTGGGTCGGCACATTTACCCAGATTTGAATATATGGGTTGCTGGCAAACCATTTATTGAACGTTGGTTACGTGATCAGATGGGTCCTAAAGCCTTTTTTAAACATATGCGCGAGAACATTCCTTTTATCATCGAGGATCTTCCCTATATGCCACGTTTGCTTAATGATGTATTATCGCGGCTCAAAGATCCAAAGGTTCCTACACTAATGCCTGTTGATTCGCCTGCACACGATAGAGGGTTTTTGCGCGGTGTTAGCTTAGGGGTTTTTCTGGCCATGACGTTGGTGTTGGGCTTGCATTACGGGCAATGGTTACAACAAAATGAGTTGATGATGTTTGTTATGGGGGCCGCTGTTACGGGTGGTTGTTTGGCACTGATTAAACCTAGTTCTAGGAGTAAAAAATGGGATTGAGTGGAATGAGTCCATTATCATTGTTATTGATTTTTTTGATTATTATTGGATTATTCGGAACGAATAAACTAAAATCTATCGGCGCAGATCTCGGAGCTGCCATCAAACAATTCCGTGACGCTTTGTCTTCTGATGATAACAATAAGCCGTCTTCATGAGTTCAGGGCAATTATTATTAACCTTAGGTGTGGCTCTTCTGGTATTCGATTCAAAAAAGCTCCCCAAATTAATCGTAGACGCGGCCTGTTTTTTTGCGGCATGTCGTCAATATTATTATGATGGAATGGCTAAGTTGGAACAGATATTACAGCAGGCGATGCTGGAGAAGCAATTAGAACAAAATAAGAGAAAAGCTCAAAAAATTGAAAAATAGTTATATTGTTGTGGAGTATCAAAGCTTATGGGAAAAACGACGGTACAGCAAAAAGAGGACCTCATTTCCACGCGATCGCGCTTAAAATCAATTGTGCGTGGCTCAATCGGTAATTTGATTGAGTGGTATGATTGGTATGTTTATGCAGCGTTTTCGATTTACTTTGCCAAGTCATTTTTTCCAAACGGTGATTTGACTGCGCAATTATTGAATACATCGGCAATTTTTGCTGTGGGATTTTTTATGCGTCCGGTGGGTGGTTGGTTGATGGGGACTTACGCGGATCGACGTGGGCGTAAAAAAGCACTTATTGGTTCGGTGATCATCATGTGTATCGGATCACTGATCATTGCGGTAACCCCCAGCTACCAAAGTATTGGGATTGCTGCCCCGATTTTATTGGTATTTGCGCGGCTATTACAGGGGTTGTCTGTGGGGGGCGAGTATGCGTCGTCAGCGACCTATCTGTCGGAAATGGCTACGCCTAATCGGCGTGGCTTTTATTCAAGTTTCCAATATGTGACGTTGATTGCGGGGCAATTATTTGCTTTGTTGATTTTAATTTTATTACAACATTGGTTTTTAACCGAAGCCCAATTAGAGTCTTGGGGTTGGCGCATTCCCTTTGTGATCGGCGCGTTGTTGGCTTTGGTGGCACTGCGGTTGCGCTTGGGCATGCAAGAGACTCAATCGTTTCTGACGAGGGTCCAGACTCCCAAAAAAGAATCGACATTGCGCACTTTATTTCGTTATCCACGAGAAATCTTGATTGTAGTTGGTTTGACTATGGGTGGAACCTTGGCTTTTTATACCTATAGCACTTATATGCAGAAATATTTGGTGAATTCGGCTGGATTCAGTAAAAACGATTCAACTCTGATCTCTGCGGCGACTTTATTTGTGTTTATGCTTATACAACCATTGATTGGTGCTTTGTCGGATCGAGTGGGACGTCGCCCGATTTTAATTGCGTTTGGCGTACTGGGAACAATTGGTACCGTGCCCATTTTAACGGCGTTAAATCATGTTTCCTCCTGTTGGGTTGCTTTTTTATATATTATGATGGCACTGACGATTGTGAGTGGGTATACCTCGATTAATGCGGTGGTAAAAGCAGAACTGTTTCCAGTGGAAATCAGAACATTGGGTGTGGGCCTGCCTTACGCGGTCACGGTTTCATTGTTTGGTGGTACGGCTGAGTACATTGCATTCTGGTTTAAGTCGCGGGGCATGGAAAGCGGTTTTTATTGGTATGTGACGGCTTGTATTGCCTGTTCTTTGATTGTGTATATTTTTATGCGTGATACGCGTGCATCATCTCTGATTGAAAAAAGCGAACGACGTCCGGCAACGACTTCGAGAGTCGTTAAATTTAGCAAAAAAATCCATGCGCGTTTGAATCGACGCGGCAAAGATGCAGGGAATCAAGTCTTGTGATTCCAGCAGCACGGCCCGTTGCGTTGATCACCGGCGCTGCGCAACGTATTGGTGCTGTGCTGGCTAATCAATTACATCAAGCAGGTTTTCGAGTGGTGGTGCACTATCACCATTCGGAAGCGGCTGCGACAGAGTCGGTCGCAGCTTTCAATAAGTTACGCGCTAATAGTGCCGTAGCGTTGTCCGCAGACTTATGCTCTCCCTCCGCTGTATCATTCTTACTGGAGGGGACGGTAGCTCAGTGGGGGCGTTTAGATTTGATCGTTAATAACGCGTCTATTTTTTCTCGACAGGATCCAGATTGGGAACGGATGTGGCGTTGTAATGTGCAAGCTCCTTATCAATTGAGTCACGCGGCATTCCCTTATTTAGAAGCCACACAGGGCAGCATTATTAATATCACTGATGTGCACGCACATACTCCACTACGTGGCTATGCAGCGTATTGCCAAACCAAAGCAGCCCTGGCCATGCAGACTCGTGCCTTGTCACAAGAATTTGCCCCCAGCGTGCGTGTGAACGCCATTGCTCCTGGCGCCATCATGTGGCCGGAAGGCGCTAATCAATTAGATTCAACCATTCAAGAAAAAATCATCACCAAAACCCTTCTCAAACGCCATGGTACGCCAGAAAACATTGCGCAAGCGATGATGTATTTGGTGAATAATACGTATGTGACGGGTCAGAGCTTGCAGGTGGATGGTGGGCGGCATTTGTGATTTGTTATAGGCTTGCTCAGGTCAGCTAAAAGTAAAATGACTCTATTGCAAGCCTGTCGGTGCTTTAGCAAAAATGCCGTGCATTAATGAACAAATTGGCAGACTCTTTGTTTGGCTTGAGATATATTTTCACATCCACTGTTATAGAAAAAACCATTTTCACTACTAATATGCTGACCAATGCTTGGAAAAAGAAGCATAGCCAGGGCGTGTTAAGCGGTTTTTGGGGCCTCTATTAAATTAACAGTAAAAGCTTGATTTGTTGTATGCCAAATGTATAATTATACTATGTTTATACATTTTTGGGGCGCTATGTCTATTGTCACTTTAACGAAATGGGGGAACTCTATCGGTATACGGATACCGTCAACTATTATTAAAGAGGCTCATTTATATCCCGGGGAAGAGTTGGAGATTAAAGCAGATGAAAAGGGTGGGCTGACATTAATTCCAATAAAAAATCAACAAGAAGGATGGCTGGAGAAATTTAATGCTATTGCCGATTCGAGTAGTGAAAAAATTCATTTCGATATAGAAAATGATTTCGATATGGATGAATGGACATGGTGAAAATAAAAAGATTTGATGTTGTTCTGGTAAATTTAGATCCTACTATCGGTTCTGAAATAAAAAAGACACGTCCCGCAATTATTATATCTCCGGATTCTATGAATTTAAGTAGATTAAAAACGGTTATTATTGCACCAATGACCAGTACTATTAAAGATAATTTTCCGACAAGAGTGATGACCTTATTTAAAGACAAAAAAGGACAGATCGCTCTAGACCAAATAAGGGCAATTGATCGATCTCGTATTGTTCAGAAGTTGGGGGTTATTGATCATACAACTCAAATGAATGTATTAAATGTTTTGGCAATTTTATTTCAAAAATAGGCGCTACTAGTAATCGAATTACTTTGGCTTGACCGACAACAAACCTACATTTGTAGCTTTGTTGCCGGTCAACTCTTCGAGTAACGTACTAATTTTTATTTATACTGAAAATGACAGATTCCCTTGTCCCAAATCTACTTCTAATCCATCGTCTGAAACGGCTGCAATCATTCGTCGCATCAATGCAATTTTTTGCTTTGCCATCTTGTCACGGGCCTATGTTCTGCAGCAAATTCTCCATAATTTTCAATTAACATGATTTGTATTAAGTCAATCTGTCCTCCGCCAAGAAAAAGATCTAACCCCAAGCTACCTGCGTACGTGATGCAATCTCTGGCATCGCTGGATCAATATGCATGAGTGCGCCAAGGATAGTCGACAAAACCAACGTCATTCCAATCCCGGCCAATCCTGTCAAGATCGCGCGCCACAAGAGAGTCAGGTCACCCAGGGTCGTGGCAAGCGCTAATGCAATACTCGGCCCGAGCATCGGCGCAATCACCATCGCCCCAATGATAATTGCCACACTGTTGTTCTGCAGTCCAACTGCCGCGACAATAGTGGATAAAACAACCATTGCCATATAGATCCACGAACATTGCGCCTCGTTCTTTATGTCCTCATACAACTCCTCTCGAGCAATTCTGTCCGGAGACTTTTGCTCGAGCGTATCATCAGCCGGCACCTCATCAGCACGTGGCAATGTTGCTTCCACAGGCAGAATCACCACCCGATATCCATCTACATTGGCGTAATGGTCCTCTAATAAATCCAGCACCGCCTCATTTTGTTCCACGTTCAGCAAAATTCGCACCAACACTTCACCATTCAATAATTGAAGCTCGCGATGTTCAAGTACCAGATGCGCCTTGAGAATGCTGCGCACATTTTTCGCATCTTTTTTCGGTAAAATTATTTCAATTAATCGTAGTGCCATCGTAAAGTTATCCTTTTGATTCCCAATTCCATCTTCAATTCATAACGTGCTATAACGTTTTCCATCGTAGTCTCAATGCATTGGCAATGACTGAAACGGAGCTGAGTTACCTAGCGGCAGCAGCAATAGTTGGGCATAATAGTAGTCCTGTTATCGGATATAACACGCCAGTTGCCATATTATAAGTAATGGTTATTTTCTGTATGCCCTTTCTTCATTAGTTCAGCTGTTCATATAGGCGCTATCTTACGGTCGGTGGCACTCACTTCGAAACGACAATTATTTTAGTATAGGGCGAATCATTCTCCGTCGCCATGTTTATAGTGCATTCGGTAAACTTATATACATGATATACCAGTTGGTGCGTATGGTGGTTCAAAACTAGCTATTCTAATTTTTAGCGTTAGGAAAGCCATTTCTGGTTTTATATCGAATTTGCCAAAGACACCAACCGTCGCTAAAAGCGATATCAGGATCTTTGTTTGGAAAAAGCAGCATGGCAATAATGGCTCTTGAGGTCATAATTTGTTATGGTTGACATAGTCAACTTGCAACAAGTTGGAAAAATGGTGGCAGGAAGCACGGACCATAAAATAGTGCCTACATAAGGATATTACCTCTCATGCGACTAAAAAAGACACAGCTCACAAGAAATAAATTACTACTTGTTTTAATCGGTTTTTTTGGGGTGAGTTTCATTACTCCTGCTTCGGGAGAAAATATAAAGTCAAATGTATCCCAATCTCTTGCCTCAGCCTCAATAACCGATGTGTCTAATAAAGTAGATGTAAAGCCTGTCGCTGAAGATACGGAAATAAGCGATCGGATTGAAAAGATACTTAATGCAACAACCTGGTATGAAAATCCAGAGGTAGCAGTCAAAAATGGGGTTGTGTTTTTAAAAGGTAAAACTAAAACGAAAGAACATAAAACATGGGCTGAATCCTTGGGAAAAAATACCCAGGATGTTGTGGCTGTTGTTAATCAAATAGAGATCACTGCTTCATCAATTTGGGATATGAGCACCTTGGTAAGTACTGGATTCAAAGAGCAGTGGCAGAATTTTCTAAGAAGTATACCGATACTTATTTTATCCTGTTTAATTCTAATATTTTTCTGGGTTATCGCGTTAATAGCAACAACGGCGAGTCGCAGATATTTAAATTCGCGAGAACTTCACCCCCTATTATCACTTGTAATATCTCGTGGAGTAGCTTTCTTATGTTTTCTTGTTGGAATTTATTTCATTTTGAAACTGTTAGGATTAACAAATATTGCGTTAACGATTCTCGGAGGAACTGGTGTATTGGGTATTATCTTAGGTATCGCGTTTAAAAATATTACTGAGAATCTTTTGGCAAGTGTCTTGTTAAGCGTTCAAAATCCGTTTAAAAACGATGATTTGATTGAGGTTGCTGGCGTTACAGGGTATGTTCAAGGATTAACCACGCGAGCAACCTTACTGATGACTCAAGACGGTCATGAGGTGCAAATTCCTAATGCCATTGTATACCAAAGTAATATTTATAATTTTACAAGTAACCCCAAACGCAGGGAAACATTTTTAATTGAAATTTCCAGTGCAGGGTCTATTTCTGCAGCTCAAGAACTGGCTTTAAATACGCTTAAAAATCATACTGCTATTTTACAAGAGCCTGAACCTTTGGTTCTAGTCAATAGTTTAACATCGGGCAATGTCGTTTTGTGCATTTATTTTTGGTTGGATGGAAGCCAATATAATTGGCTAAAAGTTAAATCATCAGCAATTCGTTTGCTGAAGCGAGCATTTCAAGACGCAGAAATTCAGATTCCAGGAGCTGAAATAAAAATAAACATTGCAAATGAAGCTTATCTTCCAGAAAACAAATCCAAACATGAAGCAATAAATAAGCCTCCATCTATAAATGAGGAATCACAAACCTTAGTCACGCAAGCAGAGGGGGAGCTAGGCAGCGACATGAATGATATTCAAAAGCAGGCACAACAATCAAAGATTATTACTAAAGAGAACAATCTTTTAACGCCATCAAAAAAAACACCGCAGCTTAAACCTCTAAGTGGGGAAAGGACTCTGTGAAAACGATACTAACGCTTCTTTTAAGTAAATGATTCAGAGACAGACCGCTTTTAAAGTTTGAACTGGCGCGCGACTCAGCTTGCTTTTCCCCCAATCAGCAAACTCATATCCAATCCCTACTTGCCAGTGTTGATTTATAACTCGTTGCACACCAGCACCTAATGTGTAGGTAAAGGCCGTTTCTGTGTTTGAAGAAAAATTAGCATTCGGTAGAGCCTCGAAAATAGTGGGTGTATTATTAAAAGAATACGCATGGTTAAACACCGAGAATCCCGCTTATCCATGGGGTTAACCAGTAGCCTCTATCTGCCAATAGCTTACCTTTTAGGACTTGACCCTGAAAGCATTCCTAATAAAGCAATTTTTTTCATCAATACCCCATGTAATTCAGTTACTCGCTCATGTCGTGTGGAGGTCGTTTAGAGCAAAATAGCTGATAATGAAATCACCAACTGCTCGTGAACAAAGTGGTCGCAGGCGATGCTTATCCTGTTATAATTCACGGGGAAGATGTTTTTTTATGTCCTGAAACACGTGAGTTTTGATACTTCAACCGCGTTATATCACTCTTTATGACACCCACCTATCCCCTAATTAAGGCATCCGTTGGTGTTGCCCCGTGTTTTTGAGCCGTAAGCAAATAACGCCTGCGTTAATTCATATGGTTAGCGGCTAGGACCCCAGATAGGAGGCTTCGCAGCCCAGTAGTTTTCCATTTTCACAAGTACACCAATTGGCAGCGTTCCCGCAGCTGATGCATTGACTTTTAGATTCATTACAAGATCCACTTCCACTGGATTGTCCTTGATTCCAAGAGCAAAACCCTCCTGAGAAGCTGGCGTTTTCAGTACAGTAATTAGTACCGGTTAGGATCGGTGCTACGAGACTGGCAGAAATAGACGCTTCATAATTGGTTACTGTATTGGTTGTATTGCCGCAGTAGCCAGAAGAGGGGGTTTTACAATCTTGCATCTGAGTCGTGGTGACATTTTTGATACTGCTTGTTTGAAAGTCTTCATCAGTAAGTTGGCTCAAATTACGGATGGGTTGATTGCCAATTGTGGTAATGCTGCTTGATAATTGCAGTCCTGTGATCTGGGTTAAGGTCGTTGGGCAAGTAACGGGTACTACGGTCACATGCTCAAAATTTTGGGTATTAAACCCACTTATTTCAGAAGAAGAAAATGTACAGGCATTCATCAGTGTATCTTTCGCAGTATGTGGCTCACCCGCGTAACTTACTACATAGTCGCTGCTTATCGTGTTGTAATTATTAAAATAAGTACTACAATCTTTTGCGTTTTGAATGTGATCAGCCCAATTTACACTGTCAACAGTCCCCCAAAATTGGGCGCATTGTGCAGGGAACGCACCTGATCCGCCGCCTGGCAAATAAATATCAAATGAATTGGGGTTGGCACCAATATTGACGGACTGAAAAATCATATAAGGATAATTGAGTTTGTCGTTAAATTTTAAAGCGAAGCAAAAGCCATTGATTTGATTACAGCCACCAGAACAATTTGGTATACCTAATTGATCACCAATCGCTGCGGTACCCACACCATAAACCATATTTTTCGTGGTAAACATGGAAGGTAAAACCTGTGACGCAATGTCTAATTCAACTGCTCGTTGCATAGCCCAGGAGCCGAGGAGCGTTTCGGGGGTTGCATAATTATCGGATGTGACACAAACATTGCCTTGCGGTGCTGATCCATAAGGAAAACTAGCGTCTAATGTTGTGGTAGCCTGAGCACAAGGGATCAGAAGGATTGTACAGAATGTGATGACGATTTGCTTGATAGGCATGATAGTCCTGATCTGTGTTAGAAGTTTGTTTTAGTATAGATGATGTTTTTGAAAAAAAAACAATAAATCCTCATAAGGGGATTAATGATTAGAAAGTCTGCAACGATGCCGCTGAATCCACGGGTGCCGCAATAATACCCACCATGCTGAGATTCATTTCGAGTTAATATCTGGAGACCAAATTAACTCAAATTGCTCAATAAAAAAGAGGCAATTGGCTTGACAGATTTAGGGTATGTTAAGTACAGAATCCCTAGGAAGAGCACATGAAGAGGCGGTGCTTAAAAACACTTTATTTGAATCATTGTTTCATCACACAGGGGGGCAGCCCTCATACTATCTTTTACGGATGAAGTTCCCAAGTAACCTCATGGCTTCTGCCATATACATTATTACACCGGCTTGTATTAAAACTGACTTCCATGTTTTTAGAGTCTACAATGGCGCTGAGAGTCTTATCTGTTTTCATGACAGTAGGTTGCTGCATATGTGTCGTCGTGAAAAAAGTAACTTCCTTATCGTCACCACATTCATAAGAAAGCAGACATCCTGCTTCTAAGAACCTATCAATCTGACTGTTTGTCATCTCAAATTGAGCTTGCTGCCCCCGAAAAACAACCTCAGGTATTTGGGAGTGCTCAGTCAATTTTCCGTATAGAATATACTGCTTTTTTAAAACACAGTCCGCCGAACCAGTGTTTTTGATATGTACTTTGTATAGACGGCAACCTTCTCCCCAAGCGTTTACCATAGCCGAGAAAGCACACAAGGTAATGATGGCTATTATTTTTTTCATAAAAATTTTTTGTGAACCCATTGATTAAACCAATTGCGCATATTTTGCGCCATTTCTTCTGTGTAGTCAAGAATCCCGCCTGCCATATCATTGCCCTAATATTCCTATTTTCATATTGCTTTCCTTAACTTGGGTTACATTTTTATAGGTTATAAATTACCAGAAATTTAGTGAATAACAAAGGCTGATATTAGGGGCTGTGGACAGTTTATCTTAAGCAGCCCTGGAGCCAGTGGATAAGCTGCGGGACGCATGCATCTGAGTTGTCAACAAGATTGAGCCACTTTCAGGATGACGTGTAGGCGTGCAAGCTTTACATTGACTCATCCGACTATACCATCTAAATTGAAGCTTATTTTGGGTGTGAGGTAACTCCCCCAGGTACGTCATCCTGAACGCAGTGAAGGATCTCCTGAGGTCGGCACGGTGCTTAATTCTGAGATCCTTCGCGCAAAAAACGCGCTAAGGATGACGTGCCTGGGGAGTTATGATGTCAGATGCATTTTCAACGGAGTGATAATTATGATAAAAACCAGATCTTACGCAGGGTTTAGCGCTGATTCTCCTTTAAAGTTTTACGAATTTAATCGGCGTGAGCTCGGCGAGCATGATGTGCATATTAAAATAAAATACTGCGGTATCTGTCACTCAGATATTCACACAGTGCGCAATGAATGGGGCGGTGCTGTCTATCCTTTGGTCCCTGGGCATGAAATTGTGGGGGTGGTTGAAAAGGTAGGCGCCAAAGTCACCCGCTATCAACCGGGTGCTACAGTGGGCGTTGGTTGTATGGTGGGGTCTTGTGGGCATTGCCAACCTTGTAAAGATCATAAAGAGCAACGTTGCGACAAAAGTGTCTTTACCTACAATAGTGTCGAACAAGATGGGCAAACGACCAAAGGAGGATATTCTGATAATATTGTGGTCCACGAAGATTTTGTACTGAGTGTTCCGGACAATTTAGATCTTGCGGCTGCTGCGCCTTTGTTATGCGCCGGGATTACTACCTACTCTCCTCTCAAATATTGGAAAGTTGGCAAATCAGATAAAGTCGGGGTGATCGGTCTGGGTGGTTTAGGGCATATGGCGGTCAAATTAGCCAGTTCTATGGGTGCACAGGTCGTTGTGTTGTCAACTTCTCCTGAGAAAAAGGCAGCGGCTCTTAAAATGGGGGCGCATGAGGTCATTATTTCTAGCCAATTAGAGGAAGTGCAAAAACATCTGAATTCTTTTGATTTTATGATTGATACGGTTTCAGCACCCCATGATGTGAATTTATATTTAGATTTGCTCAAGCCAGAAAAAACGTTATGCATGGTGGGTATTTCGCCACAACCCCATCCGGTCTCTTCCAAGAGCCTGATTTTTAAGCAAAAAAACCTGAGTGGTTCGTTGATTGGTGGTATTGCTGAAACCCAAGAAATGTTAAATTATTGCGGCAAACACCAGATTGAATGCGATATTGAAATCATTCCAATTCAAAAAATTAATGAAGCTTATGAGCGTGTTATGCGCGGAGATGTTCAGTATCGCTTCGTAATTGATATGCAATCATTGCAAGATGACCATTTGCCGGTATAAAATGGCGATTTTGTATCCTTCTTCAAGGGGACATTTTGGATTTTTTGCCAACAATAAGAATATGCACGATTTGTCTGATTGTTTCCGCTATGTGGTTGCCAACGACGTGGGCTGCTGCTGAGCGCAAACCGGTCTCTGCGCCAGAAACTAAGCAAGTTTTGGAGGTGGTGGATGGCTATTATGCCGCTTATCCGCCAACCAGCCCGGGAAAAGATGCAGAAGAAGAGGCGCTTATTCGTCAGGGAGAGTATTTGGCGAAAGCGGGCGATTGTATCGCTTGTCATACCAATGTTCATGGGCGTACGCCAGCTTATGCGGGCAGACTACCCATCGCAACGCCGTTCGGGACGTTTTATAGCCCCAATATTACACCAGACAATGAAACAGGGATTGGTGCGTGGACACAATCAGATTTTGTGCGGGCGCTGAGAGAAGGTCATGGACCGCATGGCGAAAATTATTTTCCAGTGTATCCTTTTGTTTATTTTGCGAATATTACTGAGGAAGATGCGCTAAAATTATATGCGTATTTTCGGCATATTCCTGCTGTTCATTTAGAAAATCGTTCTTTGCCCTTCCCGTTTAGTCTTCCAGGGGCACGTTTTACTTTGTGGGGCTGGAATTTGTTGTTTTTCTACCCTAATACCAGATTTTCGCCCGATCCGGAGCAAGATGAGGCCTGGAATCGAGGAAAATATTTGGTCGATGGCTTAGGGCACTGCAGTATGTGTCATACGCCGTTGAATCCATTGGGGTCACCCATTAACCGGTATTATTTAAATGGTGGTTTTATTGATGGGTATTGGGCGCCTAATATTAATAAAGTTGGATTAGAAGGTATTAGTGAGGATGATATTGCGGATGTTTTTGCTAAAAACCAGCTTTTGAACCACGCGGGTCCCGTAGCCGGACCGATGTCAGAGGTGAACCATGATAGCTTGCGGTATTTGACCCGCGAAGACCAATTGGCGATTGCTCATTATTTGAAAACTGTTGAAAGCGAAGATCAGTATGCGGTGCCGCCGTTGGCAAAAAACCAATCTGCTTCAAGTCGTGGCAATCAAGTGTACACGCAGGTTTGTAGTATTTGCCATCAACGAGGTGAGATGAGCGCGCCTATCATTGGGATTGCTGCAAATTGGTACCAACGGGCACAAGAGTCAGGGTTAAAAGGCTTATATAAGCACGCTATCGAAGGTTATAACAGCATGCCCATCAAAGGGGCTTGCGTGTCTTGCAATGATGATGATATCAAAGCAGCCGTCGATTTTATTCTTGACAGTTCGTTAACGCGCGCGCAACGAATCAATTTAGCAGCAGATCAATAATGGGGACCCAGATGCGGAACAGATTAATAATATTACTAGGACTCATTGCAGCGATATGTTGTGTGCCAGTCGCGTTTGCCACGGATGGTTGGCAAATGAATATGTACCGTGGCGTGACTCCGATTTCACGTGAGATTTATGATCTGCATGTGATTGCGATGTATGTATGTGCTGGGATTGGGGTGGTTGTATTTGGTGTGATGATTTATGCACTAATTTATCATCGTAAATCACGTGGTCATCAAGCGGCAGAATTCCATGAAAATTTAAAATTAGAAATTTTTTGGACCGTTATTCCTTTTATCATTTTGATTGCGCTGGCGGTTCCTGCTACCAAAGTTTTGATCCGGATGGACAATGTTGATAATGCGGATTTGACAATCAAAGTCGTCGGCTATCAATGGAAATGGCAATATCAATATTTGAAAGAAGATATCCATTTTTATAGTAATTTGGCTACATCTTATGATGCAATTCATAATCGTGCGCCCAAAACTGAATGGTATTTGTTGGAAGTGGATCGTCCTTTGGTCGTGCCCGTTCATAAAAAAATTCGCTTTTTGGTCACTTCGAATGATGTGATTCATTCATGGTGGGTACCTGAATTAGGCGTGAAACGGGATGCTATTCCAGGGTTTATGCATGAGGCGTGGGCCAAAATAGATAAGCCAGGCACTTACCGCGGTCAATGTACGGAACTATGTGGTATTTACCATGGTTTTATGCCGATAGTAGTCAAAGCAGTGCCGCAAGAAGAATACGATGCTTGGGTAAAAACCCAACAAGAGCAGCAAACAGCCCTTGCCAAGCAACAAGATGAAGAGCATCCGAATATGACACGGGATGAGTTGATGACTTTGGGTAAGCAAAAATATCAACAGTTGTGTACCGCCTGTCATTTGTCTACAGGCCTAGGGATGCCGCCGGTGTATCCAGCATTGAAAGGCAGTTCTATTGCGGTCGGCCATCCCATTTCAAGGCAAATCCAGCTTATTTTAAATGGTGTTACAGGTTCCGCCATGCAGGCATATGGGGATCAGTTGACCGATGAGGAGCTTGCAGGCGTGGTGACGTATGTGCGCAATTCCTGGAAAAATAATACCAATGATTTGGTTCAGCCCAATGATGTACGCAAAGTTCGGCAGGATCAGAAGATCCAACCTACTATGGTTAAAAAAGCGCGAGCCGGAGGTTTTCAATGAAGAATACAGCGATAACGCATGACCATGATCATCATGACGATCACGGACCGATGCAAGGTAAAGGTGTCATAGGGTTTGCCAAGCGCTGGTTGTTCACAACCAACCATAAAGATATTGGCACACTGTATTTGTGGTTAGCGATGATTAGTTTTTTTGTCGCGGGCAGTATGGCGTTGGTAATTCGGTTGGAGTTATTCCAACCTGGACATCGTTTTGTTGATCCGAATTTTTTCAATCAGATGACAACGTTACATGGATTAATCATGCTATTTGGTGTGGTCATGCCTGCCTTTACTGGGCTGGCTAATTGGCAAATACCGATGATGATTGGTGCGCCAGACATGGCTCTGCCACGTTTGAATAATTGGAGCTTTTGGCTATTACCGTTTGCTTTTGCACTATTGGGTTCTACCTTGTTTCAACAAGGCGGAGGGCCTAATTTTGGTTGGACTTTCTATGCGCCTTTGTCCACTAAATTTGCACCGCCTAGTACAGATTTTATGATTTTCTCTATCCATATGATGGGATTGTCTTCAATTATGGGCTCGATCAACATTATTTCAACCATCTTAAATATGCGCGCGCCTGGCATGACTATGATGAAACTGCCTTTGTTTGTATGGTCTTGGTTGATCACCGCTTTTCTATTGATTGCTATTATGCCGGTGTTAGCGGGTGCGGTCACGATGATGTTGGCGGATCGTCATTTTGGAACCAGTTTTTTTGAAGCCGCAGGTGGTGGTGACCCTGTGTTATTTCAACATATTTTTTGGTTCTTTGGTCATCCTGAAGTGTATGTTTTGGTATTACCCGCATTTGGGGTGGTTTCAGAAGTCATTCCTACGTTCAGCCGTAAACGCTTGTTTGGGTATGAGTCTATGGTATATGCCTTAGCCGGGATTGCCTTGGTGTCCTTTATTGTGTGGGCACATCATATGTTCACCACGGGCATTCCTCTGGGTGCGGAATTGTTTTTTATGTATACGACCATGTTAGTAGCAGTGCCTACGGGTATTAAAGTATTTAACTGGACGGCCACGATGTATAAAGGGTCTCTGACCTTTGAAACCCCGATGTTATTTGCATTAGGCTTTTTGTTTTTATTCACCTTTGGTGGCTTTACCGGCATCATGCTGTCTTTGGTTCCGGCTGATTTTCAATACCAAGATACGTATTTTGTAGTCGGTCATTTTCATTATGTATTGGTACCGGGTGTGATATTTGCTCTGTTTTCAGCAATCTATTATTGGTTGCCAAAATGGACTGGACGTATGTATAACGAGACCATGGGTAAATGGCATTTTTGGTTATCGGTTATTTCAGTGAATATCACTTTTTTCCCCATGCATTTTTTAGGCTTGGCGGGTATGCCACGACGGATTCCTGATTATGCATTGCAGTTTACCAATTTTAATGTGGTCATCTCGATTGGGGCCTTTATTTTTGGTTTGTCGCAATTGTTATTTTTAATCAATATTTATCGTACGATAAAGCGTCGAGCAGAGAAAAATGTGGACCAACGCGTTTGGGAAGGATCGCACGGTTTAGAGTGGACGTTGTCTTCTCCTCCTCCGTATCATAGTTTTTCTGAACCGCCTAAGATCACCTGAGATTTATGCTGATGCAGCGACCACGACGCCACACCAAATTAGTGGGAGGATTGATCATTGCGGGGGTGCTGATGTTTGCCTTTGGGTTTGCACTGGTGCCCATTTATAATAGTTTGTGCAAAGCTTTGAGTATCAATGGCAAAGTGGTTTTAGACAGTGAAGTTTACGACGAGAACGAAGCGCATGTCGTAACCGAGCGAAAAGTGCTTGTACAATTTGTAGCGACTAATACGGGCGGCGTACCTTGGGATTTTTATCCAAAAACCCAAGAGATCAGCATTCAGCCGGGAAAAGTTGCGCATTTGGCATTTTACGCCGAAAATAAGACCAATCGACGCATGACGATCCAAGCTATTCCTAGCGTAACGCCTGGCATAGCGGCTAAATATATTAAAAAAACGGAATGTTTTTGCTTTACCCAGCAGACATTAAATGGGCATGAAGCGATGGACATGCCTTTATTATTTCATTTGGATCCCGATTTACCGGCATCCATCAAGACTATTACTTTGGCGTACGCTCTGTTTGATGTTACAGATCGCGCTAACAAGCGAGGAGAGTAATTATGAGTGCACACGGTGGATATTATGTCCCACAGCCCAGCCATTGGCCGTTAGTCGGTTCTGTGGGGTTGACGACGATTTTGGGAGGTGCTGCATCTTGGTTGCACCATGATTGGTATGGCTCGTATATATTTACTCTGGGATTTTGCGTTTTAATTGGCATGATGTTTGGTTGGTTTGGCCAAGTTATCTATGAAAATAAAAAAGGTAGTTACAATCTCCAGGTGGATAAATCGTTTCGCTGGGGTATGTGCTGGTTTATTTTTTCGGAAGTTTGTTTTTTTGGTGGATTTTTCGGCGCGTTATTCATGTCACGGTATGTAACCATACCAGAGTTGGGCGGAGAGATTTACCCTGCTACACACCAAGCGTTGTGGCCGCAATTTAAAGCGAGCTGGCCGTTATTGACTAATCCAGATAACAGTACATTTATGGGCGCAGAAGAAGGCATGGGTGCTTGGGGCTTGGCTGCGATCAATACTTTTATCTTGTTGACTTCGGGGATTACCATTACTTGGGCGCATTGGGCCTTGAAATTGAATAAACGCACGCAATTGAAAATTGGGTTGGCGTGTACCATTGCTTTAGGTTTGCTGTTCTTGGGATTACAGGTTAATGAGTATATAGAAGCGTATACTAAAATGAATCTGACCCTAGCTTCCGGTATTTATGGCACGACATTTTTCATGTTGACCGGATTCCACGGCTTACATGTGACGATTGGTACGATCATGCTGATTGTCATTTTATTACGGTGTAGGGCTGGCCATTTTACGCCAGAACGCCATTTTGCCTTTGAGGCGGTTGCTTGGTATTGGCATTTTGTGGATGTGGTCTGGTTGTTCTTGTTTATTTTTGTGTATTGGTTGTAGAGATAACAGACGAGCCCAGGGCTCGCATTTGCAAATGTAAAGTAGTTTGGGCCTTGGCCCACGCCACCGTTACCTCTGAATTGAAGCGCTACGCTTAGCTGTTGGGCCAAGGCCCAACCTACGTCTTGTAAATATGAGTTGATGCTGAGATAGTCATTTGTGTGGATATATTTTATCAATTATGATACAATATTGCTCTTTAAACCGCGATAATCTAAGGGTTTTGCTATGGCGATGATGATTATTATTTTCGGAATTTTGCTACTGACTTTATCAGTGACTGGTTATATGGTGTATCAATTACGCCAACAACCCCGTGCGCACGTCTCGCGTAAAGATACCATTCGTTTAGTAGGATCGGGGATTTTGGCTTTTATTTCCGATACGTTGGGGATGGGTAGCTTCGCCGTGAATATTGCTTTGGCGAAAATATTAGGCACCTTTTCAGATGAAGAATTGCCCGCTATGAACAATGGTGCGCAATTGATTCCCGGCGCCATTGAATCCTTATTTTTTATGCAATTTGTAGAAGTTGATTTGACGACCTTGGTAGTTCTGGTTTTAGGAACCTGTGTTGGTGGTCTGTTAGGCGGTGGGATTGTAGCGCGCATGGGCAAACAGACCGTACGTTTGGCCATGATGATTTGTTTTACGTTTATTATTTGTCTATTGGCCAGCAACCAACTAGGTTTGTTGCCAGTTGGTGGTACTGCCATTGCCTTATATTCATGGAAATTGGTGATCGGTTTCTTTGGTGTCATGCTCTGTGGCGCGCTGACCTCGGTAGGGATTGGTTTGTTTGCCATGGTGCAAGCTGTTTTGTTCGTCTTAGGCGTATCACCTTTGGTGGCTTTCCCGATTATGATGACTGCTGGCGCAATGCAGCAACCTCTGACCACATTTATGTTCCTCCGTCATGCACGCAATATGCCAATTAAGCGTATTTTGTGGGTGAGTTTTGGGGGATGTATAGGGGTCGCGCTTACGTTGCCGGTGTTCCAGTATTTGACCGTGTCTTGGTTGCATGGCCTATTAGTTTTGATTTTATGTTTTAATCTGATTGCTATTTCGCGCACATATCTGCAAAATCGGTTGCAATTGCCTACTGCCGCAGAAGCGTAACGAATGAATTATGCAATTTTGGTCACTTGCCCTAAGGGCTTAGAGTATTTGTTAGAAGAAGAACTTCAGCCCTGGGGACTGACTGACGTTAAAGTGAGTCCTCAGGGTGTTTCAGGAAGGGCATCACTCGAAACCATCTATATGATTAGCTTGTGGTCCAGGGTTGCTAATCGCGTATTACTCCATTTATTCACGGGTCCGGCTGCTGATGCGCAAGCATTGCATGCGACAGCCAGCCAATTTTCTTGGCAAACTATTTTTTCATCCCAATCCAGTGTCGCTATTCATTTTCAGGGTCACTCTGAGACTATTCGCAACTCTATGTTCGGTGCACAGGTCATCAAAGATGGCTTAGTGGATTATTGCCGAGATCAGGGTTTGGATAGGCCGACGATTGATCGTGATACGGCAGATATCCGTCTGCGTGCTTATTTGAAGCGCGATACGATCTCGGTCTATCTGGATTTGGTTGGATACAGTTTGCATCAACGCGGCTATCGTTTGGCTGCCGGCGAGGCGCCATTGAAAGAAACGGTTGCAGCTGCCATATTACTGCGCGCCAAATGGCCAGCGCTGAGCCAACAAGGGTATGGTTTTCACGATCCGTGTTGTGGCTCTGGGACATTGGTCATTGAAGCTGCGATGATTGCGGCGCAGATGGCTCCTGGTTTATTGCGTGAGGATCAAGCGTTTGCCGCTTGGTCTGGGCATGATGCGGCCTTATGGGCTGATTGCCGCACTCGCGCAGCGCAACAGCAAACAACGCATGCGGTTTGTCTATGGGGAACGGATAGTGATCCGCGCGCCATAGACAAAGCGCAAGAGAATGCGGAGCGGGCTGGCGTCATGGCGTTTACGCGGTGGGCGGCACAGGCTTTGGATCCAGAATGGGTATGCGCTACGCAGCCGCAAGGCTTGGTGGTATGTAATCCGCCGTATGGCGAACGCTTAGGTGAAGAAGATGATTTGTTACCGCTCTATACCCAATTAGGCACGGTGTTACAACGTGGCTTTGCGAATTGGCAAGCTGCGGTATTGACGACGAGCCCGCGTTTGGCGAAAGCGATTGGTTTGCGTTCGCATAAGCAGTATCGATTTTACAATGGCCCTTTGGCCTGTCATTTGTATTGCATTGAATTGACCGTGAATAATCGGTTGCAAAGTGAAGCGCCTCCCAAACCTTTTTCAGAATCCGCGCAAATGTTTGCCAACCGCCTACGCAAAAATTACAAGCATTTGCGTTCTTGGGCGCAGCGCCAGAATATTCAATGTTATCGGGTGTATGATGCCGATCTGCCGGAGTATGCCTATGCAGTCGATATTTATAAAGATCATGCCGTATTACAAGAATATGCTCCGCCCGCTACGGTTGATGCGGTCAAAGCGGAACAGCGCAGAGACGATGTATTGCGTGTGGTCCCTGAGGTCTTAGAACTGCCGGCAAAACAAATTGTAGTGAAACAACGAAGTCGTCAACGCGGTACGGCGCAATATGAAAAATTGTCGGAACGGCGTCAATGGATGGTGGTTACGGAAGGTCGTGCGCAATTACGCGTGAATTTGCATGACTATCTGGATACCGGACTATTTTTAGATCATCGCTTGCTACGGTTGCGATTCGCGCAACTGCAGCCAGGGACCCGGTTTTTAAATTGCTTTTGCTACACGGCCTCTGCCAGCGTGCATGCAGCACTGGCGGGTGCAGTGACTACCAATGTGGATATGTCACAAACTTATTTAAATTGGGCAGAAGAGAATTTTCGCTTGAATCATCTTGCATTGGATAAGCATCAATTTGTGCATTACGATTGCGTAGAATGGTTGCAAGTGGCTCAGGACAAATTTGATGTCATTTTTTTAGATCCACCAAGTTTTTCAAACTCTAAACGTATGCAAGATACTTTGGATATAGCGCGAGACCATGAAATCTTGATTCGTGCGTGTATGCGATTATTAGCCCCGCAAGGGGTCCTCTATTTTTCAACTAATTTTCGCCGTTTTCAATTAAGCCCGTCTATTATGGAAGAATATACGGTACGCGACATAAGTCTAGAAACGATTGATACCGACTTTAAGCGCAATGCGAAGATTCATCAATGTTTTAGGTTAACTAAGGGTAATGAATAAACCGTCGTTGCGAGCGGTAGCGAAGCAATCCAGTGACCTTAAGTTCGAAGACATCATCCCCGTGAAGCTATAGTTTAAGTTGATTTTCCGAACGGGTGGGCAAGCTGCGCTTTGCCCACCCTATTGGATATTATTTGTTAAGACTACTGCCGCCTAATCCTAGCCTAGACTTTCTGAACCGTAACCGGTGGCCACAGTGGGTATTAAAGGGGTTTTAACGCCTTCTGGTAATCCGGAGTTAGTCTGAGGATTTGAAAAAAAACTCCAACTACTAGAAAAAAATCCCCAACAACATAAAGGGTCTTTTTTCTCACCTATGTTAGGAGAACTATTTAACGCAGCTGTATCTGCTTCGTGCCGCCTCATCACTTCCGGTACGACTATGTGCACACCTCCTGGTGTTGTGGTTTGGTTGGCTATGCTTAACAGTCCCTGCACAGTAGTTATTTCAGTCTGTAGGCTTAATGTTTGATATATTTCCAATGCTTCAGCCAAAGAATCTCTGGCTTTTTCCATAGCATTAGCGGCCAAATAGGTTCCCCCCATAAGGTGATGAGTGGCTGCAACAGTTTCGTTAGCAACGCCCAACTCTTCGTACAACTCTAATATTTGCTCAAAAGAAGCGATTGCATAGTCGAAACGGCCTTGTGCTTGATAGGCGAGACCAATGTGTTTTAGAAGTTCCTCAATTTTAGAATTATATTTAAGGTCATCATTGATTGTGAGATATTGAGTCAATGCGATATTCCAATGCTCCAATGCTTTGGTCTGGTTGAGGCGTGCATTTTCTGCTAGTCCTAGTGAGAATCGTACTTCGGTGACTGCAACGTGCTCATTATCGTCACCAAAGGTTGTTAATGCTTCGGTGAAAGATGCAATGGCGCTTGAGGGATTATTTTGCATCAAATAAACTGTGCCCATATAGTAGTGAGTCAGTCCTATTTGATGCTGTTTTTCATCTAATTCACTATATTCAGTTAAGGCTCGTTGAAAAGACGCTAACGCCTCAGGATAATGTTCTTGCGCTTGTTGGACCATTCCCAAATGATGCAACGCTTCGGCTAATTCATCGTTGTCTTCGCCATCAGAGGCAAATACAGTTAACGCTTCTTGCAAACAATGTTCTGCAAGCGCATGTTGATTTTGAGCTAAATAGACAAGTCCCAAATGATAACGCATGCGAGCGACATATCCAGGGTTATTCAGGGTTTGGAATATAGTAAGCGCCTGGTCGAGTGCGGCGGTTGCTTTAGGGTAGCTTTGCTGGGCTGTATGCATCAAACCTAAGTAATAGTAGGCATCGGCTTGCTCTGGACTGTTTTCTGCCGCATCTTCTAAGGCTTCCTCTAATGAGCTTTCAGCGAATCGGAAATTACTTTGCGTAATATAAACCAAACCTAATTTATTGCGTACTTGAATCACTTCTTTTTCTGTGCCCTCCAATTTACAGTACATCGTGAGCGCTTCATTCAAATAGGATGCTGCTTGTGTATAATCGCCTGCAGCGCGAAATTGTTCGCCCAAGTCACTTAAGGTATGCGCAACTTTGTGGTCAACCACATTTTTGCCTTCAGCTTTACATTGTTGTTCTACGATCTCTAAGAATTTCGCTACAGATATTGTGGTGTGGTGACTGGAGATTGAACGACCGTCAATTGATCCCAGGGAAGGTCTTTTTGGTGTGGGTCTTTCAGAATTTTGTTCGGATTTTTGGTCAAATTGTTGTTCCATTGGTTATTCCTTTGATGGTGATTTAGAAAGAATGGGATAGTTTACTACGTTCCGATTATAAGCTCAAAATTTTCACATAGATTTTTTAAAAAAACATGTTGCCAATTTACTGGCTTTATTTTTTATTGAAAAGACTCTATTACTTCTTCA
>CAIRCS010000004.1 GCA_903877115.1 uncultured Legionella sp.
AACTGCCCTTTGATATCGATGGGGTGGTGTATAAATTAGATGATCTGGATGATCAGCAAGCCTTAGGCTTTGTATCGCGGGCGCCGCGGTTTGCTTGTGCGCATAAATTTCCAGCGCTTGAGGAAATGACGCAGCTTCTAGCGGTTGATTTTCAAGTAGGGCGCACGGGTGCGTTGACGCCTGTAGCTCGTTTAGAGCCCGTACATGTGGGTGGCGTCATGGTATCGAATGCGACTTTACATAATATGGATGAGATTCAACGTAAAGATATCCGCATTGGTGACACGGTGATCGTGCGGCGCGCTGGGGATGTGATTCCAGAGGTGGTGGCGGTGATCCTGGCGCAACGACCTGAGACCGCGCAAACCATTCAATTACCCAAAGCCTGCCCTATTTGTGGCGCTGAAGTGCTACGTGATCCCGAAAAGGCTGCGGCTTATTGCACAGGGGGATTGTTTTGCCCGGCGCAAGTCAAACGCAGTATTGTTTATTTTGCTTCCCGTAAAGCGATGAATATAGATGGTTTGGGAAAAGCGGTGGTCGATCTGTTAGTCGATCATAAATTAATAAATGATATCGCGGATTTGTATCATCTGGATGCGAAAACCTTAGCCTATTTGCCGCGCATGGGTGATTTATCGGCGGAAAATCTGATTCGTGCACTGGAACACTCGAAGCAAACTACCTTTGCTAGATTTCTGTATGCATTGGGTATTCAAGAGATAGGCGAAGCCTCTGCACGAACTTTGGCCCAGCATTA
The DNA here is from genome assembly GCA_903877115.1 of uncultured Legionella sp. Classification (GTDB taxonomy): domain Bacteria; phylum Pseudomonadota; class Gammaproteobacteria; order Legionellales; family Legionellaceae. The sequence continues at coordinate 761 of CAIRCS010000004.1, forward strand.
CACTACAATAGAGGCGTTGCGGCTTGCTCAGCTTGATGATTTGTTGTGTTTGCCGGATATTGGGCCGGTGGCAGCCAATGCGATTTTGCAGTTTTTTGCTCAAGAGCATAATGTGAGCATTGTAGACCGGTTGCTAGCAGTAGGAATTACTTGGCCCCAAACAGCACCCGCTCAGGCATCTGAAACCCATGCGTTGTATCATAAAAAAGTGGTATTGACGGGTACGTTAGAACATATGAGCCGTGAAGAAGCCAAAGAGCGGTTATTGGCGGTTGGTGCACAAATCGTGGGGTCAGTCTCTGCTAAAACAGATTGGGTAATCGTTGGTAAAGAGCCGGGGTCAAAATTAGACAAAGCAATGGAACTGGGCGTTCCAACCTTAACTGAAGCAGCATTTCTTGACTTGCTAGAAACGGGAAAGTAGAGTGTACCAATCTAATAAAAGGCAGTAATTATGACTGAACCATCTCAAACCCCAGAATTCGTCCACTTACATGTGAGAAGTGAATATTCCATAGTAGATAGTACGATTCGCATCCCTACTTTGATGTCCAGTTTAGTAAAAATGAATATGTGGGCAGTGGCTGTCACGGATTTTTGTAATTTATTTGCTGGCGTCAAAGTGTATCAAGCCGCATTGGCTGCAGGGATTAAGCCTATTTTAGGGTGCGATATTTTGTTTTGTGATCCGCAAAATCCCGCACAAACCTTTTCGTGCGTGCTCTTATGTCAATCAGACGACGGGTATCGCAATTTGACGCGTTTGATTTCTAGAGCTTATCAAGAAGGCCAATATCATGGGCAACCACGGATTCATTATGATTGGCTAGCGTCAGGGACAGAGGGCTTAATCGCCTTGTCCGGCGGCTTTGCGGGCAATATTGGACAAGCATTATTACATCAAGACAGTGAGCGTGCACAAAGCTTGGCGCAAGAGTGGTTAGCGCGGTTTGGAGATCGATTCTACTTAGAGGTCACTCGAACCAACCGACCAGAAGAGCAAGACTATAATCAACGCTTAATTGGCCTGGCTGATCGGTTAAAAATACCTCTGGTGGCCACCAATGATGTGCGATTTCTACATGCCGCTGACTATGATGCGCATGAAGCACGCGTATGTATTCATCAAGGCCAAACCCTCGCCGACGAGCGCCGCAAAAAAATATATTCGAATCAACAATATTTACGTAGTCCTAGTGAAATGGCGGCATTGTTTGCAGATTTACCCCAAGCGCTGCAAAATTCAGTAGAAATTGCCAAGCGTTGCACGGTTACGTTGAACCTTGGTCATTATTCTTTACCTAATTTCCCAACGTCAGACGGCTCATCAGTAGAGGCGTATTTAAGCCTGTGTGCCCAAAAAGGATTGGCCCAGAGATTGGAGCAGATTTCTTTGGCTGTGAGTTTGGATCGCGAAGCGTATGAACAACGGTTGCAAATTGAATTGGATGTTATCAATCCCATGGGGTTCTCAAGCTATTTTCTAATTGTGGCTGATTTTATCCAATGGGCCAAAGCAAATGGTGTGCCGGTAGGGCCTGGGCGAGGGTCGGGTGCGGGTTCTCTGGTAGCTTATTCTCTGGGCATTACCGATTTAGATCCGCTGCAATATGATTTGCTTTTTGAACGTTTTTTGAACCCGGAACGTGTTTCCATGCCGGATTTTGATATCGACTTTTGCATGGATGGTCGCGACCGGGTGATCGATTATGTTGCTGAAAAATACGGGCGCTCTGCGGTATCCCAAATTATAACTTTTGGTACCATGGCAGCGAAAGCGGTGGTACGTGATGTCGGTAGAGTATTGGCGCATCCCTATGGATTTGTGGATAAAATAGCAAAATTAATCCCGTTTGAAATAGGCATTACTCTACAAGAGGCTATTAAACGTGAGCCTGAATTGGCCAGACGTTATCAGGATGAAGAGGAAGTCAAAGAGCTGCTTGATTTAGCGCTTTCTTTAGAAGGGATCACACGCAACGCCGGTAAACATGCGGGTGGTGTGGTGATTGCGCCTTCAGAATTGACCGATTTTACGGCTATCTATTGCGAAGAAGGGAGCCAGCAATTGGTATCGCAATTCGATAAAGATGATGTGGAATCAGTCGGCCTGGTGAAATTCGACTTTTTGGGATTACGCACTTTAACTATTATTCATTTAGCGCTGGCCATTATTAACCGCGAACAACACGTTCAAGGGTTGCCAGACATTGATATTACTACCATCCCATTAGTAGACAAATTGAGTTTTGATTTATTGAAAGCGTGTAAAACTACGGCTGTGTTTCAGCTTGAATCACGGGGGATGAAAGATTTGATTCATCGCTTACAGCCCGATACGTTTGAAGATGTGATTGCGTTGGTTGCCTTATTCCGTCCTGGTCCTTTGCAATCAGGGATGGTGGATGATTTTATTGAACGGAAACATGGGTTGGCACCTATCGAGTATTTGCACCCAGATTTAGAACCCATTTTGAAGCCAACTTATGGGGTAATTCTTTACCAAGAGCAAGTAATGCAAATTGCGCAAGTCTTGGCAGGGTATACTTTAGGAGCGGCTGATTTACTCCGGCGTGCGATGGGTAAGAAAAAACCTGAAGAAATGGCTAATCAGCGGGCCATCTTTACCCAAGGCGCTTTGCAGCGTGGTGTTTCTTTGGAGATCTCTACAGAGATCTTTGATTTGATGGAAAAATTTGCGGGTTATGGGTTTAACAAATCTCATTCTGCTGCTTATGCGCTGATTGCGTATCAAACCGCTTGGTTGAAAGCGCATTATCCAGCCGCTTTTATGGCAGCTGTTTTGTCCTCGGACATTGACAATACTGATAAAGTGGTTGGGTTTATTCAAGAATGTAAAGCGATGGGCTTGACCATTTTGCCACCCTCTATTCAGAATTCGGAGTATGCGTTTTCAGCAGTGGATGCTAAAACCATTCGTTATGGTATGGGTGCTATCAAAGGCTTGGGACAGGCCATGGTTGAAAATATGATCGAAGAGCGGCGCAACCAGGGGCCCTTTTTGTCTTTATTCGATCTGTGTCGCCGGGTAGATTTACGCAAGATCAATCATCGTGTTTTAGAGGCGTTGATTAAAAGTGGCAGTATGGATGATTGGCAAATTGAACGCGCGGGGTTAATGCAAACTCTGGATACCGCTATGACGATTGGTGCGGTGCATTTGCAAAATTCGCATACCGGGCAAAGGGATTTGTTTGCAGAATTAGATGAAGGGCCTGCCGATACGGAAGCCTATATAGCCTGCGCACCGTGGTCTAATATGCAGCGGCTGACTGCGGAAAAAGAAACATTGGGTTTTTATGTAAGCGGTCATCCGGTCGATCCTTATGAGCAGGAGTTTCATTCCTTTGTCCAACCTATAGCGCAATTAGGTCGTTTTCAAGCCAAAAAAGTGTTGGTCTGTGGGATGGTTAATCAAAGCAAAAAGATTCTGACGAAGCGTGGAAAGAGCTTGGTGATTTACAAAGTAGAGGCGGCGCAGGGATTTGTTGATGTGGTGGCGTTTGCCGAAATTTTAGAAACCAGAACGGCGCCCTTACAAAATGGTGATATTATCCTGATAGAAGGTGAATTAGGTCAGGATGATTTTACGGGGGGCTTTAAAATCATGGCAGCGCAATTATTTTCTTTAGAGGAAGCTCGGATGAAGTTTGCGCGGTGTTTGCGCTTGCATTTGCGCCCTGAGGATGAAAAATTAATACCGCAACTCAAAACGATCTTAGAAGCGCACAAAGGGGATTGCGTGGTACAGATTCAATATGCCAATGCTACGGCAAAAGCAACTTTGAATTTGGATAAAGCCTTTGCGGTACGACCCGGAGATCAATTACTATCCTTTCTAAAGGATAGTTTAGAAGCGGATCGTGTGATGCTGTGTTATTGAGAGGCTGCGTACGACCCCGTCGTTCCGAGCGTAGCGAGGAATCTCCTGCCAATCATGGAGATCCTTCGTCGCAAGCTCCTCAGGATGACGTGATATATTAGGAAAACTATATGAATTTATTATTAAGGATAATTAGAGTTTTGGCGCTCGCCATTTTGGGAATCTCGGTGGCTTACGCCAAACCCAGCTCAGCAGTGTATCGACATGATTTCTGGTTGCCTCAATTTCATCATCAACGCTTGAGTTATTGTTTGTCAGACAAGCAAATTTGTGGAAAAGGTGTGGCAGATCGTTATTGCCAAGCTATGGGTTATGAACGGGCGCAACACTCAACCATTGCGCACAATGTTGGAATGGCCAGTTATCTGGATAAAAAAGGCTGTTGCCGAGGTTGGCATTGTGCAGGATTTAAATTGATTCGGTGTGAAGCATCTGCGGAACATAAACCAAAACGTAATTATTATTATCGCTATAAAAAGTTTGTTGTTCCACGCTTTCATCACTATCGGATCGACTGGTGCTATCAAGATAGCAAGCATTGTGGCAAACCTGCGGCCCAATCGTTTTGCCGACATATGGGATATGAAAAAGCAAAGGAATATCAACCAGAAGAGCATTTGGCAGCTACCCAAGCTTTGGGTAATCAAAAATTATGTTTTGGGGATTGTAAGGGCTTCTCGAGTATTATTTGTTATCGATGAAAGTTGGGTACGGAGGTATCGTCACCTTTTTTTGTTATCCCCGCGCAGTCTGCTGTACACTGCCATTAAGTTAAGAGTTTCACCTTTCACCTACGTCCCGCGGCTTGTCCGCGGGATCCAGAGATCTGGCTCTTACTTGGGTAACATCGTAACAGTCGAGATAGGTGCTCTACGAACAGGCGTACTAGCAGTAGCTTCAGATTGACTCGGATTACTGAGGTTCCGCGGGGTTGAACTTGTGGTCTCTAGAGTCTGAGGCGTGGTATTTTGTTTTGTTTGAGCAAGTTTAGCTTCTTCGTATTTAGCAATGGCATTTGTTAATTTCTTTGATTTAATCGCGAGTCCTCTGCTTGCTGATGCGGCGGTAGCGATTGCCTTTAATCCGTCATGAATGTACTCGATACCATGAAAAATCTGAAGCGGGGGATGATATTTAATAAAATAACACCCAATGTAGACAAAGCAATTGCATATGAAATATGTGATGACATATCAGGTCCCAATCTACTATTGGTCAGTTAACAATTAAAGGACTCTAGAATGTCTTCGCATTTCTTTGCTCCACAAACTTGCATTCTACGCAGCGTAACTTACAATTAGTCCTTTTTAAGCTTACTTTCTACACTGCTTGTTCCGTCGGTAATTTTAGGTGCTGCTACCGCTTGAAATAAGGTAAACGAATGACGTTCGGTAGGGATTTTAATCTGGAGTAACCAGCAAATACATTCGTAAATATAGCGTCCGATAGACTGGCTTTTGAGTAAATCACCATGGGTAATAATGACTTGATATATCTCACTGGAAGAAGAAGCTGTATCATAGCACAACGCTTTTAGTTGCGCAATCAATTGCATTTTTTGAGTTTTTTTCAGATCTGTCATGGACGTGCTTGTTTCTGCTTCGTATTTTTCTAATAAGACTAAAATACTTTCTTTAATACTTTGCTCAAGTAAATGCTCAAATTCTGGGTATTGGTAGGGGTGGGTTGTTTGCAGCGCACGCTTGATTTGAACTTGGCTTTTTAAGGTGGGGAGTTGTTCGGTTAAGAGAGTAGGGTCACTATTTTCTACGAGAAAAGTTAAGGTTTTCTGGATTTTGCTATTGAGGTTGCTGGACATAGACTGTAGTTTAGGTTTCAAATCCTCAAGAAGAGCTTTTGGGATATTCGGATCGGTTTCCAATGATTCAATACTTGTGTGAAAGTCTATTAAATCAGGGGTACTAAGATGAGGCATAATCGTCGCTAATTCATCGAGAATGGTTGCTAGCGGATGTAATAGGGTATTATTTGCTTGATAGTTCGGCGCATTAAGGGTTGTATACAAACTCTGTTTGATTTGTTTTACAACAGAGAAATACAGTCCATCCATATACCGTAAGATGACAGAGGCTTCTGGATGAGCATCTATGAAATGATAATTTAAATGCTGAGATTTTAAATATTCAATATGTTTCCTAATATCAATCAATGTTTTTAATTCAGGATTTTGGTGACTGAGTTGTTCAGAAAAGTGCGCAGAGAGGATCATTATTATTTCGCCACTGTCCAACACTTTTCCGTTTTGGTGAGAGTGAGTCGGATTGTGCTGCGATATTTTATGTAAGTTTAAGATTTTGTGAGGAAAGATGATGCTTCTTTCAACGGGTTCGTCGTCGCGTGAGACATTAATGATCTGTGCTGCGACATGAATACCCAGTTGCTGACTGTAATAGGCTTGGATTTTAGGAAACATATCTAAAATATTTTCTTGATCCAGAATATCGACAATATTTTTCATAGGACCCTGCTTAGAATAGTGATGACTTTATTTAATTAAGTGTAGTCAAAGTCTTGGCAAATTCAAATTGCCTAAAATTGCTTCGTTTAAGCTATACTAAAAATGTAATTTACATAGGTGGCTCACGTGACTATGCAAGTGCTGAATTTAGGATGATCGAAATATAAGGTGTTAGAATGCTCAAGATTGCAGATAATGTCACCATTCCTGATTCAGAGGTTGAGATGACGACCATTCGTGCGCAAGGGGCAGGAGGGCAAAATGTGAACAAGGTTTCCACCGCAATTCATCTGAGATTTGATGTTGAGCGATCTTCCTTACCAGATATCTATAAGGCAAGATTACGTCGCACACAAGATTATCGTATAACATCTGATGGCACTATTGTTATCAAAGCACAGCAGTACAGAAGCCAAGAACAAAATAGGGCTGATGCGCTCCAGCGCTTGGTACGACTGATTGGAAAAATATCTACTGTGCCCAAAAAGCGAAAAAAGACCAAGCCCTCCAAAGGATCGATACAGACGCGATTGGATGATAAAACACAGCGAGGTCGATTAAAAAAGCTGCGAAAAGACTTGTGGTGAGAACAGTAATCTTCAACTGCTTGTTCAAGAGTAAAGCCGCTGAATTCGATTTTCCAATAACGTGAGATATTTCTCTTTCATGTGATCAGATAAAAAACTATTTTGTAGTAAGCTCCTCCATATGGGTAATGCGCTGTGAATGCTGTCAAGAACCTTGGATATACTGGCTTTGTATATTTATGGACTTTCGGCAAGCCTGCGTGACTAATTAACCCACTATTGGTTAGCATGCGCAAATGGGTCACTTCGATTTTAAAATTGGCTACAACCATTGCTGCATATAGATTATAACGGATCTCTATAGAGAATCCCATGCGCGCTCATTTATGTCGTCAGAAGTCATGACATCTCTTTCATATGAGTAATATTACTGCTATGGCAGTAAGTTGTTTGTTGTTTGATGTGATAAAGAGGATTAGAAGAGAAAATTCTCGCTTTTTACTGTTATGGCAGTATATTGCGCGTTTAGTCCGAATTCCCGGGGCTTGACCTTGGGACCAAGAGATCTGGCCATAGAGCAAGATTCATCGAGCCTCTCGCCCGCGGTCAAGCCGTCGGAATTTGAACACTGTGATGCGTATGAAATTTACAACTGTTTCCTGAACCCAAGCAGGGGGTGAGCTCATATTGTAAAGTGGTATGGGAGATTTTAAACTCTAAGAGCAAGAGTTTGCGCAGGGTATCGGCTACGGTTTCATATTCATATTGGGGATCGATGACGATGTGAGCGGTTAAACTGATTTTATTGCTGCTGATGGCCCATACGTGTAATTCATGTATATCTAATATGCCTTCGGTTTCACACATAGATTGTTGGAGTTTATTGAAATCAATTTCTTTCGGAACCCCTTCGAGTAAAATATTAATGCTTTCTTTGAGTAATACATAGGTGCGGGGTAAAATCCATAAACCAATCATGACTGCGATCAGGGAATCTACTGCTTGCCAGCCCGTAAAATAAATGATTGCTGCGGCAAATAGGACACCAATCGAACCTAACATATGCCAGAATCTCGAAGCGGTAATAGCCAAAAGTTCGACTGAGATCGGCCGAACGTCGTCCAATCTTTATGGCAACCAAAGAAATAGCCAAAGCAGTCACATCTGTAAACATATGCGCTGCGTCAGAAATTAAGGCTAGACTTTCAGTGATGATGCCACCGATGAGCTCGGTTAAAAAGAAAATGGAGGTTAAGATGAGCGCAAATACCAGCGGGCGTTCAGCAGTACTATGAGTATGTGAATGAGAGTGTTCTGTGCTCATGACCTGATTTACCCCCACGAAAAAGCAAAAAAAAATCAAAACAGGCGTGTCTGTTGATCAAAGTAAAACCTAATTAGACAGCAGCACCACCAAATTCTCGAGCTCTTGCCAAATGAGACCACTGCGATTCGATTTCATTTGCTCATCTAAACTTTGACAGCGTTTCAATAAATCACAGGCTTGTGGGCCGGATACTCTCTGCCATGCTTTTTGGTACAACGGGATTTTTTGCGACCAGATTTTCAATTGTTGGCAAATGGCTTGGAAGGGCTGTGAGGCCTGTAAATGATGGATTTGCACGAGTTTACGTATTTCTTGATTTAAGACCCATAAAACTAAGATAGGTTCTCCCTGAGCTTCTTGGATTTTTCGAAACACATGAATAGCATGGGTTGTTTGTCCTCTTAAACAAGCTTCCCCCAATTCATAGATAGAAAATTCACTTTGATCTCGCAAATAAGTCATCAGTATGTCGGTAGTGAGCGGCTGACTGAGATCATGCATACAGGCAAGTAATTCTAGAAACTGATTACATGCCAGTAAATTGGCTTGATGATATTGATAAATCACTTCAGGAACGTCTGGTGTAGCTTGAATTTGTAGGGCTTGTAGCCGTTGTGCAATGAATTTTTTAAATTGCACGGGCGTGTAAGGCATAATTTGAATGCAGGCCACTTGTGGATGGGCGACCAAGGTTTGAATTTGTTTGACTGGCAATTCAGGCGCTTGAATTAATACTAGGCAGCGTGGGTTAGGTCGATCAAGATAAGCCTGGATGGCTTTTTTCCCTGCGGCATCGAGTGTTTTTTTGGCAAAACGCAAATCTAATAGCCGATGCTCAGAAAATAAAGAATAGGTGTTGGCATCTTGGAAACCCTCCTGCCAGTTTTGGGATTGCAGAATATCAATGACGGTTTCTTCACTATTCTGCTGAGTGCAGCGCTGCCATGCTTGTTTGATGGCTCGTACCGTTTGATTGAATAAATAAGGATCTTGCCCGACAACCCAGTACACGGGCGCACAACCTTTTTTAAGATGGTTATCTAGGTTATGTTGAGGAATAATCATAATTTATGATGTCCAATACGGTCGATAATCTGGATGACAGCATCTTTGCGCATTTCATGTTTGAGGGTGTTTTCTTCAAAATTAGAGCCCAAAATACGATTGCTGTTGATGGTCAGTTGCCGAGTAGTCGTAATAGTAGTCGTAGGTATAATTTCCTTACCATTGGCTTCTTGAAATTTAAATGTAATTTGGTAGTTCATTTGATATTGACGCGGGGTAGTGCTCGAGCTGACTGAAGTGATGTGTTGTTCTTCCATGTCTTGCTCTAGGACTATCCAATAATGTGCATCACTAGGGTTATCTGTGACGTGGATATGATAAGCGAGTAATTGGTCTTCCAACATCGGTGCCACATCTCGATTGACGCTTTCCACCACAATGGCAACATCACGCAATTTACTGGGCATGGCGACAAAACCCCGCAAATGAAACCCGCATCCCAGCAAACACACAGTGGCGAGCAAAGAAATAATTTTGCCCAAGCGTACTGCAAACATTATGGACTGACCACCAAATTAATCAAATTTCGATGGGTAACAATGATGGCTTTGGACACGGACTTTCCTTCTAAGAAAGAAGCGGCATGTTGTTTGGCCCGTTCAATGAGTTCGTCTTCAGGCGTAGTCACTTTAGCGGTAAATTCAGCACGCAGTTTTCCATTGATTTGAACCACAAAGTCGGCTTCTTCTGTTTTAAGCGCACTTTTGTCTACTTTAGGCCATGCCGCATCAATGATAGCTTTGTCAAAGCCTAATTGTTGCCACAATATGTGACAAATATGCGGTGTGATGGGAGCAAGTAGCCGGAGCAATATACTCAAACCTGTACAAATCAAATAATCATCTTCTGATGTTTTGACTTCGTAGGTATTCAATTCATTCAAGAGTTTCATACAGCCTGAAACTACGGTATTAAATTGCTGGCGTTCATAATCCTGTATCGCTTGTTGCAAAATATGATGAATATGCAATCGGGTTTTTTTCAACCGTGCGTCGCAATTTTGCCAAACCACTGCATTATTGGGATCCTGAATGGTTTGATTGATTTCTAGTAGCAATTCTCGATGCTGATAAGCGAAGTTCCAGAGTCGTTTTAAGAACCGGTGTGAACCCTCTACGCCTGCATCTGACCATTCTAAGGACTGTTCGGGGGGGGCCGCAAACATCACAAATAATCTGGCTGTATCCGCGCCATAGGTTGCTACCAAATGATTGGGATCCACCGTATTTCCGACGGATTTAGACATTTTATGTCCATCCCGCAGCACCATGCCTTGACTCAGCAGGGCGATGAATGGTTCATCGGAGTTGACCAAGCCGGCATCACGCATTAATTTATGAAAAAAACGCGCGTAAAGTAAATGCATGACTGCATGTTCTATCCCACCAATATATTGATCAACTGGCGTCCAATATTTAGCGCGATCATCCAACATCGCACCGTCTTGACCTTTGCAAGCATAGCGTGCGTAGTACCAAGAGGATTCCATAAAGGTATCCAAGGTGTCTGTTTCTCTTTGAGCATCTTGCCCGCATTTTGGGCAGTTGGTGTTCAGAAATTCTTTGCAATTAGCCAAAGGAGAGCCTGAGCCAGTGATATCAATATCCTCTGGTAATATGACAGGCAAATCCTGTTCAGACACTGGAACAATCCCACAATGTTCGCAAATGATCATAGGAATAGGCGCGCCCCAATAACGTTGGCGCGAAACACCCCAGTCACGTAATCGGTAGTTAACTTTAGACTTGCCCATTTTAAGTTGTTCTAAAAACTCGGTGATGGTGGTTCTAGCTACAGATGAGTTCAGGCCATCAAATTCACCTGAATGACTTAAAATGCCTTCTCCTGTATAAGCTGCCTGAGTGAAATCATGTTTTTGTTCAGGGGTAATGACTGGTTTGATGGGTAACGCGTAAGTTTGGGCAAATTCCCAATCGCGTTGATCATGTGCGGGTACCGCCATGACAGCGCCTGAGCCATAAGTCATTAGGACAAAATTAGCGATCCAAATAGGGATATCTTCCCCGGTAATGGGATGAGTGGCTCGCAAACCTGAGTCGATGCCTCGTTTTTCCATGGTTGCTATTTCTGCTTCAACCATGCGTATATGCTGACATCCTTCGATAAACGTTTGGATTTCTGGGCTAGTTTTGCCGACTTGTTTGGCCAAAGGATGATCAGGTGCAATCGCTAAATAGGTGGCGCCCAGCAAAGTATCGGGTCTTGTGGTATAAATTTTTAGGAATTCTTGATCATGGGTGAGTTTGAATTTAATTTCGCAGCCTTCGGAGCGACCAATCCAATTGCGCTGCATTTGTTTGACCTGAGCGGGCCAATGTTCCAACGTGTCGAGATCGTTGAGTAATTCATCCGCATAAGCGGTAATCTTGATGAACCATTGTGAGATTTCTTTGCGTTCTACCAGCGCACCGGAACGCCACCCACGCCCATCGACGACTTGTTCATTCGCGAGTACAGTTTGGTCGACGGGGTCCCAATTGACAATAGCAGTTTTCTTGTAGACCAAGCCGCGCTCGTACAATTTAATAAAAAACCATTGTTCCCACCGGTAATAAGAGGGATCGCACGTGGAAATTTCACGCCGCCAATCGATACCATTGCCCAGTTTTAAAAATTGCTCCTTCATGGCCGCAATATTTTGTTTGGTCCATTGAGCAGGGTGAGTTCCGTTTTTAATGGCAGCATTTTCAGCAGGCAAACCAAATGCATCCCAACCAAAAGGCTGTAATACATTTTTACCTAAAGCTCGTTGATAGCGTGCAATCACATCACCTAACGTATAATTTCTGACATGTCCCATATGTAAAGAACCGCTGGGGTAGGGGAACATGGACAAACAATAAAATTTTTCTTTATTTAAATCTTCAGAAGCATTGAATGACTGCTTTTTATTCCAATATAATTGGGCTTGCTCTTCAACCTCATTGGGCTTATAGCTCATTTCCATGGTCATAATCATACATAATACAAGATGCAATCCCTTAGGATAACTCCTCTTGTGCACGACAGCAAGATTATTTAATGAGGTTTGAGCGGATCGGATTAAAAGTTGACTAAGAACCCGGTTCCTCGTTATAGTCTTTTTTTTTGTTATGGATAGTCGACATTGAAAAAAATTGGGTCTAATTTATGGGCTTGGGGTTTCAGCCTGGTGTTACTAACGGGTTGTCATACGGTACAGCACCCCCATGACCATAAAAAGAAAGCTTCGGCGAAACATGAAATTCAAGATGGGGCGCCTTTAGGGCCCATCCCTACTTTTTTTAAGGCGATCATCCCCAAAACCGAACCTTTGAGTCGTTACGGGAACCCGGCTACTTACAGCGTTGCAGGACGTCGTTATGCAGTGATGAACAGTTCTAAAGGCTACAAGCAACGTGGATTGGCCTCTTGGTATGGTACGAAATTTCATAGTCGTCGCACCTCGAGTGGTGAACATTATGATATGTACGCATTGACAGCAGCGCACAAAACCTTACCTTTGCCTACTTATGTGCGCGTCAAAAATTTAGATAATGGTCGAGTGGCAATTGTAAAGGTTAATGATCGTGGCCCTTTTCATCCTGGACGTATTATTGATTTGTCTTATGGTGCTGCGACCAAATTAGGTGTATTCCCGAAAGGGACGGCGCATGTTGAAATTGAGGCGATTACCGCAAACGGAAGTCAAAAGCAATCAGTGGTTGCATCGTCGCATTATTATATTCAAGCGGGTGCTTTTCAAACGAAGCAATCTGCAGAGCAATTGAAACGGCAAATTGCGAGGTTTGCTATGGCGCATGTGTCCATCGCGCACGAAAATAAAAAATATTTAGTCCGAATGGGACCATTTCCAGATAGAAAACGCATGGAAAGCGCTCAGGCCCTGTTGTCGAAAAAAGGAATAAGGGGGAGTTTTTCCTTGTTGGCATAACAGAATGGACATAACTGAGCCACGACCGTTAGGGAGTGGAGCTTTTTGAACTATCAAAGCTCTCCACTCCTCTAACGGTCGTGGCTCGGATTTCTTTTTTACGCAGCATTAATAATAACCCGAGTGCCAATGATGCCACCTGCCCCAGGGACAGTGATGAATTCTTCATTGAGCCATTTGGCATCTTCAATGAACATCCGTACACAGCCGTGACTATCGCGAAACCCAGGGACATCAGTACTGCCATGTAATGCGTATCCTCTAAAAAAATGCATACAATAGGGCATGACAGCACCTCCATTCTCGCCTGATTCACGGACTGGAAAGACAGTGGAAACACATTCAATATCCTGTTTGCGGATTACGCGAAAAGTACCTGTAGGCGTTAAGCATGTGCCGTCTGGACTGCGACAATGTCCTGAGCCAGGTGAGATGGGACCCCACCAAACAAGCTCTCCTTCACTATTGTAAGCACCCCATGCCAATTCTTTCTGGTCGACAAAAATAATTTTTTCCATCGTTGGCTCAATATAGCGTGGAAATGGAGATACGTCGTAAATACTTAGGTCGTTCAAATGTTTGGGGATAGCAATCGTCATGCCTGGGCGTATGGGAACATTCATGCGGTTCACGCGCATGACGATGTCACGAGCTTTGTCATTTGGAAAGATTTTTTCCCAGTTGTCACCAGCACGGGTTTTGAGGCAAAAATAATCGGGAGATTGACAAAATTTCTCTGCGTACCGGGACACGGCGATTGAGCTTGTGGAAACAGAGACTAGGCAAAGAGTAAACAATAATGTGGAAAAATATTTCATAGCTCACCTGTTATTTAGATACTGTTCTTTGAAGAACCTCGTTATTGATATTAATATTTTTGTGACTCCCCAGGTTGTGGATAAGTTTGTTTTCTATATATCCAAACTGACTCAACGTCATCCAGAGCGAAGCGAAGGATCTCCGGAATTAGGCACAAACCTAATCAATTAGAGATCCTTCGCTTCGCTCAGTATGACGTACCTGGGGAGTGACATATTTTTAAACATTGTCGCAACTTCCCAGGAGATCCTTGACTGCTTTCAGGATAACGTGCTGGGGAGATACACACTCTAATAAAGCATAGACGAGATATTTGAATTGACGGCGGAGTTTCGAAAAACTTAATATTAATGCTTGATTTTTAAGAGTAAAACTTCAGATTGTAGCCATACACAGTATAGTTGTATACTAACGCACTAATGTAAACATTTTGGGAACAGGGTATGAGTTGGTTGATGAATTTGTTGCCGTCAAGAATTCGCACGGAAACATCGCAGAAAAAAGGTGTGCCAGAAGGGTTGTGGGTGAAATGTTTGGGTTGCGGAGAAGTTTTGTATCGGACGGAGTTGGAGAAAAAACTGTCTGTTTGCATTAAATGCAGTCATCATCATCGTATTTCTGCTCGGGTGCGCCTTGAGCAATGTTTGGATCCGACTGCGCAAGAGGAAATTGCTGCTGATTTAGAACCCTTGGATCGGCTGAAATTCAGAGATTCTAAAAAATATAAAGATCGGATTGTCCAAGCGCAGAAAGCGACCGGTGAGAAAGAGGCGCTGATCGTGATGAAAGGTACCTTGAAACAGCAACCGATTGTGGCAAGTGCTTTTGAGTTTGGGTTTATGGGTGGCTCGATGGGTGCCACGGTGGGTGACAAATTTGTTCGCGCGGTAAATGTGGCGATTGCAGAACACCGGGCTTATATTTGTTTCACCGCCAGTGGAGGCGCTCGGATGCAAGAGGGCTTGTTTTCCTTGATGCAAATGGCGAAAACCTCCTCAGCCTTAGCCAAATTGGCGCAGCATAAATTACCTTTTATTGTCGTATTGACTGATCCGACGATGGGAGGCGTGTCAGCGAGTTTTGCAAGTTTAGGCGACATTATTATTGCAGAACCCAAAGCATTGATTGGTTTTGCTGGGCCCCGTGTCATCGAACAAACGGTACGCCAAACATTGCCAGAAGGTTTTCAGCGCAGTGAGTTTCTTTTGGAGCATGGACACATTGATATGATCGTAGAGCGCAAGGATTTGCGCGATATGCTTGCCAAATTGATCGCAAAATTATCTCATCGCAGTTTGTTGGTTGAGGATCCTGATGAATGAAACAACTTCAGCGCTCAATGTTTTAGCGGAACCCAGTGAGGGTTGGGCTTTAGAGCAATGGTTGTATTATTTGGAACATCGCCACAGCCAAGCAATCCAACTAAGGTTGGTTAATGCTGCGCATGTGGCGACAGTGATGAACGTATTGAAATGGTCTATTCCAGTGATCACGGTAGGGGGGACCAATGGCAAAGGTTCCACTGTTACGGCGTTAGCTGCTATATATCAAGCTGCTGGATATCGTGTTGGACAATTTACGTCCCCGCATTTATTTCGATTCAACGAGCGAATTTGTATCAATCAACAGCCGATTACGGATGAGGAAATTTGTCAATTATTTGCCCGAATTGAGACTGCGCGTGCTGAGACGTCTCTCACTTATTTTGAGATGTCTCTTTTAGCAGCTTTGCTGTATTTTAAAGAAGCAGATTTGGATGTATTGATTTTGGAAGTGGGCATGGGAGGGCGCTTAGACGCGACCAATATCATCGATGCGGATTTGGCTATTGTCACCACGGTTGATTTGGACCATCAAGATTTATTAGGCGCAGATAAAGAAGCCATTGGCGCTGAAAAGGCTGGGATATTCCGTAAGGGGCATCTTTGCATTTATGCAGACTTTTCACCACCGTCCTCGTTGTTACGCCATGCGCAGAGTTTAGAAACCAAAATGCTGTGTTTGGGGAAAGACTATCAGTTTCACATTGCGGATGGTCAATTGCATATCCAGCATCCATTTCAAACAGACACATTAGAGACTGCTCATAATTCAGACTCCCACGTCCCGCGGCTTGTCCGCGGGATCCAGTTCGAGCATGATCAGTGCAGTCAGTCTTTGCCGTGTTCAGGATCTCTAGATTCCGCGGATAAGCCGCGGGACGTTGAGTTTCAGAAGACGAAGTGTCAACAGACCTTAGTCCTACCGCTGCCAATATTGCACCCTCATGCAGCTGTTTCTGCAGTGATAGCCAGCTTATGTTTGCAGACGAGGTTACCTGTTTCTGAAAAAGATTGGACCACGGCTATGCAAACCATGCGCATCTTAGGACGTCAATACTGGGTTCCAGGTGAGATTTCTTTTTTATACGACGTGGCACATAATCCTCAGGCAGCTACTGCATTGGCGCAATGTATTGAGCATAAATTAGCGACGACCGAACAGTTATCTCAAAAAACACCTGCTACCCCTTCCGTCATTGCGAGCCGGAGGCGAAGCAATCCAGTGGCATTATGCGATGCCGCACAAGGCCACTGGCCTCACGGAAAAATCCATGCTGTGTTTTCGGCCTTGAAAGATAAGGATGTTTGTGGTTTAATTAAACCATTAAGCTCTATTGTTGAACAATGGTATCCTGCTAGCTTGAGTGGTCAACGAGCAGCAAGTCAGGAGCAGTTGCAAAAGGCTTTCAGAGATGTGTTAGGTGAGCAGCCGCATTGTTATGCGGATCCTATTCAGGCAACTCAGGCTGCGTTTGCCGCTGCAAAACCAGGTGATTGGATAGTAGTATACGGCTCATTTTTGTTGGTTGGTGCAGTGATGACCGCAAATGGGCAATTATAAAGGGTGACAAATGGCTAATATGAAGAAAATATTCGATGAGCGCACGAAACATCGAGTGGTAGGTGTGATTGTTGCATTGGCATTAATGATTATTTTTCTTCCTGCCATGATGCGCGAATCAGACAAAAACTTCGATGAGTTTATTCCTTTTAAAGTACCGAAAAAACCTGTTATGCCGAGGGTCACGCTCATGGAGCCGAAAGCCATGTTGCGCTCGGTTCAGGCGACACCAGTCAAGCTCCCAAACCTCAGTGCACCCAAACATTTGGACATTGCAGAAGCTCAGCCGCTCAGCCAAACTGTTTCTTCTGATGAAAGCATGCAAGCTGCGCAGGAAATATTAAAAAAACTGCAAGTTGCTGAACGCAAATCCATGAAATTCAATGAAGTATTTACCATTCAGTTGGCATCTTTTACGCAAGAAGCTAATGCGCAATCATTGGTCAATAAATTACGGTTGCAAGGTTTTGCTGCGTCCAAGCAAATTGTGAAAAATCCACAAGGTGTGGTATATCAGGTCATAGTAGGGCATGTCAAACAGCGCGACCAAGCCATTGATTTACAAAAAATATTGGTCGACAATACCCGATTAAACGGATTAATTATTAAAACAAAGGTGATTTAGGATGACGACAACGTTACATTGGGTAGACTACGCTATTATTGGTGTTATTGCACTGTCAGCGCTTACCGGTTTGATCCGAGGATTCATCAAGGAAATTGTGGCGCTTGGCGTATGGGTAGTAGCGGGTTGGATGGCGTTCTCCTATGCCAAGCCTGTCGCCAATTGGTTGGGCACTTATGTACAAGATAAATCTGCGCGAGTCATATTGGCGTATGTTGTCATCATTGTGGGGACGATCATTATTGGTGGTCTTTTGAATACAATGTTGTCTTTTATCATGCATCATTCTGGTTTGACCGGGACAGACCGCTTGTTGGGAGTCGGCTTTGGCACAATACGCGGCATATTTGTGGTTGCATTGATTATGGTTGTCATCCGTTTGAGTGCTTTTCCTGAAGAGGAATATCGCAAACAGTCGGTTCTGTATAATTATTTTACCCCCGCAGTCAATTGGCTATATCAATACACCCCCAATCTCCTCAAGCGAGTTGAAGATTTAGAGCATCAAACCAAACCGACCCGAGAAAAACACACCGATATTACTGTGAGAGATTTTCAATCTCTTTGAAATAAATGTCTATAAAATGACGGTGCGGCCCTGAAGTAGAGTTACATGTTATGCAAGAAGTCTATTGAAAGGCCCAAACTGGCGAAATATCGATAGACCTTATATACTTAACTAATAGCACGTGCTGTTTTACTTTAAAAGTTGAGCAGCGCGCAATCTGCAGTTATTTATTTTATGGAGTTTATGATGAGTGACAAAAATCAATCGTCGCCAGAGGTACGGAAAGTTATTGAGGATGCTAAAAGCTTGTATGGCAGTGTTGTAGCCGCGATTAAAAAAGCGATTGCTGATTATAAAACGCCTGCTGATAACAAGCCTACAGAAAACAGCACACCACCCGCTCCTCCGTCCACCAATGTTATTGACACACAACCACCCACAGAGCAACAGCCAGAGCAGCAGCCAGAGCAACCATCCGCCCAACAACAGCCTCCATCTGCTGATTCTGATTCAACTCATAAAGACCCAGAAAAAAAACAATGAAATTTGTGCGCTTTGGTAAACCTGGTGACGAAAAACCGGGTATGATAGATCCCCAGGGGGGGATTAGAGATATCTCTACCTATGTAACGGATATCAACCCTAATAGTTTGAGTGATCCTTTTATATTACAACAATTCGCAAAATTTGATTGGACTGCGCTGCCTTTGGTGGACAGCAATGTCCGCATTGGGCCCTGCGTAGGATCCATTGGTAAGATTATTTGCATTGGGTTTAATTCACAACAACACGCTTTAGAAATGGGTGTGAAACGTTCCGAAAAATCGGAACCGATTCTATTTTTAAAACCAAGTTCTTCACTAGCCGGTCCTTATGATCCTATTGCGCATACTCGGCATACTAAAAAATTAGATTGGGAAGCGGAGTTGGCGATTGTCATTGGTAAGCAGGGTAAATATATTAGTATAGAGCATGCCAAAGATCACATTTTTGGCTATGCTTGTTTTAACGATTTGTCTGAACGTTATTTGCAATTTGAGACAGAAGACAGTCAATTTACGAAAGGCAAATGTTTTGATGGCGCTGCAACGTTGGGTCCTTATTTGGTCTGTAAGTCGGATGTTCCGAACGCACATGATTTACACATCCAATTATGGGTCAACGATCAATTGCGCCAAGACTTTAACTCAAAAGACTATATTCACTCTGAAGAACAGATTATTGTGTTTCTAAGTCAATGCTTCACGCTTTATCCCGGCGATATCATTTCCATGGGCTCAGCACCTGGCAGCGCCAGCGCTTGGGGGAGTGATTGTTTCTTAAAGCCCGGAGATGAAGTCAAGCTTGAAATTTCTGGTTTGGGTAAGCAATGTCAAACGGTGATCAAAGAATAAAGCAGTCCTCTCAAGCGTAAAGCATACGTCATCCTGAGTATAACGAGGGATCTTCAAGTGATGTGAGCCGCTTTTGTGATAGAAAAGACAGAAGTAGATTTTTTCATGCTTTTAGAGTTGATACAGGGTATTGAATAATTTTTTCATCCGCTGTGATAAGAATCAAATCATGCAATTTTGCTTGAACAATGATGAGTCTATCGAATGGATCTTGATGTATCATAGGGAGATCTGCGACGCCTAATGCTTCTTGGGGTAAAATAGGTAGTGATTTGAACCCCTCTATTGTAAGAGTTTCCAATAAATTATGGGGCAATGTTAATTTTCCGATACTTTGTTTTACTGCCATTTCCCAAAACGATGTACTGCTTAAATAAATAGTGTGTGATCTGTCGCGTATTACGTTTCTTGCTTTTTCGTTTATTTTTTGAGGCTCGGATAACCACCAAAGAATGACGTGTGTATCTAATAGATAAGACATTTTTATTCATCCTTACCCAAAAAAAGTTTTAATATCTCATCAGGTAAAGCTGCATCAAAATCATCTCCAATAGTGATCATCCCTTTAAATTGACCACCATGCCTCTCTTCTGTTGCACTCACATAGGGGATCAATCTTGCAACCGGTTTTCCTCCTTTGGCAATGATAATGTCTTCACCTTCAAGTACTTGATGAATATATTTAGAAAAATTCGTTTTTGCATCATGAATATTGACTAACATCATTTTCTCCAAAGAGTTGTAAATTTTATTTTAGTTAACTAAGTTGACTTAGTCAATATTTATGCGTCACACATGCGGTTGCCCTGGATAAAACAGGTATTGGCAATCTGATATAAGATAGTCTATGATAGTAGTGTGATGAATCATGGAGGATAAAATGAAGAACTCTTGTAACCCTGGCTCTAAAAATTGTAGTCGAATCATCGGTGCTATATTTTTAATCGTTGGTTCTGGTTTGACTTTGTTAACTCACAGCGAAGCGGGTATTCTTGGATTTTTTATTGCTGGTGCGATACTGTGTATGAAACCACGTTCAGGCTGTAATCCATGTGGCGGTTGTGGTGACTGCGGATGTTGTTGTCCATGTCCTACTGGCAAAGATGGTGCTGTTCTTGAAGCGCATTGCGACTCAATGCCAAAAGTAGTTGTTAAAGCTCCTAAATCACCTAAAGCTCCTGCTAAACCTCGTAAAGCGAAAAAACCTGCATAATTTTTCGGTTTTCTTTTTTGTCCTACGTCCCGCGGCTTGTCCGCGGGATTTGATTTTTAATCTCTAACTCTTCGCATACCAATCATTTTTTAAACGGCAAATAATCTGGTTTCCAATAAGAGTCTTCAATAAGTTTTTCCAGGTTTTTGGGATGCTTTCGGGCTACTTTGCTGGCTATTGCGGCACGTGCAACAGCCAGTGCTACCTTTTTTGAAATCTGTTCTGCGTCGCACAGAGAAGGTAGCAAAGGCAAAAAATGATCTTCGCGAATCGGTGAGAGTTCACTCAATGCTTCTGCCGCGGCCCAGAGCATGGCTTCATTGACTTGCTTGGCTTGTACTGTGATCACCCCTAAACCAATGCCAGGAAATATCAACGCATTATTGCATTGTGCAATGGTAAAGATTCGATTTTCCAATCGGACCATGTCAAAGGCGGTTCCGGTTGCAACCAATGCTTTGCCCTGAGTCCAAGTGAGGATATCGAAAGGTTTGGCTTCACATTTTTGATCAGGATTGGACAAGGGGAAAATAATCGGACGCTCACAATAGGATGCCATATGCGTGATAATTTCTTGGGTAAAATGTCCCGGTTGTGCAGAGCAGCCAATTAATATGGTGGGGCGGAATGCTTTAACTGTGTCAGCTAGTGTCAATTGCGTTTTGTCTGTGGTATTCCAGTGTTGAAATTCGACGTGCTTTCTTGCATAGGGTTTTTGCGCGGGCGTGAGATTGGGATCGGTATCAATCAATAATCCTTGACGGTCAACCAAGCAAAAACGGTGATACGCCTCTTCGCGGCGAAGACCCAAGCGGACGAGAGCGGAGACAATTTGGTCACTGACTCCCATGCCAGCAGAGCCTGCGCCATAAATTACAAAACGATGTTGGATCAGCGGCAGTTCGGTCGCGTCAGCTGCGGCCAATAATGCCGCTAAAGTTGTAGCGCCAGTGCCTTGAATATCATCATTAAATGAGCACAATTGGTGCTGATATTTTAATAAAATACGATTCGCATTGTTACGCCCAAAGTCTTCCCAATGTAAAAAGGCGTGTGGGAAATACTTTTGAATACTGTGAATGAATTTATCCATAAATTTATCATATTCATCCGCATAAATACGATTATGGCGACAGCCCAGATACAGTGGATCATCCAACAATTCGACATTATTGGTGCCAACATCCAAAAAAATAGGCAAGGTGCGACTGGGATCAATCCCCCCACATGCGGAGTAAACCATGAGCTTGGCTACAGGGATGTCCATGCCACCGATTCCTTGGTCACCAATACCCAGCACGCCTTCTCCGTCGGTGACGACAATCAAATCGATATCTGGATTAGAACGATTTTTTAAAATAGTCTCTAAATCTTCTTGGTAGGTGTGCGAAATGTATAATCCGCGTGGTTGGCGGTATTCGCGACTAAACGCTTGCACTGCTTGCCCAACGGTGGGGGTATAAATGATGGGGATGAGCTCTTCAAGATGTTGTGCCAGGAGTTGGTAAAATAAAATATGATTTTTGTCATGCAAATTATTTAAGTATATGTTTTTTTGTAAAGACGTTGTGTACTGAGATAATTGTAAATACGCTCGCGTTACTTGCTCATCCAGCGTTTCAATGCGATGGGGTAATTTCCCCAATAAACCAAACGTTTCTCGTTCTGACTGGGTGAACGCGGTGCCTTTATTTAATTGAGGCAATGCTAATAAATGCTTGCCAGAAATAGAGGTTTTTATCATGGGTTTCCCCGTCTTTTTATCGATAATCTTCGCAAAATCGAGCATAGGGTTCCTAATTTAGTTATCTCATCACCGTCGGAACGAAGCGACTTTAGACATTGGCCCATAGGCCGCTGGATTGCTTCGCTAATGCTCGCAAGGACGCTAATTAACTTCCGTCGTTGCGAACGAAGTGAAGCAATCCAGCGACTTTAGATATTGGCCCATAGTCCGCTGGATTGCTTCGCTAATGCTCGCAAGGACGCTAATTAACTTCCGTCGTTGC
>CAIRCS010000005.1 GCA_903877115.1 uncultured Legionella sp.
AAAAATGACACATCGATGCTCAAAAATGATGTCAATATGTTTAAGAAAATATGTTTAAGAAAAAATTTCTCTCATACCCATTTGACGCGCAGCAGCATATGGGTATGAGCAGTTACAATTAATTTAAATTGTGAGATTGCACCACTTGAAAATAGACTCCCAAATGGCTGGAAATTATATGATAGCAATGGAAATGCATTAGGCAATTATGATTGGGTTATATCAACAGCACCGCCGATACAAACATGTCGCCTGTTAGAATTTGACACAAGAAATCCAGGGTACTTTTCCTTGCATAGATGGAGATATGCTTTACTGGATAAGTCAGAGGACGATAAAAAAACCAATGAACCTTATTGTGATCATGATTTGCAACTGGCATCTGCCGGGGATTGGTGCGGTGGGTCACGCATAGAAGATACTTGGCTACAGTCACGTGAGTTGGCTGAGAAAATATTTGATAGGGCGACTTTTTAATGAAAATACCCTATAAAGCCGGATGGCGTCTGCCAGTATTGTGATCTGCGTCCACCATTTTGTTTCCTCATTATTCACCTGTGAGGCAAAGACCACACAGGTGCATTTATACCCTAAAACCGAGCTTCTCTGCATTGCTGCTACAGATTTTCTGCATCACCTCATTTGTCAGCTCGCAACTGCGAATGAACTCCATGGAACGCTGTAGGCTTTCATATGGATGATCGGTAGCCAACATCACACGATCTTCACCCATAATACGGATTGTAAAATCCAACGTCGTTTTGGAAAAACGTCCACTGGTCGTGACGTACACATTGTCATATATAACTTCAGATGGCGTTTTTTTAATAGCGGGTCTTGTTTCGATAAAACCGGGAAGTACTGAAATATTGGGGTTCGTATATGCCCAATCCAGTCTGTCAGGAATCAAAAATGGCAGCGTTTCTCCGAGATGACCCAGAATCACCTTGAGTTTCGGAAATCTATCAAATACGCCTGCATAAATCATACGCATCAGACAAAGTGCGGCATCAAATTGAAATCCCAATGACGGGCCTGCGATTGAAAACCCGTATTTGCCAAATTCATTGCTCAATGGCGTCGTTGGATGCAAATAAATTGGAATATCCATGGCTTCAGCCGCCTCCAGTAATGGCCAATAGCGGGCGTTATCCAGATAGTCATCATGCCCAAAATTGGAATGCAGTAGCCAACCCACAAAACCCAACTTTTTAACGCAGCGCTCCAGTTCCTTGAGAGCTCTTGGTACATCATAGGGCGATATCGTTGCAAACCCCAGATAGCGTTTTGGGTGTTTTTTGATGGCCTCATGCAAATAATCATTCAACTCAATGGCCATGGAGGCTGCCAATTCAATACCGGAATCGAATTCATCCATACCGGGGGAAGAAAAGCTCAATACCTGAACATCCAGTCCGGCCTTATCCATTAAAGCAATACGTTTATCGCCAAGGTCACACAGCACATCTACAAAACTCTGATCGTGAAACAGAGTAATCATGTCTGTAAAATGAAGATAATACGTGCCCGGATTTTTTCCTCGTGACATCCTTGGGCATTGTTTGCGTTTTTCCAAATACTCAAAAGCCGCCATAGTATAAAAATGGGTTTCCAGATCAATGGTTTTCATATAAATCATTCTTAATTAAGTTATTATTTATCTCTTCAATCTAGTATATATTCTTGGTTTTGCAACAGCCATTTCCGCGCTTACCCAAGCTTCGGAGGTTCGCATATAATCAAAAAAGAAAGTGTAATATTTAGGGTTTCATTCTTGTGAATACTATGCTATCATTATTCTCATAGAAACCTGACTTGGTGGCGGATGATGGCAAAATATTATAGGATAGTCTTTCAAGAATATGATAGTCAACCAGAGGCAATTGATCAAGAAACTATGCTTTTAGACAGCAGATCTCAATGTGAATAACCAAAAAATCAAACCATTTCAAGATCTTTCTTACACGTTTTTACGGAAATAGAGCAAAGCAAGAGTTAAAAAAATGGTGTAAGCTCAGGCCCACTTAGATTTATTTTTATTTTTCATCATGATTATTCCTGCAGTGCAAATAGAAAAAGAAAAAACCAGAACGACCAAATTGGAATTTAATAAATTAATCAGTTATCTGAAATTTTCATTTTCAATATTACCTGATGAACGCTCGGGATATAATACAATTTACAGTATACAAGACGCAGCACTGAGTGCTTTTTCAGTATTTTTTACACAATGCCCGTCATTTTTAGCCTATCAAACCCAAATGCAGGAAACAAAAGGTGAAAATAATGCCTTTAGTCTGTTTCAAATAAGCAAGATTCCAAGTGATAACCAAGTACGTAATTTGCTCGACCCAATAAATCCAAGCAACTTAGACCGGGTATATGAACACATTTACGAGGAGCTACGCGTTAATGGTTACTTAGAAAGATACCGCAGCTGTCTAGAAAAAACCCTATTAATTCCTATGGATGGGGTCTGCTACCATTCATCCGAGACAATATTTTGTGAAAAATGCAGCCATCAGCAACACAAAAATGGCAGTGTTACCCACACTCATAGTGCAATAACCCCCGTTATTGTTGCACCTGGCAATAAGCATGTTATTACTTTGCCTCCTGAATTTATCACGCCACAAGATGGCCATAACAAGCAAGATAGCGAGCAAGCAGCAATAAAACGATGGTTAGAAAAGCACGTACAAACCTATGGTAAGCTTGGAATTACTTTTTTAGGGGATGATTTATATGCTCACCAGCCTACATGCGAAGCCATATTAGCGGCTAAATGTCATTTTCTTTTCACTTGTAAACCAGACTCTCACAAAACACTTTATGAGTTTTTAGAGGGATTAGACAGTCTAGGGAAAGTGCAATCACTGACAATAAACTGGCGTCATGGAAAAAAGCACTACACTGACACGTATAGATTCATAAACAATCTTCCTTTGCGTGATAGCGAAGATGCATTATCTGTAAATTGGTGTGAGCTCGTAACAACGAATACGGATGGTGAAATTATATACAGAAACTCATTTATCACAGATCATTTAATCAGAAAAGGCAACATTGTCGATGTGATTAAAGCAGGTCGAGCCCGCTGGAAAATAGAAAATGAAAACAACAATACTTTAAAAACAAAGGGCTATAATTTAGAGCATAATTTTGGTCATGGCGATCAATATTTATCACAGACATTGTTATCAATGAATCTACTTGCCTTCTTGTTCCATACCGTCCTGAACTTGATCGATATATCGTATCAATTAATTCGGGCAAAATTACCATCACGCAAAACATTTTTTGATGATATTAGTGCTCTTACTCGTTATATGTATTTTGATGATTGGCAGGCATTAATGAACTTTATGATGTTTGGTTTAAAAATAAAGCATCATAACAGTAGTTAGCCAGGGATTTGAATTAAAAAATGTTAATTTCGTTTTAGCATTGGCTATAAAGCCGAACGCCACTACCTTGCGCTCGGGCTCGCACGCGTTTACGGTAATGAGCGCTATCGCGAAATTGTTTTATTTTTTAGATATTCACACAATAGTTATTCAAAATAACCGCTTTGTTTTTATCATAAAACATTCCCACGACAGCGGTCATTACCGTGAACGTATGCGAGCATGCGTGCGTGCTCGGTTTTTAAACGACTCGAATATGCATATAATAATTGATTGATTAATGGGCGGTACATTGAGAACTGCTGCTAAAAGATGTGGTTGCTGGATCGCTTACCATAAAAGTGATAAGCACCTTGAGGGGCATGCAGCAGCTCACAAGGCTCAGGGACACGCAAAACAAGCAGAAAATCATGCATCCGAAGCAGCAAAACATGGAGCAGGGATTTCCTCTTCCAAAGATGTTAAGTTTGTAGATAAACAATAAAACCTACGCATCTAAAGCACAAGCTGTGGTTTTTGAAACCATTACGTGTGTTTGTTCGTCAATGCATGGACAAATAACCATACATGACGTGGTGGGGAGTTACCAAAAATCGAATTTTTATGTAAGTTAAGAGCATTTTGTCGTAATTATATTTCACAGACTTTGTACTTTTCTAGCGAGCGTTATTTTATGTTTTTTTACGCCGCCTTAAATGAGAAACTCACTACCAGTTGCCCATATATTTTATGGTCGTGTTGCAAAAAATATCAGATCTATAAGAACTTAATTTTGTGGCTAAATCCAATTATAATCATAACTTATTTAATCGCTTTTAGAGTGATTTAAACTCATGCTCGAGGGCTTTTTCAAGCGTAGGATAACGAAATTGGAATCCAGCATCTAATAGACGCTTTGGTATGACGCGTTGACCTTTGAGTAATAGACACTCCCCCATTTCTCCAAATAATAATCGAATTAAAAATACAGGCATTTTAAAGAACAAAGGTCGCCGCATCGCTTTTGCTAATATCCGTGCAAATTGAGCCTGTGAACTAGGTTGTGGAGAAGTTACATTAAATGGACCGCTTAGTTCAGGCTTATTCAGTAAGAATACAACTGCATTGACCAAATCATCAAGGTGAATCCAAGATATTATTTGAGCGCCATCACCGATAATACTGCCTAATCCCAAATAGAAACTTGGATAAAGTTTTTTTAACATACCGTCGCTTTTTTTTAAAACCACGCCAAAACGAGTGGTCGTGACAGGTATGCCGTAGTCGATAGCAGGTTGCAAAGCTGCTTGCCATTTGATTCCTATTTCACTTAAAAAATCTTTGGGATGGGATGTGTCGATAACGGTGTTTTCATCTAATGAGGTTTCATCCCCATTTTCTTGTAAGCCGTAAATTCCAACTGCATTAGCGCAAAGAAAATGAGGTTTAGCGTTATGATCCATCATCCAATTGGTTAAAGTTTGGCTTGTTGCAACCCGTGAGTCAATTAGTTGCTTTTTGCTAATATCAGTCCATCTTCGCGCTGCAATGTTGTATCCACACAGGTTAATGACAGCATCATAATTATGAGCATCGAGTTGGTGCAAAGTATCCCAAGTACAATAGGTGGTATTAATAGGGAACAGTTGGCGTAGGGTCGTTTCGTTACGGCCTAATACAGTGATTTTATGGTGCTGATTCAAAGCACCCACTAGTGCCTTACCAATAAAGCCAGAAGCTCCAGCAATGAGAATATTCATATTATGATCTCTACACTATATCTAATCTTCATGATAATAGAAGATGCCGTTTTGAGCAATCAATTGCTACATTTCAGGCACTTCAAATAGATCCAATGCAAAAAAAAAGGGGGATGAGGGGCTAACGCCCTCCCCCATTTAAAAATTATCTCACGAAGAAGAACTTTCATTTCAATCTTTAAGGTATCGCCTTAGACTGCCAGTCCACCCGATAGCTTTGTCTCTGTTTGGGTTCTGCAACCTCAGGACGACCTGTACGAAACAAACAGATTCCAAACACCAAAGCTCCTGATACAGCTAGAGCCCCTGCCGTATAAAATAATGCTGTACCATAAGTTGATACAACTAACCCTAACCATCCCAAAAGTGACGCCAAGGCAGCGAATTTTCCAAGAGAGGGTTTTAATTCCGCGCACATGAACAAAAATGATGAGTTTCCAGATGTGCTGTGATTCTGTTTACTGCCCACAATAGTGACTGGTTTAGAAGTGCTTCGGACTATTGCTCGCATCATTTACAGAAGATGAATTACTAACAAACCCTGATTTCTCACCGAAAGGATGATAAGTTTTCAAGTCAGGAGATTCCTCTAACTCCTCATCAAAGTGAATAAAATTTAGCACTGTTGGTGAAGTTATGCAAGAGTCTATAGTAAACTTAGACTTTGAGCGTACAGTGACGTTAGTATAACTCTGTTGTAAAGGAGGAGGAGTTAATTTTATTGATTGTGGGGTCTTTAGCGGACTAGTAGTAGGCGAATTATGCGCCTCATTATCGCTTTCTAAAGCAATATCATCTGAAGACAACTTATCAAAATATTCGGCATACAATATGTTTTTATCTTCGGTTAAAATATATTTTATATCGCGATCAAAATTAACTTGTTTTAATTTCATCTGTTTAAAAGTCGAATTCCCAATAAACTTATAAATTGAAATAGCTGGTTCTTCCCCATTAAAATTTACAAATCCATTTTGTGTTACCCGAGATTCTGCATAAGATATTGCAGTTACATAATTACTTGCTCTTCCTCAAGGAATCGCTATTTCTGGCAATCAAGCTTATATTTCTGTAGTGTCGTCGGATGCATCGAGTTTTAGAGTAGTTTTGTGCAATTAATTCCTCTGTCTACCTCGCAAGCCCTTGCCATAGCAATACAAGTACCAGTTTTAATTCTCCAATTGCCAATATTGCATTTTCTTAACGCAAGGGGATGGGGGGGCCTCCCCCATCCCCTATTTAAAAACAAGACAGTTCATTTCAATCTTTAGGATAGCGCCGTAGACTGCCAGTCCACCCGATAGTGAGGCCTAGATCAGTCCTGTTTTTTCCTAAGCACCCTTAGTTCCCCCTCCTTTCACTTGGTTGATTGTCGCGACCAATATTCCACACAATTTACATTGCGTTAATATCACACGCGCCAGTTTGAGGGTTAATCATGACATGCGTATTGCTTGTAAAATTAAAGGCTAAACATTGGTATTGTTTGCCTGTATAGGGACTATTCCAAGTCACAATCAAATTATTTGTTCCTTGAATAGCAAGAACATTGGGATTCGTAGTGTTGTTATAGATGAAATCTGCGTTAGGATTCATCCAATCTAATTGACCAACTTTGACACTACCATTAGTAATAGAAAGTACTTGAGCACCTGCTACGCCACTTAAGTTCTGCACTTCTAAATTATAATTTTTTGAGACCGGAGGTACATATTGACTGGTATAAGCCGTTGTACCATTAAAACTATCCGAAGCATCATTTTTCCAATCAACCGTTGTAAAATTACTGTTGGTAAAATTTTGCAGGATATATGAATAAGTAAAGGAGCCCGAACACGAGTTTACAGTTAAAGGATAGATAGACTGAGTACAAGCGATATCATCCAGATTACCTCTAGGTATGATAGATGATGATAAAATACTCGCATACAGACCTGTGTAAGCATTTGTAGCAGGATTATTTAAACCATCTGTACTATTAATCCCTTGTAATGCGCGACCATAGGTAGGAATCCCCCCGCTCATTTTTGCCGCAGGCACGCCAAGCCCTATCAATGCTTCAATTGAATGTTGTACTGAAAAATTCACAGAACCTTGTGGCGCATTATTTGGCATATAAGTATCCGATAAAAAACCCGTTTTGCCACTGCCATCTGGATTATAATTAAACGCACCATAAAAATCATAGGTCATAAGATTGATGCGTTTAACTTGAGATAAATTAGCAACAGTTGCTAAGACACCAGGGGCAAACCCATAACCACCTGCCTTTTCCCCTTTTAAATAGGCGGGATCGGCTAAACTTGTAACCATGATACTGTATTGACCATTAAATTTTGTATTCAACGTTTGTATCAAATCAGCAAATTGCTGTGATTGTAGCGTCGTCATATTGGGATTTTCATAATCCAAATCCACGCCTGTTAAATGGTACTGATTAAGTAATGCCAAGGTAGTATCCGCAAAAGTACTGATCTTGTCTGCATCACCTAAAATTTGTTCGAAAGAACTATCATGTCCATAACCACCCACAGAAATATATTTGTCTATGGATTTACCATTAGAATAATTAGCAAGCGCCTCAAAATTCCCATATTGTGCCGCGTAAGGTTTCCCTTGCGATGTGTACACATAACTACAAGTTTTATTCATCCCGTTATCACACCAACTATCTGTGGATAACAAATCCGACCACGGATCGTTGAAATAAATTGTCCCATCAGGCGCAATTTCAAGAAATGAATAAACTATCGCACTCAGGTACTTGGCTTGATCGTCAAAATTTGGATTATTAATCTTAGCACCATCCACATCCACCGCCCCTGGAACAAAATAGGCATTGTAAGGCAAGGCATGATTGGCACTATAAATATTCCAATCCGCCCAGTATGCAATGCTATAGGCATTGGGATTGGCTTGATATATGGCATTTATCAATGAATTTGTCGGGTCAGTTACGGGATTGGTGTCTCCTGACATTTCCCAAATAATGGTCGAATCTATGCCATTTTTGGCTTGAAACAAAACTTGGGTTGCCACATCTGCAGGGGAATAATATGAAATATAAAAATTAGTAACATCATCAGTATTGGGTGTTTTGAATGGGACAGCATAAGCATATCCAACTAAAGCTGCGGAACAAAACGTGGCTATTTTTACAATCGAAATTATTGGCTTCATCATAATCCTTTATAAATGGCTGTATCTACAATGCCAAAAACCAAATAATTTTTCAATACCTGCTTAGAGCGTGTCATCAATCTAGATACGCATGCTATTTAAGCCATCATAACCATCGCCATCTGAGTCATACGCTCCGCCATAAACTTCTTGTAATACTTTTCGATTTTGCTTCGGCCAGGAGTGTTCTGAAATTTTTTCTACTTTCTCATGATACAGCCTATCGGTAAAGCAAGCGAGATTACAGGGACGAAAGTTAAGAATACGGCTGGCGAAAATCTTGGTGAGATTAATGATGTGGTTATTGATAAATCCCAAGGAAAAATAAGTTATTTGGTGTTGGATTTTGGTGGGCTTTTTGGCTTTGGAAACAAGTTCTTTGCTATGCCATGGAATTTATTCACTTATGATCAAGAAGATGGCAATTATATCATCAAGCTTGACAAAGAACGTCTGAAAAATTCTCCAGGATTTGATAAAGATAATTGGCCGAACTTTTCAGAACAAGCGTTCGTTACATCAATCAATAAATATTATTTATAATGTATCCATACCAAGGAGAATAATATGTTAAAGAAAACGGTATTATGTGGTGTCCTAGCTTTTACATCAATAAGCCCTTTGCTTGTGAATGCTGCCACTACTACAACAACAACGATTAAACACGGACTTACGGACACTGCCATCACTACAAAAATCAAAGCACTCTACGTTCTATCGCCAGAAATTAAATCACTATCCATATCGGTAGTCACAACCAATCATGAAGTTGCTTTGACGGGCACAGTAGAGACTGATTTGCAATATGAAAAAGCCATTTCATTGGCTCAATCAGTTGAGGGTGTAAACAATGTTAATGCGGATAAACTCTTGGTATCAGAGAGCAAAGCACCTTTGGCAGACACCTATATCACAGCAAAAGCCAAAGGCACCATCATGAAAGAAAGCTTATTTGGCAAAAAATCTGTCGAATACTGGCCAGTTAACATCGAGACCAAAGACGGAGTGGTCTACTTATCCGGCACAGTGGATACCAATGAACAAAGTGAAAATATAGTTAAATTAGTCACAGGGATAGATGGAGTAAAATCAGTCAATTCGACCATTAATGTAAAATAAACGGGGTAACTATATCATGAATAAAGATATTTTTGAGGGTAAATGGGAGGAAACCAAAGGAAAAATGAAGCAGTTATGGGGCAAATTGACTGATGATGACTTTAAGGTCATCGAAGGCAATCACCAAGAGATTTTTGGTATCTTACAAAAGCATTATGGGCATAGTAAAGATCAAGCTGAAAGTGCTGTAAATGACTTTAAAAACAAACATTAATAACCCAGACTTGATCTGACAGTTGCCAGTTTTGGCAGGTCAAGTTTGCCCAAAGCCCCCCCCTTCTATCAAAAGCTCCTGTTCGACAGTGTTTCAGGGGTTTTTTTAGATGAATTTAATGCTAAGCAGAATGCAGTAAATATCTATAAAAAAATGGTAGGTTGGGCCCTGGCCCGACGAATCAGAGCAAAGCTATTTTTTTATGCCAAAGTCCAGACTCTGTATAGTTATTTAATGAGGCTTGCTGAAAGAAGCAAAATTAATGGCGTTAAAAGATTTTAAAATGTTATAATCAGTGGCACCCGGCAGTATGTTTTTCGAACCAATAAGCATATATAGGGTTGTAGTTTGTTGTCAGTGTTGTGCAAGGCCAATTTTTATTGGAAAGCCTGATCCGACACAGCCGCTACCCACTTGAATCCCAGGGTTCAAAAACTGCAACTGCTGGGTTCAATTTATTTCGAACAATCCGCATGAAGCTTAAAAAACGCTGAGTAATTTTCACTGGTACCGAAAAAACTCGTATATTTTATAGATGAATAAAGCGCGCGCTACCTCACTCATCAAATAATCAAGGAATTAGCTCGCAAAATGGTTTTTGTTGCAGGTCCTCGTCAGGTAGGTAAAACTACGATGTCGAAACAGTTGTTACTTACGCCACAGGGTTATATGAATTGGGACATTCGATTAGTTGATTAGATTTTAGGAGTTTGACTCGGGTCGTCATCATCAACCCCAGAACCTTCATTCTGAATTTCTTTCTTGGGTCCAGGAACCGTAGTGCTATGTTCGTCCTCTTCAAGATCCAAATCAGTTGGCGCTAACTGACTTGTGCTGGGAGGTTGCTCACTAACTTGTAAGGTCATATGGAGTTTCACCGATTGCCCCTGCAGCTTTTCTAATTGCTCCAAAGCATATCGAGTGCCTAATCTAGTGTCCGGATTTTCTAAAGTTAATACTTTAATTAATGTTTGTAACTTTTTCCCTGTTGCACCATCAAAAACTGGATGATTAAAATCGAGCGCTTGTTCAGACCAATCTGGAGACTTGGGTAATACTAAATGATCATACAATGCCAGACCAAGTTGATAGCTCATAAATTTATCTGCATTCAACTCAATAGGTTTTCCATCGGACATATGCCTGGTTAAAAGACTTTTCTTATATTCTGGTGGTGCAAAAGGTGGCGTAACAATAGCGTTCCGAGCCAATATGTTTCCATCGGCATTAATTGTCTGAAATGCTTTCATATCATTTGCAAACATTTTTCTTTTATCGGACAGTAAAAAATTAGATAGTTTTAGATCAGAATGCATAGCCTGTTGCTCAATCATAGCCCGACAAAATTGAGCCATTTGTCCCACGTCCGATATAGCATGTTGTCTAACTTCCTCCGATGTTTGAGTCTCTTGTCGGCTTTTTCTATTTGAACGGAGATCGCCAACCTTAGAAAATTCTGAAAAAACAATAGGATAACCGTTATTTTCAGATAAGCATGTTGCATAGTTTTGAGATAAAAAATCATTGACTGGTGTGATGCGTAAGCGTTGAATCAAAGTTGCTGGGTTGGGTTGTTCGACACGCAGAACGGTTTGCTCTGCAATCTCATCATTTTGTAATAGCCAGGTTTTGTTGTTTGCGCTAGAAATCTTACGGACATATACGTCCTCTAAATTCGGCAAAAGCTCATGAATAGTTGCTCTATTGGTAGCCATGGCCTCATTATGCTCTTCGATCTCTTCTGCAGACATCTCTGATTCGGAAATTGCATCAATCGGCATATTAAAATCTGCGCCCATAAATATTTTAAAAAATTTTTCTTTATTGTCAGGGCTGGCTGTTTGAAAATCTTGACGCAAAGACAATGCAATGGACTCATGCTCAGCATAGCGGGATGCCAATACAGGGACAGCTTGTATTACTTCACTAATTTGACCGTTTATCTGATTTAATAAAGATTGATATTGCACTAATTCAGTGGGTGGTAATGTTGTGAAATTAATATTATGGAGCAATTCAGCTTTTATTTGCTGCAACCCATAAAAATAGTTTAAAGAAGCAAATCCATGGGTATCGTGTAACGTCAACAACTCTGTAATATAATGATCAATCTGCGGGTTTCTACCCGAACCCCACAAAAATGAAACGGCATTGATGACAGAACCAACCAAAGTGGGACCAACGTCTTCTCGCCATTGCTGAATAACTTTTGAAGTCTCAGATATGCCCGTTAAAGTATTAAGCAATACTTCTATAGACAATGGCGATACAGGCATCTTGTCAGTTTTAGTTAAATACATCAATTCTTCTGAAACCCCATTCCAATCAAAAATAGCCTTAAGATTTCCTGGTACAGATCGAGGGTCAAAGAGGCTGTCTAAAGCTAGATTGGTTAAATCTTGCTGAAAATAGTGAATTTCTTGCAATAATTGACGAGCTTCAGCCAGATTGTTTGTTTCTTTCGCGTGATTATAGGCTTCAATTTTTAAATTAAAGCTTGTAAAACGCGGGTCACGCCTGGGATTATCAATAATTTTTAGCATATTAGGTGTCTTTTGATTAATATATGTACTATATTAGGTATAGGAGAGATATTCAGTTTCGTCAATTTGAGAGCCAAAACTATGCAAGATAAATTAATCCAACATACAACCTCTTTAGATCTCCCTCAGGCAGACTTAGAGAACTTAACACCAATCCAATTCGCAGCTAAATATGGCGTCATTAGTTATATTGAAGATCGCTTAGGTTCCATTGAACCAAGTCAATTGCCAGAAATTCTAGAAAAACAAACCGCGCATGGTGGATTTTCTGCATTACATTATGCGACGTTTTTTGGACATAGGGATTGCGTTGAAGCCTTGTTAAAATACGGTGCTTCTATTCATAAATTGACTGGTTTACAGCAACTACCAATTCAATTGGCACTGATAAGCCCAAAAAATGATAAAGAGACCAAATTGGCATTATTTGCCTTACTGAATACCGATCCGGCCAATCTCAGTCATTCCAATCGTTTAGGTGATACAGTAGCTCATTTGGCAGCCGAATTTAATCTCCCGGAAATATTGTCAGCAATCAAAACAATAAATGAGAGGGTTTTGAGTTCGAAAAACAGACAAGGCATGACTCCTTTATTGGTGAGTTTACTCAATCAATCGATGAATGCCACGAGTGTTTTGATGGATGACACAGCCGCTTTACAAGAAAAAGATTCAAACGAACGCAATGCGTTACACTATGCAGCTTTGTATGGCAATAAGCACTGCGTTGAAGCATTGTTACCCTATTTTGATAAAAACTTGCGTGATCATGATGGCAAAAAAGCTTCTGATTATGCAGCGCAAAGAAATGATCCCGCAATGCTGGCAATCCTCGGAGCAACAGGTCCAGAACTACGTTAAACCTTCTCATTTCGTGATCAGCCAGCATCATTAAATAACTATACAGGTTGGGCCAAGGTCCAACCTGTATAGTTATTGCATTCTGCTTATCGCAGTAATAGAGTGATGAAGATTAATTGTCAACAGACCCTAGTACTACGTTGGATATCTCCCTTGTTTTGATTTTAAGGATACATTGACGAGGACCGTGTGTCCCTATCCTTAGTCAATCCAAATCGTGACTCCCCAGGTTGTGGATAATTTTGTTTTCTATAGATTCAAACTGACTCAACGTCATCCAGAGCGAAGCGAAGGATCTCAGGAATTAGGCACAAACCTGATCAAGTAGAGATCCTTCGCTTCGCTCAGGATGACGCACCTGGGGAGTGACTCGAAATCAAGCACAAACTAGCTGATCCTGCAAGACATACCTTCACTACTTTTAACAGATTTTGTATTCTCGACAATGCCTATATCTCCTAAAGGGGGTTCTGTTGAAGCCATTGCTCTTTCTTCTGTATATTCAAAATGACTTATCCCTAGATTTGAGTAACAATGACCATTACTGGCATTGATAGCAAAGGACTCGCTTTGACATACACCGTTTTGATAGGAACCTTGAAAGACTTTTTGATATTTGATATTTATATTACGGTCATTTAATAATTGAGTTATTTTTTGATGTGTCAATCTGGATATTGAATTGTCCACACCACCCACTATATAAGCGCTTGAATGGGCTGATGTAAATGAGCTCAAAGCTTTATTGACCGTGTTCACCATTTTCGGACTACGCTCATCAAGACCTGATATATGAGTTAATAACGCTTTTTTAAGCATTGAATCATATACGCAAAGTATAATGCACTGGCCTGCCCCTAATGAACCAATCACTGGATAATCGCTATCAGGAAAGGCTAAAGCCATCTCATCCGTCCCTAAAAATAAAGCTGAGTTCTTATCAAAATCTACGGTCGAACGTATCAGTCCACTCATGGCGCCCTTGGCGCGAAGTTTTTCTCTGGCTGTTTGATGCACTGTTGAAAAAGGTCCAGTCCCAGCCTGATCTAACCAATCAAGTGCGGTCATACCATTGGATGATTTTTCATTGAGCTCAATAGACAGCTCATCCACATAATCTAGCATCATCATGATAAACGGGTATAATTTAACCCCACATGCTTTTCGAAGAGCCAAAGCATATTTCTCATCTTTTAAATTCTGAATAATATCAGTTTTACTCGGATCGATCTGCTGAATCATAGTTTGCAATAACATTGACTCACTGGGACTAAACATAATATTTCACCTAATAGTGCGCTTAACAAGCAATCGTTGCTTAATATTTTACCATTTATTGAATAATTATTCAATTTCAGATGCAGATTGGTTAATGTTATTGTATTAGGATAACGTACATGGCGATTGACATGCGCACTTACAATTTAATTTATTTACCCTCAGAATTATCACCGCTGCGATAATCCCAAAACTCACGCAACCTGTAACAACATGCGCCCACGCCCAATACACACAACAAGCCACCACTGATAATCGCTGGACCAATTCCAGTATATTTTGCCATCAAACCTGCGCGCATATCCCCTGCTTTGGGTCCACTCAGATAGCTGAGCATCTCAATACCAGCTAACCGTCCTCTAAATTCTGGTGGAATACTATTATTCCACAGGCTCACCCGAAAAATGCCACTTGCGGCATCTGCGGCGCCGGCACAAGCTAAAAATACCAATGCCCATATAAGTGAATGAGACCAGCCAAAACCCATCATAGCAATCCCCCAGGCCATGGCTGATATCGCAATTGCTTGGCCTTCATGTTTTATCCCAGCAGTCCAGCCACTCCAAACTGAGATAAGTAAAGAACCCACCGCGGGCGCTGCGTATAGAAATCCTAACGTTTTGACACCACCGAATTGAGGTGCAATAGCAGGAAATAAGGCATTAGGCATTGCAAATACCATTGCAATAAAATCAACACAATAACTTCCCCACAATACAGGGCGTGACCAAGCAAATTCCAAGCCTTCTTTCAATGCAGAAAAAATGGGTATGGGCTCTCCCCTACTCGGATTGGGAACGGATTTTAGTAGCCATATATTGATTACTGAATATCCAAAAGTAAAACAATCAAACCAATAAGTCAGAGCAACGCCAAAGGTTGCGATCATAATACCGGCTATAGCAGGGCCTACGATCATACAAAAACTAAATTGAAATGCGTGCAACGCGCCCACCGTTTTATAATCTTCATTACCAACCATTTGTTGAATCAACCCTTCGAAAGAAGGTCTATGTAACCCTGTAATCGCGGACATAAGGCTGGCAAGCACAAATATGATGACTATATTAGGTGAGTGCCAGGTTGCATTGAGAGCCAGAACGATACAACAAACAGCTAAAACCCCATCACTTACCATCAAAATATGCCGTCTGGAATAACGATCCGCAAACACGCCACCCAAAAGTGCGGTGAAAATGAGAGGCAATAGCTGTACCAAACTTAAGAGACCCACCATGACAGTAGAATGCGTTGCGGTATAGACTTGAAAGGGTAAGGCAACCATGCTCATCATGGTTCCAACGAACGAAACAAATTGGCCGCTATATAACAGAGCAAACGCACGATTACGTTTGAAAATCGAGATATCTAACAATCTAGCCATACTTAACCATCCAACATTTTTATGAAATATCGCTCAGCGTCCAAACAATACTAGCTGGTTTATTATCCCAATATAAGCCATTCGATGCTTCAAATTTGGCGTCTAAATTGGTTGTAGACAAAACAGATCCCGTTACGACCGCATTATACCGACATAAGCCTTTTTGCATGTCAAATTTAACAGTCTTGTTCTCACCACATTCATAGGTCAAATCAAGATCAAGTTTATCCGAAAAATCTTCCGCTACCATAAACGAGGCACTAGTTTGGCCTACAGGAATAACCAAAGGGATGTCATTGAGGTTTGCGCCTTGCACATATCCAGAAACCATTTTAAAACCAACCAAATGACAGGCAGATTGCGCCTCATTTTTGATCCTTATTGTTAAATATATGCACGGATAATCCCCGGCCAATCCTAAGACTGGGTATAAATACAGCAATAATGCAAGCAATTTTTTCATAATAATACCAAAAAGATAAAATAAAGAATTGTATCGCAATTGTAAATTCTTGAAAACTTCTCAGCTGAAGCCAGCTAAACTTTTGTAGGAGGCCATGTTAAACTTATGTTTACATGAGGGTTGGAAACTAGTAACCAATGCCGTGCATGCTGCTGGTGGACGTATTTTTGCGCAATTGTGGCATGTTGGTCGTTTTTCACATCCGTCATTACAACCAAATGGCGCAACACCGGTCGCTCCATCTGCGATTGCAGCA
>CAIRCS010000006.1 GCA_903877115.1 uncultured Legionella sp.
ATAGCTTCCCAAGCGCTTTTAGTGGGGAGTAGTGATGCAATCAGGATATTTAAAAAACCGTACTGTGACGGGGTATCCCACAACAACCAGCCATGGCTTCGCAATGCTTCAACTGGACCGACAAAATAAGTCCAATGATATGCAAAGCTTCCGTCAAGAAATAAAGAGTCAGCTCTAAAGCCTAAGAAAAGAGCTAGTGCGCAAAAGATTATTAAAAGAAAATGTTGTTGGGTTTTAGGGGTTTTTTTTGTAGCATTCGTAGAAAAACCGTCAACAGTTAGTTTCTGAACTACTACCCAACAAAAAACGCTGATGAGGATGGTTGCTAAAGTATATTGTGTGAGCGCATCCATATAAGCGCCCCAATTCGGTAATTGAAATAAGGCACACCAACTAAGCGTAGTTAAAATGGCGCTCATTCCGAAGAGAATGTGGCGGTCAATTTGGTTAGGTAAATAGTCCTGTTTAGAAGAGACCACTTTTTTGGCTATCCAACAAGACGTCAGTAAAATGAAGCTTATTACCCAGAGTCCGACTAGAGGGGGGTATGTTTTCAATAAGAATTTTGTGGCTTTTCCGATGATAGTTAAAAGACAACCGAATGTCATCCAGGAAAGAATAATCATTGAACTGTTATCAGACACTTTCCTGCTGAATAGACGATTATATAAATAACAAGAGACTGGAATCATGAGCCCAATCAGAAAAAAAGTGCCCCATTCAGCAAAAAAAGCATTTTTAACCCGAGGGATATCACTTATGAATGCAGTTAAAACAATACACATACAAGCGAATGTTTGTTGTAAATAATAGGGCGTATGTTTGGTCCATTTATCCAACATGTTAAATTTTCTCCTGATTTTTTACCCATACATACAAACTAACCTCTTTAGATACGGGTATATTGGCCTGTAAACTGTATTGAGTATGCGTTAAGTGATGGATTGTTGTGATAATGTCTCGTTGTCCAGATTGTTGATTATGCCGAAACAGGTGTTCATGCATTGTCCAAACAACTTCTGGTAATTCTGCGTAGATAATAATTTTGGGCGGATGATTTTGAATTCTTGTTGCCTCTTGGTGCGCGATAGAGTCAGGCAAAAAATCTGGCCAATGAACAATCGCACGAATATTGTTTAAACGGTTTTCCACAAGATAAAATAAGGGCATGTGAGGAAAAGCCAAAATTTCATCTCCCGGACTGCTGTTGTTTTGAACAATGCGGTCGACTGTTTCTAAAATACTAATCGTGCTAGTGGGTAAATGCAGTCCTTTCAATCTAGGTAAATCAACAAAGCTGTTTGCCTCTTGAATCCCTGGTGTTTGGAGATACCACCAAGCATAAGGGGTGGTATATTTTTTTTCTGCAAAAAATATAACCAAGATCAGGCTCAAAGTTAAAAAAGCGACTCTACCGAGCTGAAAAAAACTTTTAGATGAGAGTACGTGACATAAAAATAACGCAAATCCCATAAATGCTCCGTTTTCTGAAATACTCGGTGAAGTCCCGCATCCAAAAATAAACCCCAAAGCTAGAATGGATAACATGATTTCTGGCGAAGATTGACGAGGTCCTAAAATATATTGAATTAATAAAAGTAAGGGCGTGATAGACGCTAGCACAAATAGATTGTGCGACGCTTTCAGCGCAATAATTTGGAGCTTATTGATGAGCGCGGGTAAGAAAATTGGTACAAATAAGGTGAGTATAAGGGCCATAAAGAAGGGCAAATAATACCACTCCTTTTTCCAATCGCGCACAATCGGTTCCCGCTGCATTCCAAGAAGTAGACGCCAATACCCGAGAGTCAGCAAACCGATCAGGAGATGCCATAATTGATGAAAGTACTGTTTAGAAAATAATTCTTTGACCCATGCAAACAAGACTTGAGATAATGAGCCTTTGGCTTGTATGGCTCCGGTGACGATTTGTTGATAGAAGTCGGATAATAGGCCGTGCCATGCTAACCAGGATAATAAGGGAATGCTGATGAGTGCTACCCCAATATGAAAGCCTATCACAGTTTTTAACATCCACTGTCTACTGACAGGAAGCGTTACCAAGATGATCCCTAGCACAATAAAGCATAAAATGAACGAGCCATTGCTTTGTTTTGTCCATAAGGTCAAGGCGCCAAATACCCCTGAAAGCAATAGATGCCCGGTGTGCTTTGTCCAAGATGAATCGAGTAGAGTTGTGAGCCGGCATCGGTCATAATATTGAATGAAAAAATAAACGGATAAAAGCGAGTAGGTTGAAACAAACTGAGTAAAGTCGTATGAAATATGTGCAGCACCAGATTGATAATAAATGATGGTCACCGCAGTGACCGCTGCAGCAATCCTTTGGCTAAAAAATCGGGCTAATAATGCATACAATGTTCCGGACATCACTAAGATTAACCCGATGCCTACTATGCGTAATACAATCAATTGCGGCCCGAATATTGCCATGATGCCGGCAATCGTCAACGGATATAAGGGCGGTAAAAATAAATAAAAATCACGATAAGGCAATTTTCCAGATAAAATCAATTGCGCATAGGTAGAAAACCACCCTTCCGTCAGGGGCAAAAAGCGGTTAAACCAGATGAGATTATAAATTAGAATCGTGATGAGTGTTAATAATAACCAGGATGATATTAATTTGTTTTTTGAGAGGGGACGGTGGTTGATTAGCGCTGTGTCCATCATGGTTTGCTGAATGTTCTTAAATTCTGGGAGATGGTATCATTTTTTTTTAATTATTAGATATGCGCAAAAAAGTCTAGTCCTCATTAAAAATTCGCATGGTTGATTTATTTTAGACATTAGAGGATCCTTAGGTCATTATTTTTATTCAAAAGGATTGGATGTATGCGGAAGTTAATCAGTATCGTAACCGCTTGTTATAATGAAGAAGATTGTATCAAGGAAGTTTATCGACAAGTCAAAGCGGTATTTGCCGAATTACCGCAATATGCATACGAACATCTTTTTATAGATAACAGCTCTGAAGACAAAACCGTAGCCATTTTAAAAGACATTGCCGCAGAAGATCACAATGTCAAAATCATCGTAAATGCCCGCAATTTTGGACACATCCGCTCTCCCATTCATGCTTTATTACAAGCGAAGGGCGATGCCGTGATTTCAATTGTGGCTGATTTACAAGATCCGCCAGAAATGATTGTAGCGTTTTTGCGTGAATGGGAGGCTGGGCATAAAGTGGTCATTGGCGTCAAAGCTCAGACGCATGAAACCTTTCTCTTAAAAGCGGTTCGCCGATTTTATTATAATTTGGTTACGAAAATTGCCAATATTAATTTGTTTAAAAACTTTACTGGTTTTGGTTTGTACGACAAAGTGATTATGGATGCTTTGCGTCAAATCAATGATCCTTATCCGTATTTTCGTGGGTTAATTTCTGAAATAGGTTATCCTGTGAAAGCATTATCCTATGTTCAACCACCCCGGTTACGTGGGTTTAGTAAAAACAATCTGTATTCTTTGTACGATATGGCCATTTTGGGGATCACAAATCATTCCAAAATTCCGATTCGATTGGCAATATTTTCGGGATTTGCATTATCGATAGTGAGTTTTATTTTATCGATTCTTTTTTTAATTTTAAAACTTGTGTTTTGGGAGAAATTTACTTTGGGGGTGGCGCCAATTTTGATCGGTTTGTTTTTCTTTTGTTCTATTTTGTTGTTTTTTATAGGAATTTTGGGGGAATATGTTGTGTCTATTCACACTCAGGTTCAAAATAGGCCATTGGTGTTTGAAAAGGAACGTGTGAATTTTGACTAAATCAATGTGGCCTACTGAACTTTGTGAGCCGGTAATTATTTCGTATAACCGTGCTCAAGAATTAGAAAAGACTTTGGCGGCTTTTGCTGTGCTGAAAGATCGCAATTTGGTTTTGCATGTTTTGGATAATTGCTCGACTGACCAAACGCCAACTGTTGTAGCAAAATGGCAACAGGACTGGCCTGGTCTACGATATCATCGCAACACGTATAATATCGGTGGGAATGCAAATATTTTGCGCGCCCTAGAATTGACCCATTCTGCTTACGCATGGGTCATTGGGGATGACGATGTCTGGCATCTAGACCATATAGATGAAGTTATCAACGTGCTTAATGCACAGCAGGCTGATATTATTCGTTTAGGTTGGTTGATTGCAACAGAATTTTCCGGAAAAAATGTGCTGGCTACTGAACTGTTTCAACAGGAATCTTTTTTCTTTGCCAGTGTCAGTATGATTTCTGCAACGATCGTGCGGCGTGACGTCATGACCCGTCATTTAAATTGGGCCTATCAAAATATCTGCTACGCTTATCCGCAACTGGTACCGTTGATTAGAACAATACAAGAACAACCGATGACTGTTTATAGTGTCAATCAACCTATTATTACCCATACACCCAGTCAAGAGCCTGGCTATTTTGTAGGAGATTTAGAATGGTACGTGGCATGGTTCAGAACCGCACGGTTTTTTAAAGATCTGCGGCAGAAAAAAGCATTTATCGCCGAAAGTGTGAGATATATGATTCGTCCACAGCATGGGAAAGGGCGCGAGTTTCTATGGTTGTTCAAAGTGGTGCTTAATGCCAAAGCTCAAGGAATTTCGCAAT
The DNA here is from genome assembly GCA_903877115.1 of uncultured Legionella sp. Classification (GTDB taxonomy): domain Bacteria; phylum Pseudomonadota; class Gammaproteobacteria; order Legionellales; family Legionellaceae. The sequence continues at coordinate 4,623 of CAIRCS010000006.1, forward strand.
GGCAATATTTGTGTGAGTTATTGGCAATTGGTTGCGGCTGGCGGGTGCGCTTGATTGGTTTAATGGCATTGTATGTATGTGTCCCCAAACGGTTGGCCTGGGGTTTGCGTCGTTTATATTTTTATATGAGTAAAAAAGAATGGAAAGAATTGCAATATGATCAAACACGGTTATAAAGCATTTTTTTTGAAATTTGATGCTAGTTTGCGTTATGCTTTGGGCACACGACTTTGGCAAACCTTTGCTTCGTGCCTTACGTTATGGTTGATTTTGCATAATACCCAGCCCGCAGAGCAAGGCGTATTTTACACTTTTACCAGCTTAGCAAATTTGCAAATTTTCTTCGAATTGGGTCTTTCCTTTGTTATCTTGCAAACCACTTCTCATTTTTTCAAAGACTTAATTTGGGGCGCGCATGGGGCTGTATTAGGCTTGCAAGCTGACCTTGATATTTTATGGGCGTTTTCACAGAAAGCATTGCGTATCTATGTGGCGTTAGCCTGCGGTTTTGTATTGGTCATGATTCCTTTAGGACTGGGGTTTTTTAATGAGCCAGCAGTGTCTGGATCGCAGGGAGCGCTCATCCATTTATCTTGGGTTTTACTGGTCTTGGGTATGGCCGTGAATTTGCTCTGCGCGCCTTTATTAGCCATATTAGAAGGCAGCGGCAAGGTGATGGAAATCTATCGCCTACGTTTACGACAACTTCTCATGGCTAATATTTTAGCTTGGGTTGTGTTTTACCTTACCAATGTATTATTTATTATTGTTGTAAATACATGGATAACCGCGGCGACAACCGTATTTTGGTTGTTAAAGACGCATCGTCAATTTCTGTTGCTGTTGGCGCGATCGGTTTTCAAGCCGCTCCCTTTTTCTTGGCGCAAGGAAATTTGGCCTATGCAATGGCGGATAGCGCTGTCTTGGATGTCTGGATATATTCTCAACCAAATATTTACGCCATTACTTTATCATTATCAAGGCGCCGTTATTTCTGGCCAAATGGGAATTTGTTTGTTGTTGGCCAATATGTTAGGACTATTTTCGATTACTTGGGTTACCATTCACTCACCTAAAATGGGAGAACTGGTAGCGCAATCTAATCGTAAAAGTTTGGATGAGGTGTTTTTTGCTGCTTTTTGGCAATCGGTGTTTATTTTCATTTTAGGTGCAACAGGTATACTTGGTTTGGGTTGGCTATTAAGAGGGCAAGATATCATAACGCGCTTTTTGCCGTGGTTAGAAATGGCTTTATTGTTGCTTGCATTCTTCTTTGTGCATATCATAGGCGTTCTGTCTTTATATTTGCGTGCGCATCGTATTGAATTGTTTGCACCCATTTCTGTTGTGGGTGCCGGATTGATTATGGCGACTGCGTGGTTTGGGGCTGTACACTATGGCAGCCTGGGCGTGACTTGGAGTATTTTAATCGTCAATGCGTGCTATGGCTTTCCAAGCGCATTGTGGTTGTGGATAAAATTTAAACGAAAATGGCGTGATGATAATGAACGAAACAATGATGAATCCGAAACTTACAATCAGCATTCCAACGTGGAATCGAGCTGAGTTTTTACGCGAAAATGTTCTATCTATGCTGCCTGGAATCCTAGCGCTTCCTAGCGGGTCTGTGGAAATTTTTATTTCAGACAACGCATCTACCGATGAAACCGCTGATTTTTTGGCGAAAATTAGTCAAGAATATTCATTTATCCGGTATGTGCGGCAAACAGAGAACATGGGCGCAAACGCCAATTTTTATACGGTATTAAAGGAAGCAAAAGGCGAATATGTATGGTTAATGGGCGATGATGATCATATCAATCCATCGAGCTTGAGTCAGATTTTAGCGGATATTGAGAAATATCAACCGGGCGTGATGATTGGCGGCACGGAGCGTGATACGCAAGGTAAACGAGTCTATTTACCCAAAATTAATGAGCATTTGCTGAGTGATCAACGCATTTTAATGGACTACGATGGGTTTGTACTGGCTGGCAAAATGAGCGTGCTCATTTTTTCTAAAGAGGCGTTGGAGTCCGTGTTAGAATCGGGTTGGAAAACTATTCAATCCATCAATACGCCTTGGCCACATTTAATTTGGTTATTCAAATTATTGGCTAAAAAATATACCATTCTAGTGTTGCCTTATACAACCAATTATATTGTAGAGAAAAATCGTTATAATTTGCTGCAATGTGGTGTGGTGCGCATTGAACTCATGTTTATGGATTACACCCGAATGCTGCAAGCCGTTATTCATGAGTTTTCGCAAGAAATGGGGACCGAGTTATTGCAACGGGTTGTTGCGGGTCGCAGTGCTGAGTTATTCAAGATTTTAGCCTATGCAACCTATCTCAATCCTTATTTGGCCACTATCAGCAATGCTTGGTCGGCATTAAAAGTGATTCCACTGAGGAAAAATCGGCTCCAGTTTGCCGGGTTATATCTTTTTCCAGCGTTAACCCCTATTTTTGTACGCAAAACATTGTTGCAGTTGTTGGGTAAAATGAAGCCTAAATGGCATGAGTATCAAGATTTTCTCGCTTTTTTACAGGAAGTGAAAATTAGAAAAAAAACGGCAGGCGTGCGTGAGGTGTTTAATAAAGACTATTTGAGTAAGTTGGATGGATAATGGGGTCTACCCGAATGAGCACAAAAATTGATTTTTTGTCTCGGGGGCTTGTCATGAGGGGCATCTCATCATGTTAGCATGTTGTGGGTGGAGCAGCCCACGGTCTGAATGCGCCACAACCCTATACGTCTAGATTATTGACCTTAATGTAAGCATTCAAAGCCAATACTTGATCGCGGACTTCTGCGGCTTGTTCAAATTCCATATTTTTGGCATGTTGAAACATTTGTTTTTCCAATTTGACAATTTCCTTCAGCATAGCTTGTGAAGATAATCCTGCAAAACGCGGATCCAGGCTAGGTTTTGATTTGAGCGTTTTATTGGATTTTCGTTGTCCAATGATGGCACCTTCCATAATATCTTGGACCGATTTGCGAATTCCCTGGGGCGTGATCCCGTGCGTTTGATTAAATTCGATTTGTTTTTGGCGTCGACGCGCAGTTTCTGCCAAAGCGCGTTGGATAGAACCTGTTTCGCGGTCGGCGTACAAAATGGCCCGGCCATTCAAATTCCGAGCTGCTCGTCCAATGGTTTGAATCAATGAACGTTCAGAGCGGAGAAAACCTTCTTTGTCTGCATCCAGAATGGCTACCAAGGCCACCTCTGGCATGTCTAAGCCTTCTCGCAGTAAATTAATCCCTATCAAGGCATCAAAAACACCTAAGCGTAAATCACGAATGATTTCCATGCGTTCTACGGTATCAATATCGGAATGCAAATAACGGACTGCAATGCCCGCTTCGTGCAGATATTCGGTCAAATCTTCTGCCATGCGTTTGGTGAGTGTTGTAACCAAAATGCGTTCCCCGGCTGCTGTGACAGCATGAATTTCTGAAAGTAAATCATCGACTTGGTCTTGAACGGGGCGAATCTCTACTACGGGGTCAATAAGACCAGTAGGTCGCACCACTTGCTCCGCAATGTTATCCGTATGCTCCAGCTCATAAGGACCTGGGGTGGCGGATACGTAAATAGTTTGTGGAGATCGGGCGAGAAACTCTTCGAAACGCAGCGGACGATTGTCTAGAGCAGAGGGCAATCTGAAACCATAAGTGACCAAAGTCTCTTTGCGAGCGCGATCCCCTTTATACATCCCACCAATTTGAGGTATCGTCACATGTGATTCATCAATGATCAAAAGTGCTTCTGCCGGTAAATAATCAAATAAAGTAGGCGGTGCTTCCCCTGTATTGCGTCCAGATAGATAACGCGAGTAATTTTCAATACCGGAACAATAGCCAAGCTCAATCATCATTTCTAAATCAAAACAAGTTCGTTGATTTAAACGCTGAGCTTCCAACAATTTATGCTGTGCTTCCATGTCTTGAAGGCATACGCGTAATTCTTCTTTCACTAAATCGACGGTTTGTACTATGCGTTCGCGCGGTGTGACATAGTGAGTTTTGGGGAAAATAGTAATCCGCGGTACACGTTGGAGGACTTCACCAGTCAAGGGATCGAAATAAGCCAGGTTGGTAACCTCATCATCAAACAATTCTATGCGGACTGCTAATTTTTCTTCATCTGCTGGAAAGATATCGATGACATCTCCATTGACACGAAATTGGCCGCGCGCCAAAGACTGGGGATTCCTTACATATTGTAACTCAGCCAAGCGCCGTAGGATCTGACGTTGCTCGCAGCGATCTCCGCGCGAAACGTGTAAAAGCATTTTTAAATAGGAGTTGGGATCACCCAAGCCATAAATGGCTGAAACTGTGGCAACAATAATGGCATCTTTGCGTTCGATAAGTGCTTTGGTGGCTGAAAGACGCATTTGTTCAATGTGTTCATTGATGGACGCATCCTTTTCAATAAAGGTATCTGAAGCGGGGACATAGGCTTCAGGTTGGTAGTAATCATAATAAGATACAAAATACTCCACTGAATTGTTTGGGAAAAACTCTTTGAATTCGCCGTATAATTGAGCTGCCAACGTTTTGTTAGGGGCCATGATCAGCGTGGGACGTTTGATGGCCTGTATGACATTCGCTATTGTATATGTTTTGCCTGAACCCGTTACGCCAAGTAAAATCTGACGTGCTAAGCCCTGCTCAATACCCTGGATCAACGATTGGATTGCTTTGGGTTGGTCGCCAGCGGGTGAAAAGTTAGCATGTAGATCAAAAGTTGGTTTCATAAAAAGAACATATCTGCAAAAGTCACTACATTATAACATGAATTGTTACTTGGGCCGAAGACGCCGTGGTGCCGCTACATTAAATACTAAATCCACCGCCATCTAAGAGTTTTGCGTAAGTCCTACCAGTATGGTCTACAGAAATTGAAAAATCCAGGGCATTTAGAGCTCCGTACATGACAAAAAAATCTGTCATGCCCGCGCAGGCGGGCAACCATCTATCAAAATAATCCGATACCCAAATCAATCCACTGAGGATTGGTTTGCTCGATAAGGTTTATTTTCGATTGTCGGTTCCACTTCTTGATGCGTTTTTCTCTGGTTATAGCTTGGTAGACGTCAGAATGAATTTCATAATAAACCAAGTGATGAACATTGTATTTTTTGGTGAATCCTTCAGCCAAGCCCTCCTTGTGTTGCCAAATTCGTTGCACAAGGTTACTTGTTATGCCGGTATATAGGGTGCCATATTTTTTGCTGGCTAATATGTAAACATAATATTGCTTTTCTTCCATGTTTCATCCTGGTTGGCTGCTAAAAACTTATGTCCTGGCGGATCACTGTTATTTCTCCATAAGATAATCCGTTGCTATCAGCAAAAACATTATAAGCGATCAGGAACAAGCGAACGATGGCATGGAGTTCAGAATTTTAAGCGCTTGTTGAAAGTGATTGGTTTTGTATGCCAAGCGGACAATAGAATCGCATAAAAAATCCAGACCATAACGAAACAAACTAACAGCAGGTCTGCCATGTTTTTTGATTTTTATTGGTTTGTGCTCGTTCTGCCATTCACCAGTACGATGAGCCCATGTAAATGCAATGGCAAGCAATGCAAGCAACATATTTACAAAACATGCCATTTTCGCCTTGTTCCAGCCAAAATACACGTTTAAACTATCCTTCAACTCGCTGATACATTCCATATAACCTCCTTTTGGCGATCGAGATTATATGATTTTCATTGTATGTCAGCGAGTTATCTTAATTTACTTCAGTGCTAAATCAGAAATGGTTGCCCGCCTGCGCGGGCATGACAGATTTTTTTGTCATGTACGGAGTTTAGAGGCACGACAATAGCCATATTTTTTTCAGTTTGATACAATATACGTTTACTTTAGAATGGATATGTCTGTGCAATTTTCTTATCGCGTACAAAAAGTCAAAGCTTCTCCCACTTTGGCTGTTGCAGAAAAGGCTTCCCAAATGCGTGCTGCTGGGAAAGATGTGATCAATTTGGGAGTGGGTGAACCTGATTTTGATACTCCTGAGTATATTAAAGAAGCGGCCATTGCCGCATTACGTGCTGGGTTCACCAAATATACACCAGTCGATGGTACGTCAGAGCTTAAGGCTGCAATTCAATCTAAATTCAAACGCGATAATCATTTAGACTATACTCCGGCACAGATTTTGGTTTCAGTAGGCGGTAAGCAAAGCTGTTATAATTTATGCCAAGCATTGCTGAATGAAGGGGACGAAGTCATTATTCCCGCTCCTTATTGGGTTTCTTATCCTGATATGGTGTTGTTAGCAGAAGGTACGCCAGTTTTTGCGTCTTCATCTGCGCAAACTCAGTATAAAATGACGGCGGAAGCGCTAGCTAAGGTTATTACTCCCAAGACAAAATTACTCTTCCTCAATAGCCCCTCGAATCCCTCTGGCGTGGCGTATTCTTTGGAAGAATTGCGAGCTTTGGGGGAAGTCTTGTTGCAACATCCGCAGATTTTGATTGCAACGGATGATATGTATGAGCATATTTTATGGAATAAACCCTTTGTGAATATCCTCAACGCGTGTCCTGCGCTGTATGAGCGCACCATTGTTCTGAATGGCGTGTCTAAGGCCTATGCTATGACTGGCTTTCGAATTGGGTATGCTGGTGGTCCAGCTGCTTTAATCAAAGCCATGAAGACTATTCAATCTCAATCAACATCGAATCCTTGTTCTATCGCACAAAAAGCGGCGGTAGCGGCATTAAATGGGGACCATAGTAGTGTTGATGAAATGGTGAAGGCATTCCAATCGCGTCATGGTTATGTTTTGCAGCGGTTGCGTGAGATTCCAGGCGTAGACGTAACGCCTGCCGATGGGACCTTTTATATTTTCCCAAGTGTTCAAGAGATTATTCAACGGCGTGGATTTGCGAATGATCTGGAATTTTCAGAACGGTTATTAACGGATGAAGGTTTGGCAGTGGTTCCTGGGTCCGCATTTGGCACTGAAGGGTGTATCCGTTTGTCCTTTGCGGTGAGCATGGATACGCTCCGCGATGCCTTAGATCGTCTAGAGAGATTTGCTAAGGCGGGCTAAAAGAGATTTTTTTATAAGATGAGGCTTGACCAAAGCCTCATATCCATTTAAGATTCGCTTTTATTCCCCGGTAGCTCAGTCGGTAGAGCGGATGACTGTTAATCATTAGGTCGGCGGTTCGAGCCCGTCCCGGGGAGCCAAGCTCAGTAAGGGTTTTGGCAATAAGGCTCGATAAACCCAACTCACCATGGGGCACTGGTGGGGCAATTAGAAATAACAAATGACAACGATACACGACAAATCAGTATAAGCTACTTATAGCCAAACGATTATTACAACATCACAATTCCCAACCAAATACATCCCTGCGTCAGATAAAGGTCGTTAATGTTCCCATAAGGTTATTGCTATATAATTAACCAACATTTTTCGGTCAATTCTTTGAGGACTATATGAATACGCGTATTGAGATTATTTATGTTGTCGAAACAGAAACCGCCATCAACATCAACCAACAACAACAAAATGCAGAAGCTCATGCCATAAAAGTGGTTGATAAACACACATTTCAACAAAAATATCAAGCCTGGTTTAACGCACCTATACAAGAAGCGTCCCACATGTGGGATACCCTTTTAGGACATGTTCCTGAAGCAAATCAAAGTGGAGAGCACCCGCAAGTTCATTTTTTAACTGAAGAATCTTGTGAAATTATTTTTAAACATATTCATCAATTTAAACAAAGTGGCTTAGATTATCAAAATTTACCCGCTGGTTTTTTCATGGTTAAAAACCCCATAGAAGGCGGTGGCCGTGATGTGTTGCATTTCAGTGATTTTCTGGCATCTAACCATAATCTCAAAAATCCCCTTGCTATTCAATTAACCGACAAGAACTCATGCAAAGCACTATTAAAACTACATTTACAGTTTGAAAGACCGAAACAAGATTGGTATCACTTTCTCGTTGAAAAGGCCAATCAAACAAACCCTACTTCATGTACGCAAGAGCAACTCGATGAAGCGTTTATTCACTTTGCAAACAAAGTTGAAGCTCTTAGTTTAGCGTTTTACCAAGCCGATTTTTCAGCACTTACTGAACTTAATCCAATTGCGCTAATTGGACGTTGGAATACTGTGATGTTTAATCGTCATTTAAAACCTGAAGATACTGAAGCGCAATGGCAGGCCTTAGCCCAGTTGCCACTTGAAAAAAGTTATGGTGCCATTCGAGGTATTACTGATTATATGCACAGTAAAAAACCTTGTGGATTTTTAATCCCGGAAATGGCCCTTAATGAAACTCTAGAAGAGGGCAATTACCTTGGCTATCATGATGTGGCAACCGATAAAAATGTTCATAACAGTCGTTCACTTTGGCGTTTTATATCCTATATGCCAAAACGTAATTCTATAGAGTTTTATCGACATGCCATAGGAAACTTTCCTAATGGTATTGATTCATCAAGATTATTAAGCATGCTCGCTGGAGCAACAACAGGCGATAACCATCAGGCACAAAACAAAGAAGAAGAAGCCCAGGAATTTGAGATTTGGGATAAAGTATGTAAACAAATCGACACCGTCGAAAGCTGCTCTGCCATTATTAAAGGCTTTTTGACCCTTAATGGCAATCACGGAGCTATAAAGAGAGATTTTTTAGAACATTTAACCAGGCTAGATAAACAACCTAATATGTTATTTTTAGGCGCCATATCAAGCCATATCAGAAATTTTATTGAAGGGCTTGGGGTTGCTGCGCTTGGGCAGGCTGCCATTGGAATTTCACCGCTAACAAGCCTTGAAGAATTATCAAATAAGCTAAATCACTGTGTCCGTAAGCACGGTAATTTATTTTATGAGGGTTGTCGCTTTTACTTGGTTGATGGCAAGTGGAATATGATGTCGACAAAATCATATACCGAGCTTATTCATAGTGTTTCAAATGGAGTCTCGAAAGAACTAGCGAATACGTTTATCCCGCTCATCAGTACATTTGGTATACAAAAAGGAGCACAGCTTGTACAAGTTGCTGACTCACTCCTAACTGACTCTAATCCTCTGAAACTTGCTACACTCATTGAAAAATTATCTTTTTTCTCAAATATTTTCAAAAATGTACAAAAACAACTAAATTCTGATGATTTATTGCATATCACAACCGAAATTAGCCGAGACATTTATAAAGTAGATGATACTTTGGATATGCTTGCATACTTCGAAGAACATTATTCACTACATTTTGAAGAAGGTTTTTTTGCAAAAAAACGCCAGTTGCTTGAAGATGCTAAAGATGGGCTAAACGAAGCTAAATTAAACATTTTAGAAAGCTTTGGTTTTGCTGACAAAGACTTTCAGTTACTGACCCAAATTGAATCTGAATTGGTTCGAAAACAACCTTTAATTGAAAACCATAAACTTTCGCACATTAACTTGCAGTTCTCATATCTCTCTGAAATATTAGCGCCTTCGGAGTTTACAGAGTTTTTGCAACGCCTTGCGTCTGTCAAATCTGAGATCACAAAAAATAACGATGATCTATTAAAGCTTTTGGAACAAATTCTTAAGAAAAAAACACTCACCGCTTTTAATGTTATCTTTTTGAGAAACAATTTTGATAAAACGGATGATCAGTCGTTGTTTGCAAAAATCAGGAAATATATCGATTTAGAAACACATATCACTAGTCAAAACTGGAAAGTCAACCCCATCTATCTTCAGGAAACTCTAGCTACACTGATTTTAAAACTGCCTAAAGATAAGGTTGATTCAGAGGGTATAGATAAGCAATTAACCGATACCATTGGCAGTATCAATGCCATCGCATCCCTTCACCCACATGCTCAACAGCAGACCATTCAATTGGTGAACAGCCTTGCACATGGTAGAGAAAACTATTTTGAGCCACTAGGCGATTTATTACCTCGTTTAACTGAACTTGCTGATTTATTGGCTCCGGGGACTGACAAGACTGGCCGTGATAACATGAATGTGTTTTATGCTTTAATGTCACACCATCAAGACAAACCTCAAGCATTATTAGACTTTCTTAAAACTATAAATGGTTTAGAAAGCTCCGAACAGCGCTTTTTCATTTTCTTTATGACAAGGCTTTTAAATAATCAGCAACCTACTGAAAACTTCAACGAACTCGTTGAGCTTTGCCGAAGTGATAAGAGCAAAATGGTATTGATGCAAACACATTGCCAAATACCCCCTTATGCAACCATTGAAGAGCTATACAGCTGGCTGGAAAGTGATAAATTTGTTGAAAAATATGAAGCGTTCAGCTTATCACCTTTTGGTCACCGCAATGAAGGTCATATGTTCAACCTAAAGCACTATGTTAAACAAAGCAAGCTTTTCAAAGGTGTTGAGCACGATACCTTTACACCACCAAAAGGTGTACTCCTTGACCGCCTGCTTCAGGAAAATCGGTTAAAGAGCATGGCTGATTTAACTAAAACAATTTCAGACTTAAAAGCTAAACCATCATTTAATGATGAGGACCTTCCTCAATTACTTACAACGGTCATTGAAGTTTTAGCCCGAACAGCTTATCAACACGATGATGCTAGCACGAGCGGTAAAAGCTCCCAGGAATTAAACACCACCCAAGTTATGGCTGCTTTTGCCATGTTACAAAAAGGCCAGCATCATGACCGAATTATCAATCAGATTGATACGGGTGAGGGCAAATCACGCTTAATGATGATTATGAGTGCATGCAAGGCCATACAAGGCAAAACCGTTGATTTTCTGACCAGCAACATGGCTCTGGCTGAAAGAGATTACTTCACCTATCAAGAATTTTTTGATGCGTTGAATATTCCAACTGGGCTTATTGGGTTGAATACACCACCACAGCTTTACCGAAAAGGTGGTGTCAACTTCACCGATAACTCAAATTTGATTCTTTTGAGAAATAAAAGTGATATTGATTTAACCCCTTATGATTTTCGAGATGAAAACCCTGCTAATCAATGCTTGATGCTGGATGAAGAGGATAAGTTTGTTCACGATAGAAGCAGCCACGCCTTTAACTATGCGGCTAAGTCCAAAAAACTCTCTGGATTCATCTGGGTATATCCTCTCTTGGTTCATTTTATGAAAGAGCAAATCGCCAAAAATGAGTCTTTAACCGAAGATGAGCGAGCAGATGCTTTCTTAAAGTATGTACCACTTCATGATAGTGACCAACTGCATCAAGCAAGCCTTGCTAATTTAAAAGAAAAAAAACCAGAGCAGTTAAAAGTATGGCTTAAGTCCGCATATACCGCTTTGAAGCTGACAAAAGATGTGGATTATGCCGTCACATCGGCCGATGAAGACAAGCTTGTACCTGTTCGAAACGTGGAAGGACTTACATGCTATACCCGACAAGTTCTGGTCCTGGACAATGGCCGTCGATTAGAAGGCAGTAATTTCTCAGACGGAGTACATCAATGCTTATGTGCTATTGAAAACCAAAAAGCGGGCAAAGAAGCATTTGTGATTTTACCTGAAAATGAAACGCAACGGACCATCTATACCCATCCATTTCTTGATAACTATCAACAAGTATATGGCGTAAGTGGCTCAACCCGCGCTGATGCGCCGATGGCCAATCCAGAAATTAATCAAGGTAATTGGCAATACATGATAACCCCGCGAGAAAAGCCTTTGCGCCGTGATGAAAAAAGAGTTTTAGCTGCTAAAGACGCACAACAACAGTTGTCTTTTATCAAGGATGAAATTGCTGAGGCTTGTCGAAGCAACAGACCCTATTTACTGGTTTGTCGAGATGACAAGCAAAGCCAGGCAATCATTGAAGCACTTCAACAAGATGTCAAACTCCAAAAACTCATTAAAACTTGGCAACACATCCATAGTCTGAGCACTAGTGATGAGGAAAAACAAGCCATTAAATACGGTGGCAAACCAGGTTGTGTGACCATTTCGAGTGTAGGCATGTTTGCACGTGGTGTTGATATTCGTGCAGAAAACTTACGAGTTTGTGCGGCATATGTTCCGACTTTTGAGGATGAGATACAGATTAAGGGGCGTACTGGTCGTTTTGGTAAGCCAGGTGACTATCGAATGCTGATTAATTTAAACGATGAAGAAACCCCTATTAATGGCAACACTTATAATATTGAGGCTAATGTTTATAAAGCGCAAAATAAAATGGCTTTGGAAGCATCAATTGAAGAAAAAACATCATCAATGTATGCCGATTTTCTTGAACAAGTACACCAAGCATTCATCAAGCATTTTGATCAAACCCCAATTAGTGAAAAAGGTGATATGTTGCAAAAATGGCAAGTCTTTTTAGACACCATGCAAAAAGACTGGGAACTCAGTCGCACCGATATTCGAAAAGCCCTGAAAGAACAAGATCTGAAACAGTTCGAAGAAAAATTTGGCACATTCACAAAGAAGTGCCGTAATCAAATGCGTGAAGAGCTCGTCCCAAATGCGGCGATTCCTATTAATCCAACATCTGCGAAAAATTGCTTCAATAGTCTGCAAGCCCACCGTGGTTTTTTTGCTGAACAACAAAAGAAAAGCAAAAAAATCAAGACCAAGTGGTCTTATGATAAGGCTGATGATGGTCAAGCCACCATTTATCAAATGCCATTTGCAGAAACCATTGCAACGCTTACAGGAGAACGCCCACTGTTTGCCAACACACGTGCGTGGCTTGATGGCCGAGGTGTTTTATTCCCGAATTTAAGAGCAACCTTAAATGGCGATAGACCATTGTTTGCAGACTTAAGGGCATTTATAAGTCTCTTAATCA
>CAIRCS010000007.1 GCA_903877115.1 uncultured Legionella sp.
ACTGCAAGCTTGAAATGCTAAAAATTAAAACAAAACTGAACCACTTTGCCATCAAATATAAACTTTTGCTCAGGGCAAATCAGGTGGCTATGCAGGAACTAAAAAATATGACTTCCTAAGCGGCCAGTGCGTAAGGTGAGTCATTAAGCATTTTTTGCGACCGATTTGATCGGATAGATCTCCAAGAAAAGCTGCCCCAAAAAACCAGCACAGCATATAAGTCCCGATGGTTACGCCATACAAAAGGTTTCGGGTATGTGGGGTTAATGCCATTGAAAAGAAATGTGCAGTGGGATCAAATATCAAAGTATTTAAAATTGGAAAAACCAAACCCAATCCCATGCTATCAATGAATAACACTAAAAACAGAGGAGCAGCGCTCAAAAAAAACTGCTTTGACAATTTGTCGGAACATGTTTTTTGTTGGGTCATTGCGTAAATCCTTATAGGGCGATCGATGTTAATCGAGGAGTTACAGAATGGCATGGATACTTCTAGTGTTGACTGGATTGTTTGAAGTGGTTTGGGCGGTAGGTTTGAAGTATACCGATGGATTCACTCGACTATATCCCACATTATGCACATTGATTGCAATGTTGATTAGTTTTTTACTATTGGCCCAGTCTTTGAAAACACTGCCTATCGGGACTGCCTATACGGTTTGGACAGGAATTGGGGCAGTGGGTACGGTGCTGTATGGTCTGTATTTTTTGGGGGAGCCCGCGAATGCGATGCGGATCAGTTGTATGGTTATGATTATTGCAGCCATAATTGGATTAAAGCTTAGCAGTCATTGATGAGAGTTAGGCCTGTTGCAGCATTTGTTTTGCAATATAAATTGCCACAGCCCATATGGTGAGAGCTGAAAATTTATTCAACCATTTTAATGCGGTATGATTCGACTCTTTTTGCTTGAATAGACGTCCTATGAGAGATAAGCCTACGAACCAGCAGAAAGAAACTAAGATGCATGCAAATGTAAACAACCATTTATCTGTTCCGATAAAATGTAAAGAATTGGTGCCAATCACTGCGACGCTATCTAATACGGCATGCGGGTTCAATAGTGAGACGGATGCAGCGAAATAGATTTGCTGGCGTGATGAAAGCGGCTGAACTGAGTCAGTAGGTTGACTACTACTGCGCCAGGTGACCCAACCCATATAGATCAAAAACACCAAACCAACATAATAAAAGATAGTCTTAACCAACGGAATAGACAGCACTGCTAATGAAACACCCATCACAGCACCAGAGATTAGCAGGGCATCACAGATAAATGCAGTCAATACGCCAGGAATGGTTTGGACCCATTTAGGTTGGCTTGCGCCTTGATTGATGATAAAAATATTTTGTATGCCCAAAGGAATAATCAAACCGAAGGCTAAAATGACTCCATACCAAAATGCATGCATAGCGACTCCAGTGAAACTGGGTTAAGGCACGAATAGATTAAAAAAACACTTTTAATATTGTGCAATATTCCAACATATTTGTCAACAATCATAACACACGGATAACATCAGATAAGTTTGCATTTCTTCTTATTCCTATTTAGTTATAAATTCCGTATGATAAAAATAAGTTTGTGTCGTGATGACTATTTAAAACTATTGTTTCATCACGCAAAGTAATTGTGGACCAAAATTAAGGATGAATTTTGAGACGTCAATGGTATATAGGGTTTGGGGTTGTTTTAGGCTTGTTAATCTTACGCGCCATTGTTTGGGGGCATGCAGAGTGGCTACCGGTTATTTTGGTTCCGCTTGGGTTTATTTGGATCTATGATTTAGTACAAACCAAACACACTATTCTTCGCAATTTTCCAGTTCTCGGTCATATTCGCTATATTTTCGAATTTCTTCGACCCGAAGTGCAGCAGTACTTTGTTGCAAGCGATGAGGAAGAACGCCCTTATAATAGAGAAGTTAGGTCCATTATTTATCAACGTGCAAAAGGTGTGCGTGATACCATTCCTTTTGGTACATCCCAAGACATATTAAAAGACGGATACACATGGGTTTTGCATTCATTAGCCCCGAAAGTTGCCGCCAAAGTGGAAGAGCGAATTTCTGTTGGGGGGCCTGATTGTACCAAGCCCTATTTGGCTTCGCGTTTGAATGTGTCTGCCTTGAGTTTTGGGGCATTATCCGCCAACGCCATCATGGCGATTAATTTAGGGGCCAAAATTGGAGGATTTGCACAAAATACCGGTGAGGGAGGGCTGAGTCCTTATCATTTACAAGGCGGAGACTTGATTTTTCAATTGGGAACTGCCTATTTTGGGTGTCGAGATGATGCTGGTCATTTTGATGAAGGGTTGTTTATCACCGAGTCGACGCGTGATGAAGTGAAAATGATTGAGATTAAATTGTCACAGGGCGCGAAGCCCTCGCATGGGGGTATTCTGCCGGCTGCGAAAGTAACGCAAGAAATTGCAGATATTCGAAAAATAAAAATGGGAGAAGATGCTTATTCTCCGGCAGCGCACTCTACGTTTGATACGCCCAAAGGGTTGTTGGAATTTGTACAAAAACTCCGTTTGCTATCGGGTGGAAAACCGGTGGGATTTAAATTATGTATTGGCCGCAAAGAGGATTTTTTAGGCATCTGTAAAGCAATGTTGGAAACCAATATTTTACCTGATTTTATTACGGTGGACGGTGCTGAGGGTGGCACAGGCGCGGCACCTTTAGAGTTTGCTAATCATGTCGGTGAGCCTTTGACTGCTGGATTGCTTTTTGTGCACAACGCGTTGGTAGGGATTGGTGTGCGCGATAGTATCCGCGTGATATGTAGTGGCAAAATAGCCACGGGCTTTGATATGGTCTTTAGAATTGCGATGGGTGCAGATCTTTGTCAAAACGGCCGAGCTATGATGATGTCAGTAGGTTGCGTACAATCTAAACAATGTAATGCCAATACTTGTCCAACTGGTGTGGCTACGCAAAACAAACGGCTTCAGCGCGGATTGGTTGTGGATAAGAAAAAACTCCGTGTGGCTGAATATCATAAAAATACGGTGCATGGGTTTTTAGAAATTGTTGGTGCAATGGGGTTGTCTAATCCTAGCCAATTGAAGCCAGAGTACATTATGCAGCGGGTAACCTATCATACTACAAAACCTCTTAGCGAAATCTATGAGTATCTTACTAAGGGACAATTATTAAACGCTGATATTCCAGAGAGCTATAAAAAATATTGGGATATAGCTGATGCACATCGATTTACTAGTTAATTTATGAGCACTGATGTCCTGAGGGCGGTCAACAACAAGGATAAGTATCATGTCTCAAATATTTCAACAAATTATGACAGATCGGCTTATCATTCGGCCTTTAACACTCTCTATGACACACCCTAATGTCTAGGCAAAGGCTGAGAGCATACCTCTTCGGCTGCAGACATTTTTTAAACACATCATCAATGGTGGTTACAAACTTAGTTTTCTCGTCACTTCCCAGGTACGTCATCCTGAGCGAAGCGAAGGATCTCTAATTGATTAGGTTTGTGCCTAATTCCGGAGATTCTTCGCTTCGCTCTGGATGACGTTGAGTCAGTTTGAATCTATAGAAAACAAACTTATCCACAACCTGGGAAGTCACGTTTTCTCTAAGATTTCCGCATAATTAGAATAAACAAGACGTGGCGGTAGCATTTTTTGGGATTTATATATTTGGTAAATATGCTCTTGCGTAGCAAGATCATATTCAAATTGATAAGTAGGTTTGGATTTTCTATCCAAATTGGTTATTTGTCGCGCTTTCGACAGTTTGATACGCCCAGTTCGCATTTCCTCAAGGATTTTTATGCCAGCTTCTAAATGAGGTTTGCTAGGTGGTTGATGCCCCCGACTCCACATGTTGTAATGCGTAATAGCCATCACCATAAAAATTCCCTGTTTTTTATTATCAATTTTCAGCAGAGTATGCCATGTAGTACCCAAGAAATATTAGACTTCTTGCATAACCTGTAAAGTTGGGACTTCGGGTGTGTTACAGACTATGACATATGCCTGCTCATGGGCTTGCATCAATCCTTTGGTTTTTAAATGAGCGGCAATGGATTGAATGGGTTTGTTATACAGCTGTTGAATAGTAAAATGGGGAGGGTATAAAGCATGTACTTCATGCTCTCCTAGAGAAAAAGGCGGGCCCTGAATTTGAGATTGATGAAAATGGGTGGTGATCAGAAAAATTTTGGTCTCCAAATCGATTAAATTAATCAGATGATTGACATATTGGAAACGGATTTCTTCCGGCAAAGCAATCAGGGCTGCTCGATCATAAATTAAGTCTATGTGACCCAAAATCTCTTTATTTAAACCAAAAAAATCGCCACAAAATAGGGTGATTGTTTTATCTTGATTTTTATAAACCATAAAATCGTGATGTTGGGTGACGGTAACTTGGATGTCATATTCTTTGAAAAACGCCTCACAGGCCAATGGACTGACTTCAACCCCGATGACTTCATATCCTTGCTCAAGGAGCCAAAGCATATCAACCGTTTTCCCGCATAAAGGCACAAAGATTTTCATACCAGCAGTCAGACCAAATTGAGGTAGGAATTTTTGGAGTAACACATTGGGAGAGGTTTGGTTAAAGCCAATATCAAGTTGTTGCCATTTTGCATGCCAATATTGCTTATCCATATTGAACACCTTAGAACGGGTAATATTTTTTAGGTATTCTACAGGGCAATACCATGCTTTGTCTTTATACGGTAGAATTTATGCCTTTCGATCATAGAGTTTGAGGATGAATACGCAATTACACTCAAGTTGGTTGGATACGCCTTTGGGTCCAATGGTCGCCATCGCTGATGAAAGCATGCTGTATTTGCTAGAGTTTGCCTCAAGAAAAGGGCTTGAAAAAGAATTTGAGCGGTTAGGAGAGCGTGGTTTTGCAGTTATCCCTGGGGAAACGCCATCCATCCAATCTATTGCAACCGAGCTTAAGGCCTATTTTTCTGGGACTTTATGCCAATTTAAAACCCCATACCGCGTGTTTGGAAGTCCATTTCAACGACAAGTTTGGCAGGTTTTGTGTGGGATTCCTTATGGAGAAACGCGATCTTATGCAGAAGAGGCCATATCTATGGAAAAACCCAGTGCATATCGTGCGGTCGCGAATGCAAATGGCGCAAATCAATTAGCCATTATCATTCCATGCCATCGAGTTATTGCGAGTGATGGTACATTAGGAGGGTATGGCGGTGGCATTGCAGTGAAACAATGGTTATTAGAACATGAAAAGCGTTATGGTTCCCAAAACTTAGGGTGTGTCATCAATTAGGTTCACGGCTGCAAATTGCTACAATCTCTAAACTATGTGAAAATGCTATAAATTTCCATTGATATTTAGGGTGAAAATGCTGCAAACAACTCATGACTGGGCTGTGATTGGTGCGGGGCCAGCAGGCATTGCTGCCGTGGGTCGACTCATAGATCATGGGATTCAAGCATCTAATATTCTTTGGATTGATCCTTATTTTACGGTAGGGGACTTCGGGCGATTGTGGAGTACTGTATCGAGTAATACCAAAGTACAATTATTTCTAGATTTTTTAAACGCTTCTTCTGCCTTCAATTATTCAAATGCACCAATGGATTTTAAGCTAAATCATCTGCCTCCAGATAAAACCTGTTTATTAAGTGCTATGGTTGAACCATTGCAATGGATTACTACTGAGCTTATTAAAAAAGTTCATGCTGAAAAGGGGCTTATTCATAACTTGGAACTTTCCGAGCGTATTTGGACATTAGAAACTGATTCCAGTAAGTATTATGCAAAAAACGTTATTTTAGCAACTGGCGCAATCCCTCTTACACGCGACTATCCTGACGTGAAAACCATACTATTTGAAGACGCCATCGATAAATCGCGCCTTCAGACCCGAATCAAGCAAGATGACACCATTGCGGTGTTCGGCTCCTCTCACTCCGCTATGCTTATCATCAAATATTTGGTGGATCTAGGCGTCAAAAAAATCATTAACTTTTACCGTTCACCCAGTCGTTATGCTGTAGATATGGGTGATTGGATTTTGTTTGATAATACTGGTTTAAAAGGGGAAACAGCTGAATGGGCTAGAATTCATATTGATGGAAAATGGCCTAAGCAATTGGTACGATACACCAGTATTGACGTGAATATTGCACGTTATTTACCTGAGTGTGACCAAGCTATCTATGCGGTTGGTTTTCAGCAACGTAATGCTATCATTCTGAATGACTATGAACACAATCACTATAATCCGCATGTCGGTATCATTGGGCCAGTCCTGTTTGGTTTGGGTATTGGCTATCCTGAGCAAAAACCAGATCCGTTTGGGCGTATCGAAATGCAAGTAGGGTTATGGAAATTTATGAGCTATCTCAATAAAGTGTTGCCTATTTGGCTTAAAGATCCTATACCATTATTATGTTAGCGTTGCAGCTTCTTTTTAAACGAGACGGTGCTTGAAAGCCGTGTTGCGGGGTCCTGTTATGTTAGTTACTATTTTCCGTGCTCGCAGGCTGATTTGAGCTTATACCAGAGGACATCCAAAATATAGAAAATATCGCCATCTAGGGCGTGTTATCCATGGGGTTCACGGTTGCAAATTAGACGGCAGTAGAAGAATATAGACTGTGCGCTACTAGCGACATTTCTATGCTGCCACCACGCTGTTCAGACTCGCTCTTTTTTTCTAAGATGCAAAAAGCATACATACCGCTTAAAGCATTAAAATTTGTTGGGGAATCGTCCTTTCGACAAAAAAACAAATGCAACGGACCTAGCAGTTTTTTGTTAGGACTTAGTTCAAGATAGACTGCTTTCCTAAGCCTTGTAACGTTGGAGTTGGGTGATGCTGGCTCAGTCGCAGGTCTAGCAGTTATATTCAATGTATCGGCTGCATCATACTCTCTATGAGTTTCTTCATGCACCATACTCGCGCCACCACCCATCTGTTTATCCTTTTAAAAACTTAATTATATGCCAAATATAGTATTTATCAAAATAAATCAACAGGAAAATCGCAACACTACCCCATGAAGGACCCACTGGCGGTACGCGCCAGTATATGGCACCTGAAATTGTGAAAATGTTAGTCACGCAAGATGCGGGTGGTTGTAATCGCGAATCGGATGTATTTAGTGCCGGAGTGATTATGTGGGAAGTGGCAACAGGACATCCGCCTGCGCGCAACGAACACGAGCGGTTGGAGGGCACCTTTTTGGAATTTCAACGTGATCAAGCGCACTGCTCTGCAAAAGAAGAAACGACTTTTTGGGGTTCAACAAAAATAGTAAAAGGCAAACCAGACTATCCTATGTCACGCTTTTTCGGTCCTGTTATTGGGGATTGTATTCAACCCAAGCCATCAGACCGATCCAGTGCATCAAAAGTATTGGATAAAGTGCAAAAGATTCAGCTAAGTTGATCCAATGTTGTGATATTTGGTGGTTCTTTTATACGTAAGCGCTCAATGACTTCATTGTTGATTAAGGCGCGTTGAATAATCTCATCGATATCAGCAAATGATGTATACTTATACCAAATCCCTTCTGGATAAATAATAATACAAGGCCCCAAGTCGCAACGTCCTAAGCATCCGGATTTACTCACTCGAATTTTACCTGGACCATGTAATTGTTGGGCTTTGAGCTGAGTTTTGAGATAGGTAAAAAAAGATTCGCTATCCACCTTAGCACAACATTGTTTGCCAGGTCCTTTTTGATTGGTACAAATAAAAAGATGTTTGGTGTAGTAATTCATAGCGGATCTTAATAAGTATAAAGTTGTAGGAGTGTACGATATTGCAAACACTATCGCCAATTTTTTGCAAGGGCATGTTCGAGAGTTGTTGGAGAGTGCCGGAGTGGGGCGCCCCAGTCTCACCAATACTTTAGTTAGAGATTAGTGGCATTATCATCTAGTGTTACCGCACCATTCAACGCCCAAGCCCTGCCTTCTATTGATGCGCCACTGCCTACTGTGATGCTTTCAATTGCATTAACTATGCCCTGAATGGTTGAAGTTTCTCCCAAAGTGGCCGAGCTACCAACCGCCCAATTGACATCTGTAACCCCGCCCGTAAGTACCACTTTTGAACTCGCGGCCGTAGTGAGTGTGGAACCTATTAGAAAGGTATAAGAACTGCATTTTGGCCCAGTGAGAATGAGTGTGCCAGTAAGCTGAGCGCTTGAATCGAAGCAATATACGCCTGGTGCAAGTGTTTTTCCTCCTAAATCTTGCCCAGTTAAATTGTTACCAGCTGGGCAAATTTTTGCGATCAGATGGTTCTAATAATTGATGGCCGCAGTATGGGCTTTAGATGCAAATAAATCGCCTCCGTGAGCTGTCCCAGCAACGATAATTCCAGGAGGAAATCCTGTAATTGCAGTTCCTGAAAAAACAGCCACATTACCATTAACAACGGTTAACGCTGTGCTCGTTACGGTCGATGCTCCAAGAATAAAAACTTTATCTAGGGCTGGCGCAATAACTGGATTAGAGCAATGAGAGCATCCGATGTTATGTAGCGTTGGGGTAGGAAATGATTTGCCTGCTTGGGTTATGCACGGTGACAACAAGCATAAAATTAATAATCTAGCGCGTATTGATAACATACTCTTCTCCTGTTCTTTATGATATGTAAAGGGCCCATATCCGGTAGCACGTATTATGGCACCGTCAATGTGTGTGAACTATAGTGGTTTGACTTCGTCTACGGGATGAATACACCTGCAAGTCACGACAGCAGTTGTGGGTATTCTCCTCAATTATGAACTAGTGTTAAAGAGGGATAGAGGTATACTTTATGAGCGCGCAAGCTTTATTACCGGTCAGACTTTGTTTGTCGATGGTGGTGGACGCATTGGTAGGTTAATTTAAACTTTATGGTTTAGTAGATATGCGTCTAAATCGCGGAGCATTTCTCTGACTGGATTTAGTGGCAAGCCCATTACTGAATAAAAGCAACCCTCAATGCGGGAAATGAATTGCCCAATATAGCTCTGGATGCCATAGCTACCGGATTTGTCTTTGTAATTACCACTGCTTAAATAGTGTTGTATCTCTTCGTCGGTCATCTGTGCAAAAGTGACGAAAGTTTTATGCATCTCAATTTTTTGATACTCATGAAATCGGAGCCCGACACTGGTTACGACTTCATGGGTTTTCCCCACATAACTTTTTATCATGCGAAATGCATCGTTTTCATCGCGGGGCTTGCCTAAAATCACGCCATCTGCAATCACTTCCGTATCTGCACATAATACCGGCATAGGTTGAAGACGATCCCGGATGATTTTCTCCCACGCTGCATCGAGCTTTTCTTGGGTAATCCGACGCGAGTAGGCCTCTGGGGCTTCATCATGGGCTACAATTTCAGGGGTATCAATGGAAAGTACTTCAAACGACACTTCCATTTGTTCGAGTAATTCGCGACGTCTTGGGCTTTGAGATGCTAAATAAATTTTCATGAGCTGATTATATTGAAATAATTGTAACAAACACAACATATTCATGCATATTGCTTGCAGTTTCAGCATAATGACAATTTAAATTTATCATTGTGCTCACTAGGTTACATAGCTTCTACTTGTAGCTGACCATTTTCAAGAATAAAAGTGTCAGACTCGATTGATAGTCTTTGGTTTGTAAAGCCAACTGAGCCTGACCATTTTGGTATTTTTTTTCGTACAAATTATCCTTGTGGGCTAACCGCATTAGCGTCAAGTGTCACTGCACCATTCAATGCCCAAGCTCTACCATTTAATGTAGCGCCGGTATTTAATGTAATGCTCGCAATGGCATCGATAATTCCAAAGAGTGTGCTGGTGCTTCCCAACGTAGCTGAACTACCGATAGCCCAGCTAATGTTGTCATTAAGTATCCCACCAGACGTTGACATGACTGCCCCTGTTGAAACTGTGAGGGTTGACCCTATCAAAAAGGTACAAGCGCTTCCTGCTGCACCGGTCAGTGTTACTGGGCCCGTCATTAAAGCACTCGAGGTGAAACAATTGACAGGACTAGTCGCACAGTTGATGGGTGATAACGAACTTATATCTGTAGCTGCACCATAGGTATTACTACAAGGTAATGCATTAAGCGCCGTATAATAATTTTGAGCCGCGGTTTTCACATTAGTGGCAGCGGTATTATTAATATTCTGTACTCCATTCACAATAGTACCAGGAGGAAAGCCTGTAACTGACGATCCAGGGGTAAGATCTAGATCACCGCTAACCACGGTTAGTCCTGTATTCGTCACCGTTGAGGCGCCAAGAATAGAGGACTGAAAAAGAAAGGAAGGCGTTCCAGTGATAGTGGATGAAAAACCAGGAGGAGGTGTTGGCGGTGGGGTTGTACAGGCTTCCACTGCCACAGTGATGGCTGGTGCATCTATCTCTACTTGCCGACTATTAACCCCAACTTGAAGCACTCGGTTAAAAGTCCCTAGTGTTGTGGTTGAACTCAGTTGCACACTAATTTGGCAGCTAGCGCCAGAAGCTAAAGAGCTACCACAGTTATTAAGAGGTGCTGTAACAATGGTCGCAGCGCTAGTGGGAAAGGAATCATTATTTTGAATTCGAATATAATTGATTGCTTCAGTAACCGGGGTGTTATTTTGAATCGTATAGGTAGCGGTTACGGTTGAGCTTTCACAAAGTGATCCAAAAGTAGGGGGATTAATAAAGGTCACGTCACAAGACGGTACGGCATTAACGGAACAAGGGAGTAAAAAACCTAAGGATAGCGCTCCATATTTCACATGATTGAACATCTTTTATCTCCTTAAAAATCCATAAGTTTTATAGCGTGACATGCAGTCCAGCCAATATCGCTTGTGAATTCAGATTAAACTGAGCAGGGGTGATATGTGGCGAAGTGATAGTACCTGTATTGCCAATTGCAGAAGTTTCTGCCCTACCTAGATCCGCATACAAGTATTCTAGTGAAAGTAAGACGCGTGGATTGTAAGTATAAGTTATACCACCGCCTACTTCCCAGGCAAAACTCGAATGCATATTTTTGCCTAAATTTAACCCTTGATCGGCGCAGGGAGCAGCATTAGCGTTATCCGTATCACTATAACTTAGGTAATTCCAAGCATTACCAATACCGCCTATGGCGTACAGAGAGTACTTTTTCTTCGACATGATGGTTAATGCCCCATCAGCCATGAGACGCACACTTTGAATAGACATCGTGTAAGTCATTTCATTAAACGCCGAGCTGTTAAACCGCCAAACATCTCCTGAGAAAGTTTCTTGGCCTAAGTAATAAGCATTCAATTCTGGCTCTATAGACGGAAACCACTGCAAATTTTCGGAATATTGCAAAGCGCCAGGAAAATAATGAACATATCCAACACCAGCTTGAGCTCCGAATACATTCCAATTATTTCCATTGGGTTGAACCAAAAAATCAGTTTCACTGTTCGTCACGCCTAATTGACCACTACCAGGCATTAAATCCCCAACTCCAAGCGCACCAATGATCTCAGGATGATCGTGAGCTTTCTCAGGGGTATTAGAGCCAAGATCAACAGATTTAGAGCCTGCCGCTAACGAGGCTGCGCCGACAAGCATACCAATAGATAGAATAGTTATCCTTTGAAAAGCTCCATGCACAGGAAATCTCCTTATATAATTTTTGAAGCCCGGAAATAACTTTAGGGACTTTGCCTAAATTAACATCTGGTTAAAACTTAAATTCCAACGGTGTTTTATATCTGAAACTCGAGTAACACATCTCTGTTAAGAGTTTTATGCTCCTCAATTATCCGTTGAAAATTCAGCATAGCTTATAAGAAAGTTGACACCAATTAAGGATTGCCTTTGTTTTTTGAGGAAAACCACAGGTTCGGCATATGTATTAGGATCCTTTTACACGTTTGTTTCCATATCTCGTGCACAGGTACCTTTTTGGCGGGATTTATTGGGTATATGTATCAATGTCATGTAAGCGCGCTCAGCACCAAATCTAATCAGGTGGGATTCAAGCGCGCAACACAAGTAGGAGAAGCACATCTACAAGCTGTTTGTTCACATTTGATACGTGACGTTTGTATTGTGAACTAAATAGGTTGCCCGTGAGGGGCAATTTCTGCAAACACCTCATTACATAGAACTTTGCTTGCTTGATGTTCCCCAAATTTAAAAAACATCAATGAATCTCCGGTGGCTTTTTTATTCGCTTCGAACCAACTGCAGCAATAAGCGAAAGGTAGCCCAAATACGGTTGCGATCAAATTCATAACACTGTTAATAATAGACTTGAAGTTCCAACGTAATGGATCGAGGTGTTGTTTTAATCTAGGTGCAAGATTATCAAAAGTAGCCTGTGATTTGTCTTGGCCTGACTTTATGGCACCTTCCAAAATGGCGCAAATAGCTTGAATTTCTTTATTATTAGGATTATCAGTTTTAAACTTATTAATTTTTTGCTGTAACTCAGTGTTTATAGGAAGAGGCTTCTGTTGAATGGGAGAAAGCTCAAGGAGACTTAACTCGAACACTTCAACTTTAAAACCCTTTTTTGCAGAAATCTCGTAATAGGGCAAAGCGTTTTCGCGAGCAAATTGTTCAGCTGCTTCTGTTGTCACGGTTCTATTGTCGATGTCATCTATCTTATTAGCCAGTAAAATGATAGGTGTTTCAGGTGATATATGGAATCTTGCTGTTGCAAGATGTTGTTGCAGATTGTTGAAGGATAGTTGATCTGTGACGCTAAATACCAATATGAAAACATGGGTTCCTCTGAAATATGAAGTTATTTTCGTTCTAAAACGCTCTTGCCCAGCTGTATCCCAGATTTGAAATGTCCAATAGTAGTTTCTAGTTTTTTGTTTAAAATCTACGCCAATGGTAGCGGTGTATTGATCATTAAAAGAATCATCTACCCATCTAGAAAGCACTTGAGTCTTACCCACTCCAGAATCCCCAAACAACACAATTTTTTTAGATTCCACTAGATTTTTTGACATAAAAAAGCATTCTTTGTTTTATAGTGTAAAAAAAACGCATTATATCACAAATTAAAACAGGAAAAAAGGATGCAATTCTCCCGGAACGTCATTTTGAATGCGGACAATCTGAAATATATTAATATGACGACGATGCCACAGCCATCGATGCTGATGGAAAAATTCATCGTGGTCTCTTGAAACTAAGAAATTCGTGGCGTAGTGAAATCGGTGAGCATGTTGCATACGATTACATGCGTGATTTTGGGCTTGCAGGGATACAATTCTGGTCGAAGCAAGCGGGACATAATTTAGCATGCTGGTAAACCATCCTATCTATCAAAATAGAAATGGTTTATAGCCAACATGGATCTCTTGGCTGAGTTCGTATTATTCTAGTCCAGCTTCCATTTTAGATTTGGTTTTCTTAGAAACCTGATTGCTCAACGATATTTTAAAATTTTGTGACTCCCCAGGTTGTGGATAAGTTGTTTTCAACAGATTCAAACGGATCCAACGTCATCCAGAGCGAAGCGAAGGATCTCAGAAATTAGGCAAAATTCTAGTCAATTAGAGATCCTTAGCTTCGCTCTGGATCTGATAGATCGTCACAAAATTTCTCCATAGATTAACTGGCCATTAATTAGTGTGTGTCATCAATTAAAAAGTGTTCCCCTCTCCATCGCGCGCAGCGTGGGGGAGAGGGTAGGGTGAGGGGGATTTAAACTGTCGCGAAGCGACTCATTTGATCCATACTCGTCATACTCGTTAGTGCAAAACTGGAGTATGGGAGCATAATTTTAAGTTGCTTGCTGAAGATGCAGATAATGAATATGCAATGATTGATTCAACCATAGTTCGTGCACAGCAACATAGCGCTGGCGCTCAAAAGAAGAAGGCGAAGATCACGCAATTGGACGAAGCAAAGGTGGACTGAGTACCAAAATTCATGCTGTTTGTGATGCGCTGGGTAATCCAGTAGCCTTTAATCTTACTCCTGGTCTGTTTCATGATCTTGATAATGAGTCGCTTCGCGGCGGTTTAAATCCCCTTCACCCTACCCTCTCCCCCTCGCTGCGCGCGGTGGAAAGGGGAACACTTTTTAATTGATGACACGCCCTAGATCTGGTCCAAATATTTATAATAATTTTAAATGAGCAAAACACTCGTCCTGAATCAAATCATTTAGTTCGTCGAACTCTAGTTCAAAATCATTTTCAAAATTTATTATCCATTTCAGCGTAAAATAATTTATTAAAACACATATGTTGTCAAATGCATTTTTTGGTGTTTCATTCAGCAGTTCCAGATCAAACTCAAATGGTACGACAATTTAATAAATTTTGAGTATACTTAGTCAGCTTTTAATTGGCTGATATTCATGACTAATCCATATTCTTCAAAAGGTTTTTTAATTAAAAGGTGGTAGTAGCTATGTTAGTAACTGGGATAATTGTGTTTTTGGCGTTGACCCTTCTTTCCATGGGTGTTAAACAAGTTCCGCAGGGTTATGAATGTACTGTAGAGCGTTTTGGTCGATACACCAAAACATTGCAACCAGGTCTTGCCATCATTATACCCTTTGTAGATAGAGTGGGAGTAAAACTTAGCTTAATGGAGCAAACTCTTGATATTCCTGCACAAGAGATTATTAGCTCAGATAATGCAATGGTTAAAGTGGATGCTGTGATATTTTATCAGGTTGTAGATTGTGCAAAAGCTGCATACGAGGTTAAAGACTTGGAAACGGCTATTCGTAATTTGATTATGACTAACATTCGTACAGTGTTAGGTTCTTTAGACTTAGATAGTATGCTTTCACAGCGTGATCAAATTAATACAAGATTGTTAGTTGTTATAGATCAAGCAACAACTCCGTGGGGTATCAAGGTGACTCGAGTTGAGATTAAAGAAATTGCACCACCTAAAGATTTAGTGGAGTCTATGGGACGGCAAATGAAAGCCGAAAGAGACAAGCGAGCTACCATTTTAGAGGCTGAAGGGCAGCGACAATCTGCGATCCTTAGAGCAGAAGGAGAAAAACAAGCTTTAATTTTGCAAGCTGAAGGAAAAATGGAAGCTGCTTATCGAGATTCTGAGGCAAGAGAGCGATCAGCAGAAGCCGAAGCAAAAGCCACTGATATGGTTTCTAAAGCTATTAGTGATGGTAACGTACAAGCGGTCAATTATTTCGTGGCGCTAAAATATATTGAAGCTTTAGGAAAAATAGCTTCTGCTGAAAATCAAAAAGTGATTCTCATGCCTTTAGAAGCAAGCAATGTATTGGGGTCAATTGCAGGCATTGCCGAACTCACAAAGGCCGCTATGGGCAAGGATCATAAAAATGGATAACGCAATGTATTGGATTGGACTTGGCGCACTTTTGTTCGTTGTCGAACTTCTAACAGGCTCTGGTTTTTTGCTATTTTTTGGTGCTTCGGCATTTATCGTCGCTGTCTTGCCTTTAGTATTGCCAAATATCTCTTTGAGTACGCAGGTCATTGCTTTTTCAGTTTTATCTGTATTAGATGCATTATGCTGGAAATTGATTTTAAAACATCGGCGTTCACGAAAATCAGACAAGCCCTTTTTAAATAAAAGGGCAGAACAATTGATTGGACAAAACTTTACGCTTCAGTCGGCTATTATACATGGCGTGGGGAGAGTCAGCATAGGGGACACTATTTGGCAGGTAAGTTGTAATGAAGATTTATCTAGCGGAACAATCGTTAGTGTCGTTGGCATTGAAGGGGCTGTGTTGATAGTCCGACATGTAGTAGTGTCCTAAGGAAGATGAAATTAAAAAAATAAGGCTGATTTTATAAGCGCTTAAAATTTGATAAAGTCCAGTCATTTGCGAGCAACAATAAAGCAATCTGTTTCGTTAGTGCCTTTCTAAATGTATAGTTACCTTAAGAGTGCTATTTTATCCTCATTGCCGATTCTAGGTTTTTTATTTGGTTATATTGCAGGAAGGTATAGCAGACGGAGAGCTGAAAATAGTGGTGAGGCTCTTGTTAGACAATCGTTAGCAAAATATTGATGCTCTGGTGAAAAATATTCTCATAACAAATTGATTTTAAATGATTTAATGGGTGATCTCGGAAGGATTGATTCGTCAGTCACTGTGTTCCTTCCTCACCCTTCGGGCGCACTTTGTGCGTTCAAAATACTTCGCCCTTAGGGAGTAACGGAATAGCCAACCACTTAAGTAAATAAATATTTTTAAAGCAATACGTTACTGATGTGTTACTAAAGAACTTACTAAAACCATCTAAGATTTTTGTGGTCATAATTAGCTCATGTAAGGGCTGCAAAAGATCGAATAGCTTAATTAACAAACAACCCCATGGCCTGAAGTGGGTTGCCTGTCCCGTTACTCCCCAAGGGCCATTGCCATCAAGGCCAGTGGCCAAAAGAGGTTAATATGTTAAATTATCACAAGAAACTCACTATTAGAATGATAGAGCAGCAAATGAAGGAGCTAGATAAAAGAAATACCAGCGATGCTGATATATTAAAAATACTTGGCGATTTTGTACCTGACGTGAAATATATTCTAGCCGGCGTTGGAATTAAGGAAATTAAGATGTGCTTAAAAGAAAACCCTTTCTTTTCTTACTTCGTAAGCCTAGTACAAGGTAAAAAAACAAGATCCGTTAAATTGTAGAGGACTGCCTCTCAGCAATGAGGGGTGGTTACTTGACAAGCTGGGTTGATCAAACAAGAATCGCTGATCATGTCCTTTAGCATGAATAGGTGTTCACGATGGGCAAGAATAGCCACTAGACCCTAATAGAAAGGAAAATAACTTATGGCTATCAAATCAACTATCATCAAAGTCAATCTTCAAATTGCGGACATGGAACGCCACTATTACAAGGATCATGCTCTGACCATTGCGCAGCATCCTTCCGAAACGGATGAGCGCATGATGATGCGCTTGCTGGCCTTTGGCTTGCACGCCCATGAATACCTTGAGTTCGGCCAGGGGATGACCGACGATGACGAGGCTGATTTGTGGCAGAAGGATTTAACCAGCGCGATTGAGTTATGGATAGACGTTGGCATGCCCGATGAAAAATTAATCCGCAAAGCGTGTGGGCGCGCCAATCAGGTAATTGTCTATTGCTATGGCGGGCGAGTCGTTGAAATGTGGTTCGCACAAAATTGTGGTCAGTTTGAACGGCTTAAAAATCTGACTGTGATCAGCCTGCCTGTGGAAAGCACCCGAGCTATTGCCAAAATGACGCGGCGCAACATGCAACTTCAATGTACCATACAGGATGGTCAGGTGTGGCTGGGTAATGGTGATGAAAGTGTGATGATAGAGCTGGTGACGCTGAAAGCGCCGCCTGTGTGTAGCGAAAGAAAGCATCTCAATATTTGACGTGCTCAAATAGATAAATACACTCGGTTAAGAGATAATTGGATCTCAACTGGGTGTATTTGGATTTCAAAAATAAAGTACCTTTTTTGTATGTACTCATATCAGTTCTATCTTTTGCAGCAGTTGCTAGCGATCCATCGCCAGTCATATGGATTATCACGATGATCTACGCGCAGTTTCTGGGCCGTTTCAAACCCATATTGATAACGCTATCAGGCTGTAATTTTAAAAAATAAGCAACCAAGCCGCTGAGCTGGTAAGTTTCAGTAACTATCATTTTATTCTGATAGTTTTCCTCGGGAATCATGGGTAATATTTTTTGCAAAGCGTAGGACATTCCCCATCCACCCAGTTTATTTATAGTAAATTTGGGTTGGCTATCTCCCACAACGAGCGTAAAACTTAATCCTGATAACATACCAAATAAAATATAGGGAATGATTTTTCTTTGTAGGGCCGATAAATAGTGAGCTAACAAGATCAATCCCTCAAAGATCCCCTCAAATTAATTCTAAAAAAACCTGCTTAACTACTTGATAAAAATAAAAAAAGGATCATGATTCCTCATTTTTAATGAGGAAGGGTCACTCAATGAAAGCCGATTCAGCAGACAAATTAGTCAAAATCTCATCTATTATTCACAATATTTATGGTTCTGAGCTACACAAAAAAAGACAGCTCTCAATTGCTTATGCCGCAATGGGACTTTTAGCCAGCGAGTCGCTTTTTTTACATCGAAT
>CAIRCS010000008.1 GCA_903877115.1 uncultured Legionella sp.
AAAAAATAAAATATTTTCACGAAAAAGTCGGACGAAAGTAGGATGCCTCGTACTGTCGAACCACGTGGCCGGGTCTCGCGGGAGGTCCATATTGGCCGATATTGCACCCTACGCTACCCATCCAACCACTTTGAGCGATATTTTTCTCCACTGAATTTGACAAATACTGCATACAAAATCAATAGGATTTTATAAGGAAGAATTAAGAACATTTATTAGAAAAAAACCAATTCAAGCTTCTGAGGGATGTTCGCGTTTGATTTTTAACTATGTGGACCACTCTAATTGATCATAGCGTTGCGTCTATATGATAAGAACATCAATAGCTAATTAACTTTGCTCGAACTTCGCTGGTTAACACTGAAAAGTCAGATGCTCAACCAAATTATTTTGTTGATTATCTTCATTTCATATCAGCCACACGACTGCCATAAAATCAGGGAATATCTTGCAAATCTTGATGGCTGGTATATCAAATGGTGTCAATCTGCGAAATGGAGTATATTTGATGTGGCATTTAAGCAACAACAATGCTGCCAAGCTATCATGGTTGAACCCTTTAATAATTAAAAGCCATCATGCATACGACGAATGCAAACGCTTGCCTTACGCTTAGCTTTGGTCAGACTTGGCAGTCTAGTCGATTCTAGGGCATAATTATATGAATGTGCTTCGAGAAGAATGACTCTGACAAAGTAGCATCGAGGGTTGGTCACAAAATAGCCTTCTTTAAACCATGTAGCCGGGCTCCAGATGTCAATTACCAGCCATCAATCATGGTAATACAAATATAGGCGTCTGCAACTCCACCCATCATCAACTCAGTGCGTAGATTGATGTCAGAACTCGAGGTATTTTCTGAGGAGCCGATGAAATGAATGCTGCAGGGGCCTTATGCAGTTATTACGTGACGATTGGCTTTACACTTCGAACGTTCATCATGCAAGTCCATTTGAAGTTCTCAAGAGATATGAAGTTCATACCAGTGCAGATTCTATTCCATCATGGTTGTATAGCATAGCACACAATCTCTCGCTGTTTAGCTCATCAAATTAACCCTCATGAAGCTTCTCTTGCTTTGTTGCGCTCATATTTTGTGACAAGTACATCGTTAATATGTACGAAAAACGGGATCCCGTGTCTCATTGGAGCTATAAACCAGATATAATGGCACTGATATTGTACATGAACTGATGAGAACCCTGCCGCGATGTGAATGAGAATAGGAGCCATGAATGCATTCAGCAACAACTTACCAAGTGTCTCGTTTATTGGTATTTACTGAGATACGCGTTTCACATCATTGCAAAGCCTTACCCCTCGATTTGCTGGAAATACAGCGACAGACTTAATAGTTGTGCAAGAAGAGCTCATAATACTTGTTGTTATAATGATATGTCTTCCTCTGGGGTGACTGAGGTGTGAAGAACCTTTCAGATGAAGGGTGCGTTTAGACGTCATTTGCGTACGTGAAGGCTCTGAATCATGAGTATTCCCGACGTTCCATGCAAGATGAGTGTGATGAGAGCACTATGTTATTGAGAGTCATCATCGACTATCACTGCATGAGCGTAAAGACTGGTCGGCGTGTATCGTCCATGAAAAATAAACTCCAAGAAACGTTGCTAAGGGCCATCCTACTTTCATCCTACTTTTTCGTAACACAACTAATTATAATAAATCGTTAAAGAAGCGGAATAGAGACGAATAAATTGCCTAAACAACAAACAGAAACCTCAGATCAAAACAACCTCGAAGCTACACTAGCATCAAACCCAAGAGTTTAGAAGAAGACTCAATATATAGCCATTTATGCATTGGGGTAGACTGCACCTCAAATTGCTCAAAATAAGTATGTCACGGGCCAAGCAAATAAATAAATAAATAGCAAAACGAAGTGAACAATAGGCCACCTATTACAAAAGGAAACGCATGTGTGCTAGGGAGGGATTTGCCATTCAATTGGTATGAGCCGCTCTAAT
>CAIRCS010000009.1 GCA_903877115.1 uncultured Legionella sp.
AAGTAGAGTACCAATTTGAAACGTCATCATCCATTGATTTATTATTATTCATAGATCATCCATTCTTTTATGGCGCCATATTACGCGAAGTCTCCGGTTTAAAATCCACAGTAAAATGCCGCTCTAATGCGGGTTCTAATACACGTGCACGAAACTCAAGAAAATCCTCTTTAGTCATATAACGGGCATCTGGCCCAGGATCTCCGATCCGGATCTTACGCCCTTCAGCAGTACCCTCAATCGTCATGTTATCGCCCTCAAGCGTCTGACTAGCATTGATCCAGTTGGTGATACTAGTCTCGAAATTTGCTTGATAATCATTCAAAAATTTTCGTTTATACGCATCTGTCATTTGCGAGTTTGGCACATCTAAATTAACTGAAAGGACGCCATTGTCCGCAACTTCAGCCAAATAAGGAACAAATACCGGAGGCAACTCATCGGTCAGACCAACTGCTCGCTCTAAATTTGCTTGTATCAAACGCGAGCCCTCAGCCACGGCTTCCAGTATCAAAAACGGACTTGATTGATAATTCACATTCAATGCAACAGCATGAGAACATTTAGCCCAAACATAGAGTTTATATTCCTGAGACATTTTGGCGTATGCTTCCAGAGCAGGCGCCATCTGCATGATCAAAGTTGGAAGGGTCTCCATCCCCATTTGTCGATTACGCTCGCGCGCTACGCTTCTAAACTTATCATAATTCTCGTCGTACTTCTTACTGTGATCGGTAACATTAGCAGCTAAATTATCTAAGGATTGTTGCGTTCGTGCTGCCGATTCACGCCGCAGCTCATCCAATCGATCTTCGTATTGTTTTTGTCGGGCTATTGCTTCTAAATTATCTTTATCCATTGCCATTTATATCACCTCAGATACACTAACGAATTGATATTTTGATTTATTATAACACAATATACTGGGATTTTCATCCCAATCACTGAGTGTATACTCTTCCCAAGATATATCGTCATGCTGATGAGCGCGTAGCCCAGGCTGATGCGTATGACCATGAATTAAAATATGTGCTGCAAAACTCTGTATATCTTTTTGCATCGCTTCTGGAACAGTTTGCAGCGTCGCAGGCAGTTTTCGGATATTATTTTGGCTATAATGGCGCACTTGGCTCACCAAAGATTGGCGCAAGGTATAAGGCAAGCGTAAAAACAAAAAACGAAACCAACGATTACGCGTGAGGCGTCGAAACCATTGATGTGCCGTATCTTGGGTACAATAAGCATCACCATGACTCAACAGCACCGATTCTGTGCCTAAATGAATAAGAGTAGGATCAACCAAAGACTGCATATTAGCTTGATGCAAAAAGGTCGGTCCGATTAAAAAGTCTCGATTACCCGCCATAAAAAACACTGGAATGCCCTGTTCTGACAAGCCCGCTAATAAACGTACAATCTCTTCACTCCACACATCCAAAGCATCATCACCCGGCCAAACATGCAAAAAATCTCCTAAAATATATAGAGAACGCGTGTTAATTGCGGCCCATGACACAAATGTACGGAATTTATCTAGGATGACTGGTTGATCTGGGTGCAAATGCAAATCAGAAATAAATACGGCTTCGTTCATAGCGGCTCGATTTGTATACAATCATCCTGAAGAAAAATTTGACAAGGTCCTTGGGCCTTTTGCATTGCATCGCTTAGACAATAAATACCAGCAATGGCGACCAACTCTGCTTCAAGTGCTTGGCAGAAAATTCTAGCTTGTTTGTCACCGGTGATCCCAGCCAAAGCCCGCCCGCGTAAAGCACCATAGACGTGAATATGACCTTCAGCCAATAACTCAGCACCGTGACTTACTGTAGACGTCACAATCAAATCGCCATTGCTCACAATTTGTTGTCCTGAACGAATGGGGGGGGTATGTAGTTTGGCTTTCGCTATTTCTGGCAATGCTTGGCGTGTTTCCGCTGCCGCAGCTTTACGCTCTTTCACTGGTTTATCATGCTGCGACGACGCATTCAGCAAAGGCAAGCCTAATTTTTGAGCCGCAGATTGAATCAGTGGCGAACTGTTTTGGACACCCACGGGATACAATCCAAAGTGTCGCATTTTTTGGCAAAACAAATCCAAATCAAAAGGAATTTCCACCAATGCAGAGCAATCTAAAACCACTGGCGTTTGTTCAAATAAGCGGGGCGCGCGTTGCACAGCATCTGCCAACTGCTCTGTAAACAGTGCCAAATCCGCGTTGAATATGTGTAACACCGTTAACGTATATAATCGACCTTTTAACTTAAAAGATTGAATACTGATTACATCATCCATTATTTTTTCCAACCTTGCATTTGTCGTATTGTTATACCAGGACTTTATAATTTTCACAAAGTTTTTTGCACGACAAGCACCTTATTTTAAACATGATGACAAATTATTGCCTATACTGAGATCAACATCATCTAATGATGACTCATGCGTACCGCTCAGCAATGCAAGAACAAAGAGAACGCTCTGGAACAGTAACCTCTTCTAACTCATACGAATCGTTTAAAGATGATAGTACGTCCGATAAATCCGAAGATTATCCTCATAGACGTTAGGATAGTACTCGAAATAATATGGCTTCGTATCTCGACCTTTTATACAACTTAGGTATACTTCTGAGAAGCAGTCATAGAAGGCCAGGATTTATGGATAAAATTTGGTTGAAGAGTTATCAAAAAAATATTGCCACAGAAATTGACCCGGCGACATATCCTTCTTTAAACGAATTATTTGAAGAGACCTGCAAAAAACATGCGGCCGACACTGCTTATATCAGTATGGGGACCCATTTATCTTTTAAAGCATTAGAACAAGAATCTCGGCATCTCGCCACTTATCTGCAACAGCTTAATCTCGCCAAAGGAACGCGTGTAGCCATCATCCTTCCTAATATTTTACAATATCCCATTAGTTTATTGGCCATTCTGCGTGCTGGTTTGGTGGTGGTCAATACGAATCCCATGTACACCACGAGCGAATTAACCCACCAATTACACAATGCTCAGGCGGAGGTCGCCATTGTTTTTACACAATGTATTCCAACCCTGCAGCAAGCATTGCCCCAGCTGCCTTATTTGAAACATGTAATTGTTGCAGAAATTGGCGATCTCTTTCCCTGGCCAAAACGAATTTTATACAATCTATTATTCCGTCTCAAACATTCAAAATACGCTCATACCTTGCCGGAATCTGCTCCGTTTCGCCAAGCACTGCAGGAAGGTCGTCGCAGCGAATTTCAATCCATCATTTGTCAACCAGAGGACCCCGCCTTTTTACAGTACACCGGTGGTACAACGGGCATTTCCAAAGGTGCCGTACTCAGTCACCGCAATATGGTGGCCAATGTGTTGCAAACTTCGGCATGGATTGCGTCTGCACCAATGACTAACGATGACCTGATTATTACAGCGCTGCCGCTTTACCATATATTCTCTTTAACCGCGAACTGTTTGCTGTTTTTACATTTGGGGGTACGCAATTTATTAATCGCGGATCCGCGCCGAACCAAAGCACTCCTCAAACAAATTCATCGTAACCCTCCAACTGCTATCACTGGAGTCAATACTCTTTACTCCTCTATATTAAATCATCCTAATTTCAATCCTGCAGATTTTGCACAATTAAAAATCGCTTTATCCGGGGGCATGGCTTTAAATCAGAATGTTGCAGAACGTTGGAAAGCCATAGCGCCCCACCCTATCATTGAAGCATACGGTCTCACCGAAGCCAGCCCAGCTGTGTGTATTAACCCCCTGGATCACGCGCGACAAGGCAGTATTGGTCTCCCTCTTCCTGCAACAGAAGTTTCTATCCGCGATGAACATGGACAGGCGTGTCCCTTAGGGGAAATAGGGGAATTGTGCGTCCGTGGTCCGCAAATTATGCAAGCTTATTGGCAATGCCCGCAAGAAACTGCTCTTGTTTTTCATCCAGATGGCTTTTTGCGCACTGGAGATTCTGTTCGTATGGATGATCAAGGATTTATTTATCTCACAGATCGTATCAAAGATTTAATCATTATTTCTGGTTTCAATGTCTATCCACATGAAATTGAAGAAGTAATTTCTCAAATGGACCAAGTTTTAGAAGTAGCCGTGATTGGGGTTGCTTCTAAAGCTGGGAATGAACGCATTAAGGCTTGCGTGGTTGCTCGAGATCCTAGCCTCACAAGAGAAGAAGTCCTTGCGCATTGCCGTCAACAGTTAACTTCTTACAAAATTCCAAAAATTGTTGAATTTTATTCGGAATTACCTAAAACAAACGTAGGAAAAATATTAAAACGCATGTTAAGATAAAACCTGATTTACTCAAGCGATGGCAATCTGAATGACTCAAACCCTTGCTGAATTTTCTATTCCCTACGTGCAAATTCTTAATGAGAAAGCTGAGCTCTCTGGGCCACTACCTGACTTTGCTAAAGATGTTACTAGTTTACAACAGCTATACCGCATCATGGTATTGACTCGGTTGTTCGATAAAAAAGCGATTGCATTACAACGAACAGGTAAAATGGGTACCTATGCGCCCGTGCATGGTCAGGAAGCCATTTCTGCCGTGATCGGCCATACCATGCAGCCTACAGATGTCTTAATTCCGTATTACCGTGATTATGCTGCTCAATTCCAACGCGGTGTTATGCCCTCTGATATCTTATCTTATTGGGGTGGTGATGAGCGCGGCAATGCCTATCCCCAAAATCCTCATTCCAAAGACTTGCCGATATGTGTACCCATTGCGTCGCAATGCCTACACGCGGCCGGTGTGGCTTTTAGCATTCAATATCGTAAAGAAAACCATGTTGCAGTCGTCTCCATTGGAGACGGTGGCACATCTGAAGGTGATTTTTACGAAGCTTTGAATGTAGCCGGTGTTTGGAAATTACCGGTGGTATTTGTTATCAACAATAACCAATGGGCCATTTCTGTCCCTTTAAGCCAGCAAACAGCCACCCAAACTCTGGCCCAAAAAGCGATTGCAGCAGGAATTCAGGGCGTTGTAGTCGATGGCAATGATGTGCTGGCCTTGCATCAAGAAATCTCCGCTGCTATAGAGAAAGCGCGCAGACAAGAAGGCCCTACTTTGATTGAAGCACGTTCTTATCGCTTATCTGATCACACAACAGCCGATGATGCGACAAGGTATCAACCACAAGCTGAAGTTGATGCAAGCAAACCCAAAGAACCTCTTGCTCGTTTCAAATCTTTTCTGGAACAGCATCATGCTTGGACCGCTGTTCAGGAAGAAGCTATATTAACTGAATGTAATACACTCATTCAAACGGAAGTCGATGCCTATTTGGCTCGACCTGCGCAACCTATCACTGCTATGTTTGATTATCATTATGCTACGCTCCCAGATTATTTAATTGAACAACGCGCAATTGCTATGGAGAATGCTGACCATGCCTGATATTACGTTAGCAGAAGCAGTCACCCAAGCCTTGGCTTATGAATTAGCTCAAGATGAATCGGTCGTCATTTTTGGCGAAGATGTGGGGAAAAATGGCGGCGTTTTCCGCGCCACCGCAGGGTTACAAGAACGATTTGGTGCCAAACGAGTTTTTGATTCTCCCTTGGCTGAATCGATGATCGCAGGTTTGGCAGTAGGTATGGCAACGCAAGGGTTAAAACCCGTAGCTGAATTTCAATTCATGGGTTTCATCTATCCTGCGATGAACCAAATTGTGACTCATGCCGCACGCATACGCAATCGTACCCGCGGC
Source organism: uncultured Legionella sp. (assembly GCA_903877115.1). Lineage (GTDB taxonomy): Bacteria > Pseudomonadota > Gammaproteobacteria > Legionellales > Legionellaceae. Next base: position 5,735 of record CAIRCS010000009.1, read on the forward strand.
CGCTTACATTGTCCTTTGGTTTTTCGTGCGCCATTTGGCGGTGGCATTCGAGCCCCAGAGCATCATTCAGAGAGTACAGAAGCCTTGTTCGCCCACATTCCAGGGCTACAAGTGGTTATTCCATCCTCTCCCAAACGGGCTTATGGCTTACTTTTGGCTGCTATACGCAATCCAGATCCTGTCATTTTTTTGGAACCAAAACGGATTTACCGACTTGTAAAACAACCAGTTGAAGATGATGGGCAAGCTTTGCCAATCGGAGCCTGCTTTACTTTACGCGAGGGAGAAGATGTCACATTAATCTCCTGGGGAGCCAGCATGCATGAAACACTGCAAGCTGCCACTGCGTTGGCTGAAGAAGGCGTTTCTTGTGAAGTTATTGATGTGGCCACAATCAAACCCTTAGACAGCCAAACCATCATCAATTCCGTACAAAAAACTGGCCGTTGTGTGATTGTCCATGAAGGCGCGAAAACCTGCGGAGTCGGCGCGGAAATTACAGCTTTGTTAATGGAACATTGTTTCAGTGATTTACTGGCGCCAGTACAACGTGTTACAGGCTATGACACCATCATGCCTTATTTTCAATTAGAAAAAGAATATATACCGACAGTGCAGCGCATCAAAACCTCTGTTTTGCAAAGTTTGGAGTAGAACTTATGACAATTTTCAAATTACCAGATTTGGGAGAAGGATTGCCTGACGCGGAAATCCATGAGTGGTTTGTCAAAATCGGGGATCACGTCAATGTAGACGATCCACTTGTTTCCATGGAAACAGCCAAAGCGGTGGTGGAAGTTCCTAGCCCACAAGCTGGCAAAATAGCTGTGCTGCATGGCAACGCCGGTGATGTGATCAAAACTGGGGATGCCTTAGTGACTTTTGAAACGGATGCACCCCGCGCTGACCAAGGCACCGTGGTAGGTAATTTAGAAGTCAGTACGATCGTATCTGAAGATATATTTACGATTGGTTCTAGCCAGGCCCAATCTTCAGGCATTAAAACCACGCCCACTATTCGCCATTTGGCTAAAAAGCTAGGCGTCAATTTAAACAAAGTCAGTGGTAGTGGCGAACACGGCGTCATTACCCAGAAAGACGTTGAACAAGCTGCTCACGCATTGGCCCAACCTCCAGAGGGATTTGAGCCATTACACGGTGTGCGACGTGCTATGCAACAGAGTATGCTGAAATCACATCAAGAAGTCGTTCCCGTCAGTATATTTGATGAAGTCGACATTCAACATTGGCCTCATGATACCGATATCACCGTGCGTTTGATTCGAGCCATCATCGCCGGCATTCAGGCGGAGCCAGCTTTGAATGCCTGGTTTGACACCCAGCATTGCGCTCGAAAATGTTTTTCCGAGCTGAGTTTGGGTCTTGCAATGGATACGCCTGAAGGACTATTTGTACCCGTCATCCATCAAGCAGAGAAAATGACCGAACAACAGTTACGCGAACAAATTGATGCTTTCAAGCGTTCAGTAGTCGATAGAAGTATTCCCAAAGAACAATTACAGGGCAGCACTCTGACACTCTCCAATTTTGGAAAATTTGCCGGGAAATTTGCCAGCCCAATTATCGTACCGCCTACGGTTGCTATTTTAGCAGTCGGACGTCTTTATGAAGGCGCAGTCAGTCACCATGGTGAAATAGCAGCCCATCGATTACTACCGCTATCTTTGAGCTTTGACCATCGTGCTGTCACAGGAGGAGAAGCCACGCGCTTCTTGGGCGCGGTAATGACAGCATTGCAAAAATAAACGGCAAGAAACTATATTTGAGATTAGGTGAGTACATCCGACAAGGATCTATTCACCTGGCTTTATCAACAGGTCCTACAAGGTAACCTCAATTTGATTAGGGATAATGCCTATAATATCAGATTCATTGACATCTAAATTCAAATACTCTTGTTTAACAACCGAGCACTCAGTGAAGCTTTTTGTTGAGCAAGATTGCACAATTAGTTTCGCTTCTGATCTTATAATTTTGCCAATCGGAGTAGAAGTTGGTTGATTTACAATATAACGCTTATCTAAAAAGGGATGATATGCGCCTTGTGTTTCGATATGCGATTCAAACTCATTAGATTCATCTGCGACCATAAAATACAAATCAATCTTATAAAAAGCATTGGTACCCTTTACGATTTTTATAGTACCCAAACTATTATTTTGATTAAATGGCTTTAACACAAGGCTTGGTGCAGCGAAAGCAGTTGACACACTAAACAAAACCAAAAATAGAGTGGATATTTTTTTCATATACATCGCCTTAGATTGAAATAATTGGCGATATTATACATCAAAATGAAATAAATAAAAACAATTAATTTGGTTTAGGACATATCGAGAATTACTTCTTTAGAATATAAAAAAAGTATTTTATACTCATCGCCGACGTAAGCGTAATACTAAGATAAAGCAGGAGTTTCAATGAATAGGTCTAAAACAGGTGTGCTTTTAATCAATCTAGGCACCCCTGACAACTGTGATCCCAAATCCGTCTTTGCCTATTTGAAGCAGTTTTTAAATGATCCCCGAGTCATTGACTTACCAACAGTCGTTCGTTACGTTTTGGTTAATTGGATTATTATACCGTTTCGATATAAGCAATCTGCTCACGCTTATCAGCAAATATGGCGTGATGCAGGCTCCCCATTATTAACTAATAGCCAAGATTTGGTAAATGCTGTAAGACAAGCATTCGATTCATCAATCCAGATTGAGTTAGGCATGCGATATGGAAATCCTAGTATTGAATCTGCTTTTAATAGACTTAAAGACTGTCAAAAAATAATTGCCATTCCTTTATTTCCACAATATTCATCAGCAGCAACAGGATCTGCAACAGAAGAGTTATTGAGGGTGCTGGGTGAACAATGGAATATTCCGGAAATTAGCGTAATAAGAGATTTTTTCAACAACCCCAATTTTATCGCTGCTTATGCGAGCATTATTAAAGAACATTTGAACACTAAAAAAATCGATGCCCTTATTTTTAGCTTTCATGGATTACCAGAACGACATATTGATAAAAGTGCATGTCATTCTGTATGTTCTAGATCAGAACCTTGCCCTAAGCCCGATCAATTCAACACCTATTGTTATCGGGCGCAATGCTATGAAACCGCTCGTCTTATTGCGAAGGAGTTACATTTAAGCTCCTCAGACTATGTGGTTTCTTTTCAATCACGGCTTGGTAAAACACCTTGGATAAAACCCTATACCGATTTGGTTTTAGAGGACCTAAGACAAAAAAAGGTGGAAAATATCGCTATAGTTTGCCCATCATTTGTTTCTGATTGCTTAGAAACACTCGAAGAAATTAACATTCGCGCTAGATCCCAATGGTTAACGCTTGGAGGACGTGATTTTGTTTTTATTCCCTGCCTTAATACTCATGTCACTTGGGTCGAAGGGCTTGTGAAAATGATCAAAAGCCAAATCATTGAGTAACAAACTTAAACGACACCCAGCGTACACCAATTGTTGCTGGGTCAGTCGTTGAGTGGTTTGTTCGTATCCCAATGAAGGCACCGAGTTTTCCTCAATCGCATAGGCATATTGTCGTGCAAGAGCATGCGAATCTTGCACCCAGTGCATGATTTCTAAATCAGGCGTTGGGCACGACCATTCAGCTTCCAGCTTTTTGGCTAATTGCCTGACTACCGAAGGAGATATTTTGGGCACTAAAAGCCCACCCCCTTTGTCCCAATAAAGATGCAAATTATTCCCAACTTTATTTTTTCCTAAATGAAAATCATTGCCCCCGCGATCGCCCTTTTGGTGAGCATGACTAACTCG
>CAIRCS010000010.1 GCA_903877115.1 uncultured Legionella sp.
ACTCCATAAATCATTGTAATTTAATTATACACCAAAATCGTATGTTATTTTTTTTTACAAGATGATTTTTGCGATTTTATAAATAAAAATGCAGGCTTGATTATACTATGTGTTTTTTATAAAACCGTCAAGTCATTTGACCGGAACTATAGGTAGAGTATCTAGAGCATGCGCTTTCATCTTTGAATGTGTTTCAACGGCTTCAATAATAATGCTATTCACGCACTCACCTGTTTCAAACCACGACTGGGCAAAATCGGCTGTTTCTGTCCATACGGCACTATATTTCAGTGCTTGCTCAATTAAAATAGGGTCGTTTGTATCGAGGTTTTCCTGTTCTTTTATTCGATTGATCTCCGTCATCGGATCAATTGGTTGTGGTAACCATTGTTGCACACCAAATAATTCGGCTATTTCCAAAAATATAGGTTCAGGAATATGATTTTCTTGTTGACCAATAGATATAAAATGAGCGACAAGTTTTGATGTATAAGTAGTAGAAACTGATTTTGCAGGCAATGTATACTGCTTAAGCATATGTGAAAATTCCTCCGCATGTGCTTTGTGTATAACAAACGGTTCTCTAATACCGATCGCGTTCTTAACAAGAAAACCTGCTATCGTTCGTTGATTCTTTGCCTTAGTTTCAAATAAAAAACACTGGACACCAGCGCCATCAACTATAGATGAAATAAGTCTTGTGATTTTAGATGAGGGATGTGGTGCAGGCATGATTTTTGTTTTACGAATTTGCTGAATTAGTGTATCAATTGCCGATTGTTCATCATAGGGAAGCCAATTTCTTATCACGATAAATCGCCGTAAAGAAATAGGTGATATTCGTATCTTGCCATTAATAAAATTATCCAACCATATTAATGGTACCATTCGTCGGATTAACTTTTTGGGATGTAATAACATAAAAACACCCACATCTTGGATAGGCGCGTTTTTCGCTACAATAAGCTCATTTATTAAAGCGCATTGTATCTCCATTGGTTGTATTTGAATTTGAGCAATCAAAAAATCATATAACTGAAAAGGGCTACTCAATCCACCTTCACGTCGTATTTGATCCAGTAACGCGGGTAATTGTGGCGCAATATTTGGTATGCTTTTTAAAACAGCTAAACTATCAGCATTTTCTACATAATCTAATTCAGGAGTTGGTAACTTAGAATCATGCAAAGCACAGGTAATGATCATTTTCTTTTCAATTCCCATGTCTGCCAACCTAGTTTTTAGCATATGATGAGCTTGATCCAAAATGTTTTTTGCCTCGCTCTCTCCGTTGTCTAGTTTGTAGCGCAGTCTCGTGAACGCCTCATTAAAGAGAAGAGATAGTTGTGGTTGCTTATTTTTGATGCAACCATCGTCCAATGTGCGTTCAAAATAATCCAAGCACTCCAACACACTTTCAGGATAAATAGCGAATGTTTGCTCAACTACATCGGGTACTTTGATAGTATCTGCTGCCAGATTCATTATGTTTTCAAAAATGGATACCACAGAATTCATTATTTTTCCTCGTTATTTACCTTTTTTAATAGTTCTTTTTATTTTGAAGATGGCCAAATTCATTTCATAGGTGGTTTCCATGCCTTTCACTTCAAGCTCATCATCAGGAACGATTAAATCCATAATCAAATCACCGGTATGTTCCATCAAGCTCTTTTGTTTGGGCGAATTCTCAGGTAGAGATTGTACCTGATGAATAATACGACCTAATTCTCGAGCCTTGGCGAATGTATCAATAATAGCAAGCGTTGTCTCTGTAGCTTGCGCGCTTTTAAGGATGGTTGCCAACATATACAAACCGCGTTCGGTAAAAGCTACAGGGAGTTTCACTTTCCCGCCCTTTACTGAAGTCGCAAATTGCGACTTCAATAGCTCCCACTCTTCTTTGGTTAATTCAATAAGGTATCCTGCAGGAAATTTATCTGGATTTCGGGTAACCGCTTCATTGATTCTCTTCGTTTCTACTCCGTATAATTCGGCAACATCTGCATCGATAATCACTTTTTGATTACGAATATCAACGATCTTATCTTGAACTTGCTCATATTTAATAGCGTGCATCCTGATGTTCCCTATGTTGTTATCTTATTATCTTTAGCAATTGCTCGATAAACAGAAGTGCGGCCGATCCCCAATTGTCGAGATATTTCAGTTGGTCTTAAATTTTCTTCAAAACGTAGCCTCTGTATTTCTGAGTCATCGATTGATTTTTTTCTTCCCGAATAAGCACCACGTTGTTTTGCAGCAGCAATTCCTTCAAGTTGTCGCTCACGTCGAAGATTTGTTTCAAACTCAGCAAAAACACCTAACATATCGAGAAAAGCTTTACCAGCAGCTGTGTGAGTATCAATAGGCTGTTCAGTTGCTTTTAATGTCACATTTTTTTCTTTAAGTAGATGCACGATGTCTTGTAAATCTTTGATACTACGCGCGAGCCTATCTACTCGGGTGACCATTAATGTGTCGCCATCATGTAGGAACTCGAGTAATAGTTCTAATTCAGTGCGTCCATTTCGTTTGGTTCCTGACGCTTTTTCCGACCGCACAATTTCACAACCAGCGGCACGAAGTGCTTTTTCCTGTAATGTATAGTCTTGGTCAATGCTTGAAACACGCGCATATCCATAACAAGCCATGAATTTGTTCCATTAGGATCTAGATGGCCACATGATAGTGAACCAAAACCTAAAAATCAATCCTATTGGAACAAAAATACTGTTCCATAAAAATGTTCCGTTACGGTACACTTTATTGGGGCTATATGGGGATCTGCAATTGATTACCCAAGAACCGGATAAGATTTAAAAACTCTCTTTGTGCAGCCGATGTTCCAGCTAATAAATTATGTACCTCATCAATAATCAGAATTTTTACTTTTGAACGCTGTAATGCGTAAAGTGAAAGGATTTCAAGATCTGATATACGTTGCCGAGATCGTGTTGGGATCCCAAGTTGGTACAATAGGATAGAATAAAATCGTGCGATTTTAGGATCTGATGGCATTTGCATGACAATCACAGGATATTCATTCGATAAGTACTTCTTGGGATTTTCTGAGATAGGATGGCTACGGCGAAATTTTTCAATAATCATGGTCTTACCATTATTAGTTGGACCAATGATTAACAAATTTGGCATACGCTGACGCTTGGGATGTGTGATCAGTGTATTTAATTTCAGCAATGCTTCTTCTGCTTTCGTATATCCTACCCAGCGATCAGTACGTATTCTTTGCACTCGATCAGGATTGGGTAACAAAGCTATCTTAGCTGCCCATGGCGTAAGATGGGTAAGGTCATCAATAGACATTTACCACTCCTCAATATTTTCGAATGGCTTAATTTTAGAAATTGGTTCTGGCTCTGTCGTTTCGTTTGCAAACAATAACGCATGACGCTCATCTGATGCAACTCTTTGTGTGATATGCTCGGTTCGTGCTTTTTTGCGGCGTGCTGCTCTGCTACTGGCAGCAGCGTTATCTGTAATTTTACGCAATGATTCTATGGTTTTAAAAATCGCATCTTCATCAAATTTGCTTGCCCCATGTTCTTTTAAATATCGCAAGCTTTGTTTATGCTCCCATAAGGTTACGGCTGGATAGCTTAAAGCTCTATAGGGCACTTCAATGTACTCGTTTTGGTCAGGTGGCAACACATAAATTCGGCTAATATCCCGCGGATCACGGCGGATAATAAATTTTTCTCCTTGATTACGCTCCGCAATCCAGGGTTGTAAGGCATTGCTGTAATAATTAATGTGATCAATCATGAAACCATGGCGTTGAATAGATCGCTTAACGATAGGTAGAAAATCAACGAGAAATCCTTTTTTGTTTTGTATCATTGGTTTCAGACCTTTCGTATTTAACAAACCAGTTTTATAACGTTCAATCGGTGGCTCATGTAATGTTCCATGAATTCTATTATGATAATGTCCGATAATAACCAGAGTTAGCCATTTCTCGAGCTCAGATAGTGTTAGGATTGCTTTACCATCAGAATCATAATTTCCACGTTGCACAATATTTGAGAATGTTGTTCCAGGTATTGTATGTACGTGTTGCATCAATGTTCCAATAAGGCGCTCAATAATACCGCCATATTGCGGCGCACCGGGTGGGCGATAACGCAGTTCAATGCCGTGTTGCGCGCATCCTCTTCTTAACGCCTCA
>CAIRCS010000011.1 GCA_903877115.1 uncultured Legionella sp.
TAGTAGTAGTTGTCTGGCTATTTTGGTCGCTGGTGCTAGTAATTGTACCATTGGCAGATGTGGCATCGGTTCTGGATGTAGTAGCTTTGCTATTTTTAGCAGTACTGGTATCTGTACCGTTGGCAGCAGGTTCAGAAGTGTTTGAAGTGGTTGTTGTCGTGGTTTTCAGTTCTGTAGTAGTCCTTGTCGGAATTTGGACTAGTGTTTTTTTTGATGTTGATTGCATTGAACTGCTGCTGTTAGCTTTATCAGATTGCGTAGACTGGCTGGAATGGTGCTGTCTTTTGCTGTTGCCAGAGCCAGTTATCTTGTTCCAACCATTTTTTATGCCATCAAAAGCCCCTTTGACTATTCCTACGCTGGTATCAGCAGCACCTTTTATAACATTTCCTGTGCCTGTTAGGACACTGTCTGCACTTTTTTGCATGGAATTGGCACCTTTGCTTACATCATTACCAGCACTTGATGCAAAACTGGGTGTATGGGCACATAAGCATGCCGCGCTCAAAAATAGTGCGGATAAAGACATGAATTGTTTCATTTTGAACTCCTTCTCATATAGAAAACTGATCGTCAGTAGATACTGTAATATAGCTGCGAGGAATGATCAACTGTCGGAATAGGTTCGCTGATCATCTTAATGCTGAATTCCCGCGGCACTTGACCGCGGGATCCAGGGGTTGAATATAGATTAGGTGGTTCAGGCCAATGAGTTTGAGGGTACTTCAGGTTCAAGCGTGAAATACGCAGTGGCAGCCTTACTAAGAGCTCGACCGATATCAACACAGATAAAATTAGAGACAACACGGAGGAGGTCCATTTCATTTTCGCCACGATTGTGCCCGTAAATGCAACGTATCACTTCTGCAGTACTTTGTTTCAAAGCGGTTTCTTCCAATTCATGGCTCACAAATTGCGCCGCTCTAGACGTATTGCTGCTAAAAAAAGAAGCTAAAGGGATTTTGGTTCGCTGAGCACGTGCTTCTAAGGCATCTGTATATTGCTTTTCAATGTCATCAGCAATCAAATGTTTTACTTGAGTTTTAGAGAGAACAGGAAACAATTCATCCATCATAGCTTTGATTTCTGCACTTGCTATTAGCTCATCTGTAGAATCTTGACGGGTTTTTGGACCCAAAGCCCAATTACAAGTAGCAATCAATAGCGTACGGGCATCTTTGTACTCAGTATTAAGGGTAGCGCGTTGATTTAGGAAATAAAATGTGGCCATCCAAGCTACAAAAGCGACCAATCCAAGAAAAGGTATAAAAGGAATGCTGGGTGCTATGACTGCGATCAGGAGAGCAGACCACATTTTTTTATCGTTTAAAACTAAGGCGTCTGATTTTTTTTTATAAAGATTGGTGTGATCTGTAACAATTTCAGCGTGTTTACTTAAGGAGAACTTTTCAGTAATCCTGATAGGTAAGTCATCGTCTGATTGGTTGTTGTCTTTTGCAACAGCGTTCATTTTTATTCTGAAATAATCTTGTGAGCGTAAGAAATACAAAGGTGTGTTTCCCGGTGTTTCACGACTGCAGATTTTTCTGAAATCTACATCGGAAATTGTGTTGTAATTCAATCTAAATTGTCCTACCGGAGTAGAATCTTTTGAAGAGGTGGGATCAAGCGTAGTCAATCCCGTAAACATTTCTTGTAGTGAAAATGGCATAATTATTCCCTAGTATAATAAAGACGGCGTATTATAGCGTTATTTTTAATCAAAGACAACTTTCGTTTAACGGGTTGATTGGGTTAAAGCACGGGCTATTAGAATCCCTAATTCATATAGGCCCCACAGGGGTAAGGCGAGGAGGATTTGAGCCACTACGTCGGGTGGCGTTAATAACATTCCTAAGGTAAATGCAGCAACAATGATGTAGGGGCGCAGGGCGGTGCATTGGCCTAGATTAAGGATGTTTACTTGGATGAGTAATAGGCAGACTAGAGGAATTTGAAAGCTACAGCCAAAAATAATCAGCATTTCAGTGATAAAATGAGTAACGGAACTGATATCTGGCAGCAAGAGAACGTCTTTCGGCAGTGCTTGAATCATGCACTGAAACATAAAAGGCAAAATGAAAAAATAACAAAATAGACAGCCTAAGCAAAACAACCCTAGGCTGCTGCTTAATAAATAGCGTAATTTACGCCGCTCTGCCTGGTACAAAGCAGGGGCTGCAAAACGCCATAGCTGCCATAGGCCATACGGTGTCGTGCAAAATAGGGCCATATTTATTGCGAGCGCTAATGGGGTGATGATGGGTGTGGTAATCTGGGTAGCAATCAAATGATGCGGCGGAGGGAGTAGGCGTTGCAGAGGCAGCATATAGATATAGAATAAGATATTTGAATAATAAAAGCCTATGCCAAATAGTCCGATAAATACGAATAGCACGTTGAGAAAGCGTTTACGGAGTTCCGTCAAGAGGGCGATGGCATGCTGCATGGATATAGCAAAAAGTGTGCGGACGCAAAGAATACCACAAGAGAGTAATGAAATCTGCTATGAGAGCAAGATGGGTGAATCATTAAATCGAGTCGTTGCGAGCGTTAGCGAAGCAATCCAGTGGCCTTGTTTGAGATAGGTCACTGGATTGCTTCGTCGCTTCGCTCCTCGCAACGACGATAATTCAGTTTTCGTAGTTGCGCCAGCGTTGTTATGTCTCGGTGAGGTTTTCTGAGCTATCAATAAATAGATAGGAAGATCGAGTCGTTGCGAGCGTTAGCGAAGCAATCCAGTGGCCTTGTTTGAGATAGGTCACTGGATTGCTTCGTCGCTTCGCTCCTCGCAACGACGATAATTCAGTTTTCGTAGTTGCGCCA
>CAIRCS010000012.1 GCA_903877115.1 uncultured Legionella sp.
TCCTTTTTTTGCGAATCGAAGTTTATACCGTATTACTCGTGTTCGTAACCCCAATTTAATGTATAAGGTGTTTTAAACCCCCTCACCCTAACCCTCTCCCCCACGCTGCGCGCGGTGGAGAGGGGATTAATAATTAGAAAGTCTGCAACAACGCCGGACAAGCCGCGGAACGTCGAACTCTGAATTGTCAACAGACCCTATTAACAACTCTCCAATTTCGTAGTGGTCACACCATCAACACCAGCGCATAACACAATATCGGCTTTGCGGTGTAAAAACAAACCGGTCTCTACCACGCCGGTAATTTGCTTAATGTCTCGCTCTAAATTAGGAAATTTGTCTGGATTGCATTGATGCGCATCTAAAACAATATTGCCATTATCAGTGACAAATCCTTGCCGATAAGCTGGGTCGCAGCCCATATCAAGCAAGGCACGCCCTACTATACTCCGAGCCATGGGGATTACTTCTACTGCAACTGGAAACTGCCCCAAATGCTGTACCCATTTATGGGTTTCAATCATACACACAAAGGTTTTCGCCGCATTGGCCACAATTTTTTCCCGGGTCATGGCTCCGCCACCACCTTTGATCATTTGATGTTGCGGATTCACTTCATCAGCGCCATCAAAATACCACTCCAAATGATCCACAGTTGGCAAATCCAAAACTAAAAACCCATGAGCTTTGAGTCGACGTTCCGTTTCGACTGAGCTGGCCACGCAAGCATCAATCAGATGTTTGCGTTGGCTCAGTAACTCAATAAAACAATTAGCCGTTCGCCCCGTGCCAACTCCGATAGTCACGCGCTCAGTCAGATAATCTAATGCAACTTGTGCAACTTGCATCTTCAAATCAATGGGCTGTTTGCGCGATTTAAGCATTTAATGAATCCAGTGCAGGAACATATCTATCTTGCGCGGCATCCGCTACAGCTTGATACGTTAGACGCCCAGCGTGCACTGACAGACCGTTTAAAAAATGCGGATCCGACATTAAAGCTGTTTTTACGCCTTTGTTAACCATACTCAAAACAAATGGCAGCGTGGCATTAGCCAATGCATAAGTAGACGTCAAAGGGACCGCGCCGGGCATATTTGCAACACAATAATGCACAATTTGGTCCACTACAAAAGTGGGCTCATAATGGGTCGTTGGACGGCTTGTCTCAAAACACCCCCCTTGATCAATCGCGATATCCACCACAACAGAACCTGGTTGCATCGCAGTAATCATCTCTTTAGTCACCAATTTAGGCGCAGTAGCACCTGGAACCAACACCGCACCAATCACCAAATCAGCATCCACCACAGCCGCTTCTATCGCTCCCTGGGTAGCATAGATCGTATTGATCTTGGAATGAAATTGACTGTCTAACCAACGTAACCGTGGTAACGAATTATCCAAAACAGTAACGCGCGCGCCCATGCCAATTGCAATTTGCAAAGCTTGAGTACCCGCTACCCCTCCGCCTAATATCGTCACATTCGCAGGCGCAACACCAGGCACGCCCCCTAATAATTTTCCTTTTCCACCTTGTGCCATTTCCAGGCAATGAGCACCCGCCTGCACGGCCAAACGTCCAGCAACCTCTGACGAAGGCGCTAATAAGGGTAAGCCTCCTCCATGCTGGGTAACCGTTTCAAACGCAATGGCTGTAGCGCCAGAGGCCTGTAATAGACGAATTTGCTGTAAATCAGGGGCCAAATGTAAAAAAGCAAATATTGTTTGACCCGCATGCAATCTGCGACATTCTTCGGGTTGCGGCTCTTTGACTTTGACAATGAGATCCGAGCGTTCAAAAATTTCTTCTGGCGTGGCCACAATTTCTGCGCCAGCTGCACGATAATCATCATCCGTGAGTTGGATGCCGCGACCTGCATCGCGCTCCACCAGGACTTTTCCGCCTATTTTTACTAATTCTCTGACTCCGGCTGGCACTAAACCAACTCGGTACTCTTGAGGTTTTATCTCCTTTGGCACACCAATCAACATTTGCATAACCCTCGCTGTTGTAATTCAAGAACTAATTTAGGAACCACCTCAAACAAATCTCCGACTAATCCATAATTGGCAATTTGAAAAATAGGCGCATTCTCATCCTTATTAATAGCCACAATAATTTGCGCATCTTTGATCCCGGCAACATGCTGAATAGCACCCGAGATTCCAATCGCAAAATAGAGTTTGGGAGCTACAATTTTACCCGTTTGACCCACCTGATGATCATTTGAAATAAAGCCTGCATCCACAGCAGCCCGCGAAGCGCCCAAAGCTGCCCCTAATTTATCTGCCAAATCTTCGACTAATTTAAATTGCTCCTTCGACTGCAAGCCTCTGCCCCCAGAAACGATAATTTTCGCATTGGTCAAATCAGGACGAACTGATTGACTGAGTTCACGGCGTACAAACCGTGTGGGACAATCAGGGATTTGCACAGCAGGTTTTTCGACTGGACATGATGCCTGTTGACCCGTTGCCGCCGCAAAGGCTGTGGCTCGAATGCTCAGTATTTTTTGTTTATCAAGAATTTGTACCGTTTCTACTGCATTCCCTGCATAAATGGGATGTTCAAAGGTATCTGGACTCACGATGGCCGTGACATCCGACACTTGGCTCACACCTAATAAAGCTGCAGTACGTGGTAATATGTTTTTGCCTAATGTCGTAGCGGCCATCACCAGATATTCACAATCATGCGCCAATTGCGCAAGTACCGGGCTCAACTGTTCAGCCAAAGGATGCTCAAAAGCAGGAGCTTCTACCAACCACACCGTTCCAACGCTCTGATAGGCGGCTGCTTCTGCTGCAACTGCCGCACAATGATGCCCTGCCACCAATACAACAAGCTCTTGCCCCAAACTTTGGACAGCACCCAACAGATGAGCAAATGTCGCATCCAAATGTTGGTGATCATGCTCCGCAACCAGCAATATTGTCATGGCAACACCTTGGCTTCATATTGTAGTTTATCCAATAACGCCGTAACAGATTCCACCATCATGCCTCCTGGCCTACGTGAAGGATTTTTGATTTGTACCATTTTGATATGCGTTTGCAAATTCAAACCCAAACTGTCCAATTCGATGATTTGTAAGGGTTTTTGTTTGGCTTTCATAATATTGGGTAAACTTGCGTAACGCGGTTGATTCAAACGCAAATCCACGCTCACTACAGCAGGCAATGTGGTTTGTAACAACTCCAAACCTTGATCAATTTCCCGAGTGACAGTTAATTCGCGGCCGCTAATTTCTAATTGAGAAGCAAAAGTAATTTGTGGCCAATTTAATAAACCCGCCAACATTTGTGGGGTTTGATTGTTATCATCATCAATCGCTTGCTTACCCATGAGTACCAAGTCCGGGTTTTCTTGAAGAATGGTTTTTTGCAGGATTTTAGCTCTATTAAAACTACAATGTGCATCATCACTGCGGACCAAAATGGCGCGATCGGCACCCAAAGCCAACCCATGTCTCAGGGTTTCTTGGCAAACTTCCGGCCCAATCGTAAGAACAATAACTTCCTGAGCTATCTGGCTTTCGCGCAGACGCAGGGCTGCTTCCAAAGCTATTTCATCAAAAGGATTCATTGCCATTTTGACATTCCGCGTTTCGATCTCAGATTGATCCGTATTCACGCGAATCCGTACATAAGGGTCAATCACACGTTTGACGGTGACTAAAATCTTCATGTTTGCTCCCTGCTGTTTTGTAACATCTCATCGCTGAAACTGCTCGGGCCTCTTTAGCCCAAACGGGTTGAGTTTCGATCGTGGTTCATAAAGAACCGTGTCATCCGGCTTAAGCGAGAATCCATTCCTACATTGACACTTTGCCAAACCAAGTATAGATCCCCGCCTGCGCGGGGATGACAGAAAAAATATGACGATACCTCAGCCTACACGGGGATGACATAATTTCTTGAGCACCCTCAGATTATCATGCCTAGTTTCTAGCTCCTTTTAACTCGCCACTTTCCAGCTACCATCCGCTTGACGACAGGCCTTTCCGTACACTTTTTCTTGTTTCCCACCAATAATTGCTTCAGTCACATATTCACGGCATGGCTGTTTTTGTGTGTTTTGATACGTATGAGTGGGTTTAACTCTATACTGATTACCATTATCGGGATTGGTCCATGCTTTGGTTTGTCCTGTTGGCTCTGACTCTAAAGCACGTTGCATTTCTAGTCTATCTAAACGATCCATCGTTTGTCCAATCCGGCCTCCGATGAGAGTACCCAAGAGAGCGCCCCCGACCGCGGCCACAATTTTTCCTGAGCCACCACCAAATTGGCTACCAACAAGCCCTCCGATCACCCCACCAGTCAATCCCCCTACTTGTTCATTATTAGGTGGGACACAGGCTACTAGCGCCATAGAAAGTGACAATACTACTATCGTTTTTTTCATCATTAATTCCTAGGTCGTGCTGTTACTTGCGTCATCAACTCATACGCAATGGTATTGGCCTGATGCGCGACAGCTTCTATTGTAATATATTTCCCCCATAATTCAACGCGATCCCCTATTTTAACGCTGGGGCAATCAGTCAAATCAACGGTCAGCATATCCATGGATACTCGTCCAACAATCGGCACAGTCTGCCCATTGATCCATACCTGAGTATTTTCTTTCACATGCCTAGGATATCCATCCCCATAGCCTACTGGAATCACTCCAATAATTGAAGGTCTTGTGCATTGCCAAGTAGCTCCGTAACCAATAGTATCCCCGGCTTCACAACGATGGAGCGTGGTCACTGCCGAAATAAAATGCATCACAGGCCGCAGACCTAGTTCAGCACTCGAGCGCTCAGAAAAGGGAGAAGCGCCGTACAACATCAAGCCTGGTCGCACCCAATCCGCATGTGTCTCAGGTAACGCAATCATTGCTGCAGAATTTGCTACCGATTTAGGCATATCAGGATATTGAGCCGCGATATCATTCCAAAGCTGCAATTGATGTTGGCAAACTGGGCGCTCGGGCGTATCTGCGCAACCTAAATGTGTCATTAAACCCATTTTTTTAGCGATCCAAGGACAGCTATCCAGAGTGGCCAGCACCTCTGCCAACTCTCGAGGATGGAACCCCAAACGATGCATACCTGTGTCAACTTTCACCCAAACATTGATGGATGCAGACATAGGACTAGTGGTCAACCAAGCTAATTGTTGCGAATTATGCACCACAACGGTCAACCCCAGCTCCATCACAAAAGGCATTTCTTCGGGAGAAAATATACCCTGCATAAGCCAGCATTCTTTTTGTGGGCAATAGCGGCGCACCGCACGGGCTTCTTCTAAACATGCCACCCCAAAGCCTTCTACTAGTGGCTCCAAAGTAGGCAACACCCATTGCAAACTACAGCCATAAGCATCCGCCTTGACCATAGCCAGAATCGATTGCTCAGGCGCATAATTTTTTACACAGGTAACGTTATGACGCAAGGCTTCGGTATCGATATACAAATATGTCGGTCTACCCACCTGTGCCCGCTCCTTGGTACCCAGTAAAAGCCAAATCTTCGAAACGCGTATATTTTCCCAAAAATGCCACACGTACTTTGCCAATTGGGCCATTTCGTTGCTTTGCTATGATGATTTCCGCACAACCTTTGTCTGGACTATCTTCATTGTAAACTTCATCGCGATAAATAAAGCAAATCAAATCCGCATCTTGCTCGATCGCACCTGATTCACGCAAATCTGACATAACAGGTCGTTTATCCTGACGTTGCTCTAAGCTTCGATTTAACTGAGACAAGGCCACAACAGGGACTTGTAATTCTTTTGCTAAAGACTTTAAAGAGCGCGAAATTTCAGAAATTTCAGCTGTGCGATTATCTGCTTTAAACCCAGGTACTTTCATCAACTGTAGATAATCCACCACAATCAGCGCCAATTGGCCATGTTCTTTCATCAACCGCCGTGCGCGTGCACGCATCTCCGCAGGACTCAGTCCGGGCGTATCGTCTATAAACAGTGGTGCGTCAGATAACATATGGACGGCAGAAGTTACCCGTGGCCAATCGTCATCATCTAATTGACCGGTACGAATACGATGCTGATCGATGCGCCCTAAAGAAGACATCATTCTCATTGCCAAAGAATCAGCAGGCATTTCCATTGAAAATACCAGTACAGGTTGCGATCCTTTAATCGCCGCATGCTCAGCAACGTTCATCACGAAAGTAGTTTTACCCATAGATGGCCGACCTGCCACGATCACCAAATCAGATCGCTGCAACCCTGAGGTTAGCGTATCTAAATCGGTCAATCCTGTGGAAAGACCTGTCATAGAGTTACCACTTTGGTACAAGGCATCTATCCGCTCAACAGCACGCCCCAGCACCGATTTTATCGGCTCTGGCCCGCCCTCTCTTGCGGTCTGATCCGCAATGACAAATACCCTGTTTTCTGCAAAATCCAATAATTCGGCTACTTCCCTGAGTCCAGGATTATAAGCAGCATCTGCAATATCTGTAGCAACCGTAATCAATTGGCGTTGTACTGATTTTTCCCGCACAATATCAGCATAAGCGCTGACATTGGCAATACTAGGCGTATTGGAAGCCAATTCGAATAAATAAGTCTCGCCCCCAGCATCATCCAGAGCATGGAGCGATTTCAAGTGATCGACAATAGTTACCAAATCAAATGGCTGACTTTTCTGCGTCAGGCTGACCATGGCACGAAATAATACGCGATGCTCACCACGATAAAAATCTTGCTCACATAATTTCATGGAAATTTTGTCGAGCGCTTGATTTTCTAACATCAAGCCGCCCAAAATTGCTTGTTCGGCTTCAATAGAATGTGGGGGCCTTTTTAAGGGGTCGGTCGTTTTTTTTCTAGGTTGCAGATCAATCATAAGCGGCTCTAAGACATTAATTTCTTAATGATTGCATTTAAAATGATACAAAACAACGTGGCCCCTACCAAGATAAACAGTAGCGATAAAAAGGACGAAGCATAATGCATTTTTAATTGGCTAATTGAAGTAATATCGAGGGGTACTGCCGTCAATTTTGCTAATTTTCCAGACAAAAAGGCGCCTATCCCTAACGATACAAAAAATATCCCCATCATCGTACTGACTCGTTTACGGGAAGCCAATACCGTTACAGCAGATAAGCCCACCGGCGATAACAACATTTCTGCTAGAGAAATCACCAAATAAGCCGGAATCAAATACAAAGGAGATAATAATCCATATGGAAAATTAAAATGACAGATGATAGTAATCAATCCATACGCTATGGCCATACACAACATGGAGGTTAAAAATTTATTTCCAGTACGAATAACCTGTTGTTGTTGCGACAAAGGTCGTTTCCCCCGCGCCAAAAACAAGCCTAAAAGAATCATGCCAACACTTTGAATCCCCACATAATAAGGAGGAGGAAAAGCAAAACCAAATACAGTTGGGTTCACAACTCGCATTATAAATAGCGTCAACGACATGAACATCTGAAAGTAAAAAGCCCAAAACAGCACGGAAATTAAGCATAATAAACCAATCACAATGGTTTGCTTCGCCTGAATGTCTGATTCATGTTTAACACTATAAATGATATAAACAACCGAGAGGATCACAACCAATATGAAGACCATATCCGCCAAAATTGGGTAATTCAGAATATATAAAGATAATTTCCAAAGCGCCAGTAACGACACCAGAGCCAGCGCAATTTTTTGATAAGAAAACTGATAGCCACGATAATCTTGAATCCGATACACACGTATGCCATACAAAAACACTGCGCCTGCAATGATCATACCCAAAGAAGCAGATATGAAAGCAGTAGACCACCCATAATGCTCATTCAAATAACTTGGAAGCGTTGTGCCAAAAATAATGCCTGTGGTTAATCCCATATAGAAAATGGTAAACCCACTTTCACGGTTAGGCGCACCATCAGGGTATTCATTACCTAGTAAAGAAGAAATATTCGGTTTGAGCAAACCAGTTCCAACTACTATCCCTGCCAAACAAGAACATAAAGTACTATTCGAATTACTCAAACTTAGAAAAAAGTAGCTAAACAACAGAATCAGGGCCCCTAGAAGAATCGCCCGCTTTTGCCCAATCAAATGATCTGCTATCCATCCACCCAGTACTGGAGACAAATACGTCAGCGCAGTAAAAGACCCTACGAGCTCGTAAACGTCCTTATCCGGCCACGCAAAATGTAAGGCAAGATAAAGCGCCAAAAGTGTTTGGACAACAT
Source organism: uncultured Legionella sp. (assembly GCA_903877115.1). Taxonomy (GTDB): domain Bacteria; phylum Pseudomonadota; class Gammaproteobacteria; order Legionellales; family Legionellaceae. Next base: position 8,232 of record CAIRCS010000012.1, read on the forward strand.
AAAATCCATAACGCTCCCACATTTCGGTCGCGAAAAAGATTCGTAGTGTTTTAGGATGTTGGTTAGCAAGAGTGTGCATAAAAATCCTTCAATAATACTTTTTAGCACAAAACGAGCCCGCAGTATGCCAGAACTTATGTCCTGTGTATAGGGCCAAAACTCAAATTAGGCTCAAAAAGAATATAAAAAAATCATTATGAATCAAACTGAACCTAACAAAACACAATCACCCCTATATTATTCTGCTAAACTTGACTATGGCCAATTATGGTCTACATTTTCTTTTACAGGACAAGAAGGTAATATAAGGATATAGTCGTGTTATCACTAGGCACATTACCAATTAATAAACCAGAGGATCTGGTTGAGCGTTTTTATCTCTGCGTTGATGGCGCACTCAATGAATCAACTTTGGGCTTTTTACATTCCATCAATAAAGCCAACCCTTTTGGCTTAGCAGATTTGATTACGAAATTACAACATATCCAAGTTAAACCGAATGCTGACATGATTCATAAGGCAGTTCAGGCTTTAACTGATCAACTCAAAATCCCTCACAACGCAGTTCAAATCATTCAAGATTTTTTACAAGAAGATGGCAAGCAGGGAATATTAAGCGAATTACAAACCCTAGAGCCCGCCGAGTCTAAGCTACATCAATCCATTTTTCATATTATGGATAACCTCAATATTTATACAGGCGATGGCCTTGCTGAACAGTTTATGCGTACCGTTATTAGCATCATGTTGGAGTGGGATGCTAATCCTCAACGCACCGTGAAAGATGCAGCCAAATGGTTGAGAGCTGTTTTCAACATTCCGCATAAATCCATCATGGCACAAATTATTCAACTAATTGCCGATCATTTGCATCTAAGTGATTGCATTATTGCAGGCAAAACTCGGAATATGGATTGTTTAGAATTGTTTTTCCTATTAAAAAACCTCACAAACCATACTGATATGGTATTGGTTGCTGAAACAAACAAACGATTTATGCTGCAAATTAACGCAACAGTATTAGCTGTTATGATTTATAAAAATTCTCAAAATGCGTTTTATGATGTCGTCACTTGGCATGAGCAACATCCCAATTTTTCGATTCTTACAGAGCTAAACGCCCATCATTCAGCGCCCATGGTGATAGAAAAGTTCTTACAAAGCGATACCTTTAAGCCATACTTTTCGCAGCAGCGTTATCAAGATAGTCGAGTGAATCAACATATTTTTATGTCTTCATTAGCTGAGTATATGCGTACTGTAATAGAGTCTGACAGCTCATATCATGATCTCAATATAGAAAAAATCGTTTCTTTTACCAAACAATGCAACACCCAATTTCGTGACAAAGATACCATTGGTTTTCTGGAATGGTATCAAGACAATCCACAGTTTGAAGCATTAGAGCCATTAATCTTGTCTCTTTTATTTAATACATTGCAAACGATGGCTTTGATCCAAAAATCACGCCACGCGGGACGAATCAGAGCTAGTGCCATGCAATTGGTTACCTTGGGATATTCACATCGTTCAGCCTCTACGCTGACAACCGGTGTATTCAAACCTATGGTCAATATCGATATTGCTGCCATCGATACTGCTAATATTACCGCAATGATTGCTTTCTTTAATCAACAAACGCAAACCATCCGTTTAAAACTTCTACAAGAAATTTTTCTAGGCTATATTATTTATAACCAAAGTCTGCAACTTAGCTATCAAAATAAAAATAAAGCACAATCCACAAACTCCAAGACTTTGGCCTTGCTCAACGCGCCAAAGTTCAAATCTATGCCACCACAAATGTTGCGGGCCAACCCCATGAATCGCAATCGTATGTTTACACCTAAATCCACCTTGAATAATGTGGCTCCTCTTTATGATATGGTAGCAACGTCCTCGACAAGAAAACCAGTTGAAACCCTTACCAGCCACTCTCCATTTGAAACACCAACCTTGGGGCTAGCTCCACTGCTTTTTACTGGATTCATGCCCATGCATTCGCCCGCATCCAGCAAAGGATTAAAACGCAAAAAACGCGCCTTGGCCCGCAGACTTGCAAAAAAACGAGCATGTCTAGCACGGAGTCCTAGATTTTGCTGAAACAGATTTCAACAAGATTTACGCAAAATTTCTAGGATGCTGCAGAGTAGGTCTTCTGAAGAGGAATTGTCAAAAGACCTCAAATACTCAATCCAACGAAGAGATCGGGGTTTGGCATAAATCCTGTTCAAATTTCCAGTGCTGAATCAGGAGAGATTTGCGCTGCTCGTATCGCGCTCTCCACCGTCATTCGGCAGTAATTAACGCTGACCAACAGTGCTTCAGGGGCAGTGAGTGAACGGGTTCCTGTCATTTCTTGGCTTGGAATAGAAGGCAATCCCTGAGCAAAACTATCCAAAGAAACAAGCATATCTTCAAAACTAGTCGCATGATTTAATGCTTCGAAGAGGTGATTAATTTGATCTTTTGATCTAGTCTGCACCATTTGTGTTTTATAATGAGAAGTCGACTGGCTTGGTTCATTGTCATCTGGCAACGTATTTTCAGTAAAACCTTCCACACCAAAAGACAATAAATACCCACTAAGAATAATTTGGCAGCTATTTTTAATATCCGTTAATACCGTATGATTCTCAACTTCCGCCACTAATGTCTCCAATGTATCCATCCATTCATCATCTAGCTCAGATTCCCTCATCTTGGCTTCTATGTCGGACATATCTATTGGAGGCAGTGTGGCCAGATATTCTTCAACAATAGCATGACACTCCTCACAAGTCCGCGCAGTATTGATTCGTCGCATTAAATCCATCGTACGCTGTACATATTCAGTATCATAGTCATGCCGAGAAGGATGGGGAATAAATCTTTCGTGTTCATCAATTGTGCCAATACGCTCCAAATATTCTAAAAAAATGTCTCTGCATTTCTGCTTGGTATGTTCGAGATCAGGACTGCGCTTTTCAGCCAACAGCGTCAGAGCTTGGTTCACCAGCGATTCCGTTCCTTTTGTATGCGCATCCGCCAATAATTTAATACTTTTAGGAGATTTTTTTAAGAAATTAACATTGGTAATATCTGGCCGATATTTTTTAATGAACAATAACGCCTCTACCGTTTTAATCGCTTTGGGAGAGAAGGTTTTATGCTCTTTTAACCACTTTTTACCTTTTTTGGTATCGTAGGCTTCGTCCCATGTATCTAAACTAGTAAAACTAGGCTTGCGCTGACCAAGTCCAATTAAAGAGGCCGTTTCACGCCGATCCATTTCCAGGGCATGACCTATATCTATACAAACAGTCTTTCCATCTCTCATCGTCAAGAAATTATTAGAAGCCGTGGCATCCGCAACAATCCGTCCAGTTCGATTGAATGTATCTAATAGCGCCATACGAATTTCTTCATCAGTTGCTTGTCGCCCAGGGATATAAGGACAAATCCAACCGGACCGCCATTCCATAACCCATTTCCCTTTGGCATTCTGGTACGTTATTTTCTGGCGAGACAGTCTAGCAGGAGGTTGAATATGGGCATTCACTAAATTCCATACACGCACCGAACGCTCGGGCAGATCAGAAGGAGAATCATCCAGCGCCACTTTAAAAACCGAGTTACCGTCATTGCTTCGAAAAGCGATGTTATAAGAACCCTCCCCTAATTGTCTCCATTTCATTGGGTTTTATCCAAAATTTTCCTCTATTGATAAGATTAGATGACATTGGCTTGATTGCAAGGATTCCAGGTAAAAGTGAGTTTGTTTTGCGCAAACAAGCGGTTAGTGATATACTTGGATTTTACTCAGAATCTTTAACGCGCATTTTCGGATTAGATATATGTCTTATTCTAGATATCATCTTGAACAACTAAAGTTAAAACCAAGTGATTTAGAGGGCTTATCAGAAGAAGAAAAAATACAAAAAATTCGCTCACAATGGATGACTTTGTGTATACAAGCAAAAGATGAATTCGAAGCTGAAACTTACACTTGTTATTATCATTATCTGATACCAAAGTATCCAAACCCACGTTCGCACCCTATTAACACCTATCTTGAACAACAACCCGTAACGGTTATCTATACAACCCATGATCTTGCGCAACGAGAGCAGATAAAAAAAGCCTATCAGGATTTATTGGCTGAATTTTCCCAATTATCGACTGAACAAGAAAAACAGAATTTTGCTCTCCTGCATGCTAATTTCATAAGACTAGCGCAAGCTTTAGAAATCACCCAAAACAATTTTGATAAATTTTTTGCACAATATTTGCACCTGCAACAAAAGAAAGCCTTACAAGCGCGGATTATTGAACAGTGGCGTTTACAGATGATCCGTCTTTTTGGGATCGAGGGTTTAGATGATTTTCAATATCGACATGCTTTGGCAACAGGAAAGCTGCGATCGATTTTAGACAAAGATAAATTATTCTCTCCCATTAAACTCTTGGTAGCGGTCATTAATAGCCTGATTTTAGTCATCACTACATCATTTGAGTTTATTCTTAGTTATCATCACTCCTTACGCATTGGATTTTTTTTCCTCCTGAGGCATCCTTTGGCAATTCTTATGGTGCAATTGCCTAAAATTGCTCAAATTCTAGAGATGCTCGCATGCCCTACTAATCAAATCATTAGGCCTTTATGTGCTTATAGCGGCTGGCCACCTCAAAGCATTACTTTATTGTTGTCAGCGGCCACCCTGGCTGTTTTATATGGTGCGATCTGTACCACTATGCTCGCAAAGCTGACGGCCTTGCTGCCTTATATTGTATTAGCTTTATTTGCCTATTTTATCTATGCGATAGGTAAGCAATGCCTTGCTTATTTTAACCAATCTTTTGAAGTTGGACTGATTTCAACAGCCACTATCTTCACGATGTTCGCCATACAGGCTTATATTGGAAAGGCATTGAACTCTGGGCAGACGTTAAATCCAGTACAAGCGCCATCAGTTGCCCAACAAAGGCTAAGAATGTTCAGCTTATTTTCTTTGGTAACCTTATTGACCAAAGAACCCCAGAATATGACTATTTCACTAGACATGTTGCCACTACCATCGCCTAACGAACCTATTCCAGAAGCGATTCGTGATACGGTCCAAAGTAGATGCAATATAGCAACTTTATCCCATCGATTTTTTAATACACCCAAAGATGCTCCGGCTATTACTATTCCTAGGGAAAATTTCGAGCGAGCTCATGTATCAACTCTGAACTCTTGAGACGCAACTCCTTCCTTAATTTTTAGGTCAGTTTCCAAGTGGTCTTGACTACCATTAGAAGATTCACTCTTCCTTCGTCCTAAAGGAGAAAACATCCCTCCTTGAAGACTAGAGCGACTCATATTCCGCATTGCCATGCTTCTAGTATAAGGAGAAAATTCCTGGTTTGTGGGTAACAAGAAATAATTGGTGGCAGAAAAAATATTTGGACACATAGATCTCAACTCAGTTTCAAAACACTCAAGCATCGAACAAATTTGCTCAAAATCGTGCAGATCAGGCCTATCATCTGCTTCTACCTCAGTAAGTTCCAGTCCCTTTGGCTTTGCTCCAAGAGTATTTTCTCGCCATTGATTAAAATAAGGCGCCACTTCTCTTTTTCTAATTGTATCCCTCAGCACGCTGGTAGAATCTTTAATGACTAAGAGTTGACGAAGCGTATTATCAATGATTTCAGATAAAATTCCATGCGATTTTTTAAGCTTTACCAATCCTTCCTGATCAATCAACTGAGACCATCCCAACAACCCACTGCTGTTCTCCAAAATATGCAAATGTTTCGAATATTCTTTTAATTTTCTCTTGACGATATTAAGCTCACCAACTTGTTCTTTTACTTCGATTAATTTTTGTTTACTGTAAGTTCGAAAGAACGCATACACTAACCTACTTGGAAACTTAACATCCACTAGACTGACAGAAGAGCGACCAGAGTGCTCCTTATGCCACCACGCAAGCTCTTCTGAATTAAATCTTCCAGCCCAACGTAGGGTGGTACGCACCAAATTCAAAGGTAGGGGTCGTTGATTATCAAGAGCTCTTGCGGCATACGCTTGCTCTTTTCTAGCCCGAGAAAGATGCGCATAGGCTTTTTTCAAACTTAACATAGCATCTTTTCTAGCGATTTTTAAATCAGGCGATTCATTATCTGAAATCTGGATGATTACGTCCAACTCTTGTTTTGCTTCGTTGATTTTATCCTTTATCATTTGAGTTGCCTGGGTTCGCTCTATCGCCCAAAGCACCATATCACTCACCAACCAAATACCCCAGTTATCATTCGGCATTTCAAGGCCCTGCATACTCCTAAGTTTTTCCAAAACTCTAGACCTAAACTCTGACGAGGACATACCATTATCAAGCTGTAGATAGTGCTGGTATATTTGCAAGAGTTTGGTTCCAATCATCACTTCATATGCAGGTAGACCTTCGAAAACGATTTGCTCGAGCTCCTTTTGAAAAGCAAGACTTAATCGCTCCAAAATAGGGCTGATGGGACTAGGTGAGCGCTCTTTGGGATTATCAGATTCTTCAAGGATTGCCAATGAAGCTGTGCTGTTGGATCTGGGAGACGTTGTTACTGATCGAGAAAAACAACTTCTTTGAAGAACTAGCAGTTTATCGCCATTATCATTACTCACTTGCAAAGATTTTTCCATTTCAACCAAAGCTAACTGAGCTTGGTTTAACTCAAAATCAATGATTTCAATATCATCTGTAACAGCTCTTTCGACAGCAATTTTGGCCTGTTTTATGTTTCTAATTTTCTGTAAAAATTCTCTTAAAGGCATATTCACAGATAAATCCTTCTCCGCAATAACTGCGCTTTGATACGCTTGCTCTGCCAATGGCGCATTTCGTTCTTTGGCAGCAAGGCTTAAAAGAGCGGCTAAATTATCTAGCACGCTTAGTTTTTCAGTTAATCTTGACGATATAGCCATCCCAGAGGATTTGCTTTCTTTATGTCGGACGCTGAAATGCAAGCGACCTTGCTCAGAAGCAGCTTTAGCATATATGAAAAAATCTTTAACCATCTGATCAAAATTGGCGCCTAGTTTTGTATTTTTTTTATATTCAACCCGTTCAAATAACTCTTTACTCCTTTTTTTTGCTGCGACAGCCGCTTCCAAATGAACCTGTAAAGGTTGATTTATTGAACCATAAGAAGTTGTTTTTTTTCGCCAACGGCTCAACCCAGCCCAATAAGTGTTTGCCGCTGTCAAACTTTGCATTGCTTGCGCATGAGCATCAACAAAGACATTTTGTATTGCCTCAGCCCCAAGTTCATGAGGATGATCTAAATCGTTTTCATCAATTGGCATCAATGTAAATTCATCAGTCTCTAATATCAAACGCATCGCATCAAGATTTCTTTTTGTCACAAGCTCACAAAGTTCAATGGTTTTTATGATTAACTCAGTATCTTCCGTAAGAGAGGCCGTATTCAAATCAGTTCGAATCTCGTCGGCAATCTGACTAAACCCTATTTCTCCTTCACTTTTTGGCCGATATGAAACCATTGTACCAGCGAAATCTGACAACTCTTTACACTCTTTGAGTTGCTGCCTGGCTAGACGCGTCATTTTTTTTATGCTTGTTGCAAGGATAGTTGTTTCAATGTCAGCAAACTTTCTACCCAAAACAAAGGCAGGTGATTGCTCCACCACGTCCAACAGCATTTGAAACCCTTCTTGGACAGTTATTAAGATATCAAATACCTCATCAGAAATTTGAGCTACTTTTTGTGATGCAATCAGTATTTTTTGATAATCATTGGTTTCGTCTACTGGAGATCTTCTTATAGCATTTAGGGCCGCTCTGGCTGCTTCAACAGCATTTATAGCCGCTGTTAAATAGGCCTCTACCAACAAATGTCCTTCAACACAACAATCTATCAAAGCGGTTGCAGCGGAGGTCGCATACTTTGATGCCATGATGACTCGAAGATATTTTTTGTGTCGATCTAAGGCGGTGATATCAGTGGCACACAGTTCCGTCCGCGCGTCTAGAGCAGCACTAGTAACAACTTTAGCATCCTCCAGAGCTTCTGCCGCATCAAATTGGTGGATTGCAATTTGCTGAGCTCGCTGTCTATGATAATTGGCCCTGGTTACAATAGTCTCGGTTTCACTGACTTTTCTACCTGCATTATAAATCACAGCGGATCTTTCTTGCATGCGTATGGCTCTATTTCGACCCCAAGGCACTTCATATTTCTCATTAATATAGCAAAAATCCTTGTTCGCTCGCTCTAAATCAGCGCAGAATACGCTAGGTGATGCCGGCCGGTTTGGAAAAACACGAAAAATGACTTCTTCATGCTCAGGCTCTAATAGTTCACTGTTATCATTGGGCACAAAATTAACGCCTAAATCTGCGATAGTTTCTCCAGGGCACAAGATAATCATGGGATATTTCGTGCTACCATCCAGCGTTTCATTTTTCCGGTTACCTGTTTCTAAGCCTCTGACCACTATATTTCTGTTATCTAAAATTGGCGCATGACATAAAATACCCTGAATAGTATAGTCCTGATAGATTATCTTTTTCCCAGTTTGAAAATCAAAGTAACTTCTATGTCCCCCAAAAATTACGCTAACGCCGGGACCAGAGAAAGCGATAATTTCATCAGCATAAGGATCTTGTTCTAAAGTTTTATGTAACAGAAAATGCAAAGAACGATTAGAATACCTAATAGTAGGCCAACCAACATAATGAAACCTATCTGAGGGAGGCGGAGTCGCCGCATCAATCAGTGCTCTGATAATTTCTTCTCGAGTACTCTCATGTTGTCGCAATCTTTTAATGGCGTAAACATTCATCGAAGTCAATAGAAATTGTCCTAAAACTAAAACCCCATTTTCACCTGCCGCAAGCCGAAATAAAGCACATGCCAAGCGATCTGCAAGAACAGTGGCCACTCGTTCTCCTATAAGTTTATAGTCTTGTTTTGATACAGGAATATAATGGAGTATTTGCGCGGAACGATAATCTTCTTGCGCTTCTTCTAATACTCGAATACTTTCTCGGGTATTTTCATAAACTTTTGCTGCCGCACCTAACATAGTGACCGCAGTATTGGCACCAACCTCAGCCCCCATAGGGGCGCCTCTAGTCGTACTTTTTACTGTGTCGACTACAGAATCTATATTTGCTTTCCGTTCTTCTGAACGCTTGCTAATTAAAGTTGAAAGCTTGTCTTTATCTTCCTTCAATGCACGCTGCTCGTCTTGAGTATTTAGCATTGCTACGATGCCTTCTCTCAGCATTTTTATAAACACTGCGCGCTTGCTTAGTATATTACGTTGTATTTCTTCTCGATGTTTTTTGGTCAAATGAACCAATATTTTACGATGTCCGTTAGATGAATGAGGCATAATCAAAATCCCTTTGAAAACTCGCAAAAGAAATTACAGCAATCGATAATGAAAATCAAATCCTACTATACCTTTTACGGATGAATTTTAGGGATTTTAGGTGATTTTTTCGTCAAGGCTCCGTTTGAAAAATACGCAATAGAGTAGACTATTACTCATTTTTAAACGATCTCACCCGGCCCTGAAGCTGCATTCCTTTGTCATAAGGCCACCAATATGGTATAATTAAATTTTGAACAGAGTTGATTTTATTTATGTCTGAGTTATTTCCTCAATTGCCTATCCTAGTTCAAGCCTTAGAAGATATTCAAGCCAATGAAATCGTGGTCCTAGATGTCAGTAAGCAAACCACCATCACCGATTATATGATTGTCTGTGGCGGACGCGCTTCGCGGCATGTGAAAGCAATTGCTGATACGATTATTGTCAAAATGAAATCCATTGGATTACCACCCTTGAATCATTCTGGATTAGAAGCCGGAGACTGGGCCTTAGTAGATTTTGGTGATTGCATTGTACATATTATGCAGCCTGATTCACGCTCTTTTTATTGCTTAGAAGAATTATGGGGTTAATGTTATACTTCGTGTGAATTACACACCACCACACCATTATGAATAGATTTCGCGGACAACGCTCCCACA
>CAIRCS010000013.1 GCA_903877115.1 uncultured Legionella sp.
ATTGAGGACGCTATATCGGCCGACGAAATATTCACAACGCTGATGGGTGATCAAGTTGAGCCGCGACGTGAATTTATTGAAAATAATGCATTAGAGGCTGATATTGATCTTTAGCCTGCTGCGGGTTGCGTGCTATGTTGGATGGTTATGGCCCATTTTTGGTTTTGCTCAAACACCGCATTTTTCCGAATTACTGACCCATTCTGATTGGCAAACACAAGATAATATTGTGTTTGTCCTGAAGGACGCGGAGACTGCGTCGATTTCTGAACTGAGACTACATTTTTTAACCGGCGAAGATTGCTATTCCGGATATCTGCAAGGTTATCGCTCCGCTGCAGAGGACACTCCTTTTTTACTTAAAAAAGACCAACCATTTGGATTAAACGGAGCAGGTATTTATCAGGCAGCGCAAGCAGTGTTAACCGCGCAAGAGCTGGCAAATGTTCAAGCTGTATTATTCCGTTTTGTGGATCGTGAGCACGGCCAACGTTATCAACAATTTGCTCGGTTTATGGGATCTTGTCAAGATCAGACCATTAACTGTTGTATTCCAATTACTTGCGCACCCAGCGCAGGCGTTTGTGCCGCAAAGCATGACATGGGTGTGCAAACGATTACATGGCTGGAAAACATTTTTAGCTAGTCCTGCTAAAGGATTCCCAAATTCTGTCGATAACCTTGTTAGAACAATAAGGAGACAGTAATGCCAACAACACAAATAATACAAAATGCATTTCTTGCCCAATTAATGAAAGATGAAGCGCCCGTGTCTATTTTTTTGGTCAGTGGCATCAAATTGCATGGGGTAGTGAGTGATTTTGACGATCATGTGATTATGTTGAAGTCTACGACGACTCAAATGGTGTATAAGCACGCTATTTCTACTGTGGTGCCTGCTTTAAGCCGATAATTTGAAGGATTAGAAAGGGTCAATCAGTGTGTCGCCAATTGACCCAGTGGAATGACACATAGCAAGTCCAACCTCGCGTGGATACTATCTCATAGTTCGATCATTCTTGCAAGGCACTGGTTATGCAGGGCAACCGCATGTGTGTTGAATAAATGCTCGATTAGAATTTAATTTGCAACCAATGACCAATTTACTATGTCCCGCGGCTCGTCCGCGGGATCTAGGAATTTAGCAAGATCTCTGGATCCCGCGCATAAAGCTCGGGACGTCGGCTATTTGAGTCATTTATAGACACACATGATCTTGCCCTGACTGGTTATGTAAGAAGTCTAATGTATCTTTAGGCCAGACTTTCCGAGTTGAGAGTGCTGGAGACTGGAATGATGTTTTCACTGAGCACAAGTTCTGCACCCTGATGGTCATAGCTCGGAGAATGTTTAACAGTACGCCCGAACTGCTCTTGACTAAAGGCTATGCGGGCAGCGACGGATTCTCGGCCTTGTGCAGCTCTGTTTTCGATAGCCCGATAGCGATGAAGAGCGCCTTCTCGGTTTGCAATTTGAATATTTAAGCCAGGTCGAGCATTAAGCTCTAGCATCATGGGCCCTTGGTCTTTATCTAGGACAATATCTACTCCGATGTATCCCAATCCCGTCAGTTCATAACAACTGGCCGCGATTTCTAAAATTTTGTCCCAATAGGGAATCGCAATATCTTTAATTGGATTTAAGGTGTCGGGATGATAATCAATCGTATCATTATGAAAAACGCCGCCTAATGTGAGGCCGGTAGCCAAATCCACGCCGGCACCGATGGCTCCTTGATGTAGATTAGCCTTACCACCCGAGCCTTGTGTGGGTAAGCGCACCATTGCCATAGCAGGATAGCCTAGTAAAACGATAATTCGAATGTCAGGGACCCCTTCATGGCTGACTTGCGCAAATACCGGGTCCACGATGACTCGCCGTTCAATAATTGCGTAATCGGCATTGCCTCCAAGACTATAGGCACCCGAAATCAGACTGGATAGATGATACGAGATGTCTTGATTAGTGAGTAATTTACCATTGATTTGGCGATATCGGCCCAAAACTCGGCTGGTTATAACTAAAATACCGTCACCACCTGCACCGTGTGCGGGTTTGATTACAAAATCTGTATAAGGTTCTAAGAGTAAGTCAATTTTTTTAATTTCATGTTCGGTTTCCACCGTGCCATACAATGTGGGAACGGCAATGTTTGAGTTGATCGCCAAACGTTTGGTTTTTAGTTTGTCATCTACCAAGGGGTATAATTTACGGCGGTTATATTTCAACACATAATCGCCATTCCTTTGATTAATACTCATTACACCAGCCTTGCGTAACTGACGGTATATGCCTAGCATGCTTTGACTCGGGATAAAGCATTGAAGCGGAATAATTCAAACAGTCGATATCCGCGGTATTGGCCGAACCACAAAATCAAGGCCAAAATAATGAGTAAAAGTTCTGGGAAAGCAAAAAGCAAATATTGCAGTGGTTGATAAGACATGGCGAAATACGCAATCACAGCGGCAATCAAACTGCCTCCGCCTGATTTGATGGCATCGGAGGCACCCCTTTCATCCCAAGAAATGCACATTCTTTCGATAGTCATAGTTAAAATAACCATAGGGAATAATGCGGCGGACAGACCCGCTTCTAAGCCCAGATTTTGGCTGATGACAGAGAGCATGAGCATGAGCAAAACCACAATCGTCAAGATTGCAGCTAATCTCGGGACCAAAAGTAAGCGCAGTTTTTCCAAATAAAACCGAGCGAGTAGTCCCAGCGATACCAAAAAGCTAAATAAACAAACGCCTAAAATGACATGGGTTTCTCGAAATGCCAGAGCAATCAATATAGGCATAAATGTACCAAACGTTTTTAGCCCAATAAAATTACGGAGTAATAAAATAATGAAAGCCCCAATGGGTAATGCCAGCAGGATTTTATAAGTCTCTTGAACATGAATAGGTAATTCTAAGGGAGAAAACCGTAATAATTGCGATTCTGTTTGGAGACCATGGGTTTTGGCGATGCTTAATGCATTAATCGGAGTGGGTGAAATCGTCAATGAAAATTGTGGCTTTTTGCCACCAATAACATCGAACATAGGGTCAGTGCCATACTGCCAAGTTAAGAAATTTTTTGGAAACCCAGCCGCACTCGTTTTGGGATCGATGTACACCCAGTCTTGTCCATTGTAGACACCCAGATATACACTCATATTCGCTTTTCTTTGCTCAAGCAAATGGAGCCCTTGGATGGTGATTGCCGGTATTTTTGCCTGATTCAAAACTAAAATCGCTGCATTGATCAAGTGGATATTATCAAATTGATTGCCTACCAATAGTTTGGCATTGCCCGATTTTTTGTTCAACTCACTTAAGGTTGCTTGCGCAAAGGTTTGGATGTCTGCAGAGGCTTCACGCGCTTGTCTGGTGATGGCCATTACAGCAGTTTTTTGATTCTCATCGAGTAAATCAATTTTGTTATGTGGGGGTTTGCCTAACACCGGCGGTGCATTATCCGTTTCACGCACAACGGCTCGGTAATATAAAGATTGCGGTTTGGTGGCAGCACGCCGTAATGACCAGACAACTTGACGATTATAGCCATTTAAACTCGTAGTGATTCCATAATTTTGGGCCACAAAATATTCGTCAAGAATAGCAAAATTAGGCGGTAAATAAGGGACTGTAAAACTCGCTTTGACGGGTTTATTATCTTCTGCGACGAAATGCAGATTGGCTTCAATCATCCAGCTATTGACGTTTTCGGTGTCGGTAAATGGGACATCTAAAAAGTGGTGTCGATAAAAGAACAGACTTAGCCCAATGAGCGTCAAGGCTACAATGAGTCCGTATAAATGGCGTTGCGTGGAATTCATGATGCAGAAGCCTTTTCAGTAGAGCTGTTATCCAGTTCCCGGTTGGTAAATTTTTTGCTAGGGTCAATAATGCCATCGAATGCAATAATCGCCTCTCTACCTAAAAGCAAAGGGTAAATAAAGCGGCTGCGGTTGGTTAAATTCACGCGAATAATTTTTTCAGAATTATTCAGGCGAATTGGCATTAATACGACAGGACGTTTTATGTTTTTGCGCAATAAGGAGTTGATTTGGTGTTCTCCCGTACGCATTTTAATTTGTACTTTTCCGACGTACTCGCATTCAAAGGCAATATCTCCTTCCTTACTTGGAACAATAAAGCTGAGATAGGGTTTGCCATGTTTTTGAATTTCATGGATTTTGGTCGCGTTCAACGATGCGGTTTTTGCTCCGGTATCTAATTTAGCAGATAGGGTTAAATCCCGTTGGGTTAAGGTCGCTTTTTCAATATATCCGTAGATTGTTTTGGAATGGTTTGCCATAGCTTGTCCGGCTAGTAAAGACCAAAAAAGAAAAAACAGCGTAAAAATGCGCATTCACGCTCCCAGGCGGCATAATAAATTATACTGATCCTAACAGATTTTATGTCTAAGTCACAGTCTATATCAGATTTTTGATAAAACGTCGATGGGATGGAAAGTGTTTTTTAAGAGATTTGGAGTAAATTATGCGCTGTTAGTTAAGTTGGTGCTCATGTCTGGCGTTTGGGTTTTTGACGATGATCAATCAATATGAATGCGCTTCGTTGTTTTCCTCTTCCTATATTTACCAATTTGTTGTATACTGTGTGCACTCCTAAACGACAATAATTGTGGTCGTTGATGTTCAAGAACAGTTACTTTTCATTGAGACATTGTCATATGATTGAGCCTGAGTTTCTGAATGTGGATGCCGGTATTTATGGCCATCTCCGAGAACGCCTGGTTCTTGATGCTATTGGAGGGATGAATGGCGGCCAATAGAGAAGATATTCGTTTAGCCCAAATCCATTCCATTCCCCCAGCTTCTATTGTTCAAAATTCTAATTTCCCTAATGTAGCGTTGCATAAACTCCGAGCTTCTTTGTTTAGTTGTACCACCCAAGCCAATCAAACCTGTGAAAAC
>CAIRCS010000014.1 GCA_903877115.1 uncultured Legionella sp.
CAGCCTGGGTTATCGAACGCAATACTGAATTCGAATTGAAACAAAAGAAAACGTATTTCTTTTTTTGGATATTGTTAGGACTTTTTACAGGCCTGGCACTGTTAAGTAAATATAGTGCCGTAGTGCAAATTACGGTTTTATTTGTTCATTTTTTGTTCGAAAAAAGATTTCTTAAAAAGAATGCACTTCAGGGCATAATTGTCAGCGTTGTAATTTGCCTATTAATCATGAGTCAACATTTGATTTGGCTTTTTGACCAGACTTCGCAAGGTCAGGGGCCGTTGTTCTATGCAAGAGAATCACTATCTGACTCTTCAACCTATTTATCTAAACTCATTGAATTATTTAATGGGTTTTTACTAACGCAGATTTTAAGAGTCTCCCCAGTTATTTTAGCTCTTTATCTGTTGATAAGATTGGACAAAAATACAGATAAAGCTAGAGAGGCGCTAGAGCCAGACAAAAATTTAAATACGACGTGGTGGAAAAGACTATCGCAAAAAGATAGGATATTTTTAGTTTTTTTTACGGCAGGTCCGACGCTTGTTGCGCTGTTTATCGGTATCTTATTTGGGCAAAAAATTGAAGCTAAGTGGGCAGTCACTTTTTATCTTGGAATTGGTATCGTTTGTGCATTCGTTGCGCGAGAAATTGATGTCATCCAGTTTGTAAAAAAAATACTATGGCTTCACTTGATATTTGCTATTGGCTACGCCCTCATCGTTGGACCAGGGGCTGATTATTTAGGAAAACAAGGTCGAGGAAATTTTCCTAGCAAAAAACTAAGCGAAGAGATTCAATTGCGTTGGCTGGAAAATAGTGCCATAACCCTCGGCAAACCAATCAGTTTAATTGCTGGCGATACTTGGATTATTGGCAATGTGATTATTAATGACCCGATATCTCGTGGTAGAAATATTAAAGCTTGGATTGATGCAAACGATTTAGAGTCGCCCTGGTTATCTGAAGCCGATAAAAAAACTCCTTTGTTAATCCTCATGGATTACGTTCCAACCACTTCCGGAAAGTGGTGGCGCGGTGGACATCCACCTTCTGCAAAGGTAATGGAGCTATTTGCAAAAGCCTCAGTTAAGGGTGTTGTTTCTATTCCATGGACGAGTAATGAAAATGCTCCTCCACTCCAAGTACAATGGGCAATTTTGCCGATAGTGGAGGAACCTTGAGGTCTTTAAAAATAGTCTATGCCGGGACGCCAGAGTTTGCTAAGATCATTCTCAGCAGAATCTTCAATTCGCCACACCAAGTGGTTCTTGTCATGACGCAACCAGATAGACCGTCTGGAAGAGGTCTTAAGATTCATCCAAGTCCAGTAAAAGAACTCGCCCTTGAAAAAAATATTGCATTACAACAACCTACATCTTTAAAACTAGATGGTAAATATCCAGAAGAAGCATATCAAGCAAAGGTGGTTTTAGAAGCTTTAGACTTTGATGTGATGGTGGTAGCTGCCTATGGTTTGATTTTACCGAAATGGTTATTAGATTTAGTACAGTCCAAGTCATCTTTAGGTTGTATTAATGTCCATGCATCTTTATTGCCACGTTGGCGCGGTGCAGCTCCAATCCATAGAGCGATTTGGAGCGGCGATGACCAAACAGGTACATGTATCATGAAAATGGCAGAGGGTTTAGATACAGGCCCTATCATTGCGCAAGAAAGTTTATCAATACAAAACTTCGATACAACTCAAACATTACATGATCGATTAGCTTTGCAAGGTGCAAGGTTGTTGAATGAAACCTTAGATAATATTGCAAGAGGAGAGAATTTAGTTTTACAGAATCAATCCGAAATAGGCGTTACTTACGCTCAAAAAATACTCAAAGAGGAAGCGTTAATAGATTGGTGTCTGGATGCAAAAATCATCGATCGTCAAATTCGTGCTTTAAACCCAAGCCCAGTAGCATTTACCCATTTAATGGAGACGCTTTATAAGTTATGGTTGTGCGAAGACGTTACACAAACTTGGGCTCAGCGGAAAACAGGTAAACCGGGAGAGGTTTTACAGATCAATGATTACGGTATTGAAATTGCATGTGGTACGGGTGTGTTAAGAATAATAGAACTCCAAAAAGCAGGGTCAAAAAGAATGAGCGCAAAGCAATTTATTCAAAGTAACACGATTCATATTGGCGAGATATTCAATTAAAAAAATTTGTTATATTGTTAAATAATGATCGGCAAATACGATAGGAGACGCAATGTTTAATTTAGCTAAAACCGCAATATTAATGGCAGTTATTACCGCTTTGTTTATCTTTGTGGGTGGTGTATTAGGCGGTGGTCAAGGGCTAATCATCGCTTTTCTATTAGCGGTTGGTATGAATTTCTATAGTTATTGGAATTCAGACAAGATGGTTCTAAAAATGGTGGGAGCGAATCCAGTTCATGAAACAAACTATCCAAAATATTATCAAATGGTAAGAGAGTTATCTCAAAAGGCTGGTTTGCCAATGCCGAAGGTGTATATTATCGAGGAGGATGCGCCGAATGCTTTTGCCACTGGTAGAAACCCAGAAAATGCAGCAGTAGCAGCAACCACAGGGATATTAAGTATTTTGACAGAAAGAGAGCTACGTGGGGTCATGGCACATGAACTCTCACATGTTAAGCATCGTGATATTCTGATTTCAACAATAGCTGCAACAATGGCTGGAGCAATTTCAAGCTTGGCAAATTTTGCAATGTTTTTTAGTCCCAAAGACAGTGAAGGTAGGTCGAATCCAATTGCTGGAATATTAGTCATGTTTTTAGCTCCGTTAGCGGCTAGTCTAATTCAAATGACTATTTCAAGGGCTAGGGAATACGAAGCGGACCGAGGCGGTGGAGAAATAAGTGGTGATCCAGAAGCCCTAGCAATGGCATTAAGAAAAATTGAGAGCTATGTTAAAGGTATCCCTTTTCAAGCGATTGAGGAGCATCCCGCGGTTGCACAAATGATGATTATGAACCCTCTATCAGCAGGTGGTTTACGTGGGTTGTTTTCAACGCACCCTGACACGGAAGAACGAGTCAGAAAACTTTTACAAATGTCCAAAACAGGAATCTATCCAAATTAGTGAATAAGGCAAAAACAACAACCCAATCCGCGTTAAGCAATGAAGCTAGTGAATTAAAGGGAGCAAACTTAAGTCAAATCCTTCAATATTCCGCCGAAGCACTAAATGCTTTAGAAATGGGCACTACATTGACAGAAAGTTTTGTTAA
>CAIRCS010000015.1 GCA_903877115.1 uncultured Legionella sp.
ATGTTAAAAAAGTCCATCAACGCATTATTGTCTATTTCGGCAAACATGCTTTAAATATGTATGGCTTGCCAGCCGATCTGGAACGAGTTGAAATTAATTACGCTAATTATAAAAATCTTCTACATTGGTGCGAAAGGTAGGCAACATAGTCGTATATTTTTTATTTAGATCTTTGATGGATTTCCAAAGCAAGCTAAAACACTCATAAAATCGATGTGCATCGGTTTCTCCATGCACATGATGGTTTATCAGAAAACCGGTATTTGTTGCCCAGATGCTTCTTCGGGCATGTTCTATAAATTTCGGATCGCGCTGGGAGATGAGTAACCAGTGTAATTGATCAATAAAGGTTTGACGCCAATCGATTAAAAGTTTCATGTCAATCTGTTCAAGCGTACTAGCCAAATAGCCTATCGCTTCTGATAGTTCTGGAGATACGTCTGAGCGAAGAGGTAAGTGCGCTGCCGCAAATAGGATAAGCGTATCAGGTGCTATATAGGTGAAGGGGTTGATCGAAGGCTCTTTAGAAGTGTCTTCGGGTAAGCCGTAAGCCAGTATATCCATTAATGTTAGTCCGCCCATATAGAGTAAACAGAGATAGTCCACTTCTTCTTTGGATCTGAGTTTTGTATGTACACGCTTTTCTACTGGGAGTTTTTCCTGGGTAGGATAAGTGCATTTGGGAACATTGCATTGCACTTGCGTATTAAAGTAACGCCCTGATGATTGAATGACATAGACAGAGCCTTGCATTTCATGGTACTTCGGCGAGTCATTATAAGGAGAGTTGGCATACAGAACGATAGGTAAATGAATGTTCCGCTTTTCTAGTGTCCATCTTAATCCTGCAAAAAGCATACGACAGTGTTCACAGCATGAGCTACTCGTGATGATCTCTAATCTTGGTGTTTGAATTAGCTGCTCATAGGGAAATTCGTCGTTTAATATTGGAAGGTTGGAAAAATGAGCATCAGCCATAAGGTGGTCTAATAATGCCTCAGAGTGTTCAACACACCAAATAAGCTCAGCATGCGGTTTACTCAAGGGTAGATCGGTCAGCGAGAAACCAAAATGAGCCATACTTTCTTTAATCCAGGCAATTTCGCCTATACGTGTTTTAATGCTTTGCGCTAGTTGTGCGCGTCTTGTTTCCCCGCCAACTGCACTTTGTGTTTGATTGGTTTGTATCAGTTGAACGACACCTTCTTCATTTTGCAACACAAGCCGTACTTCGAGTTTTACGCCAGAAAATGACGAGGAGAAAGGATACCCCCCCACGATGGGTAATTTTCTTTGCGTAAAGACGATATCATTTTTAATAAAAAAGAGCATTTCTTGATAAAGAGCGTCAAGGCTTTCAGGCGTGCTATGCTGTTTGATGTAATGAGTCGGGTTATTTTGCCAGTCACGCAATGTCTGCGAAGCGATCGTAAAAACCCTTGAAGAAATTAAGTTTTTTATATGCAGTTTTTCGAGTGTTCCTTCAAGAGACTGAAGCCATTCAGGTAACCAAATGACGATTTCGTCTGCATGAATGGGTAGGGAGACTTGCCTGAGGGTTAAAAAGTGGGTGAAGGCTAACATCGTGAAGTTTGGGTCTTAAAGAGAGAAAGGGGCTATTTTATAGTATATGGTGGTCCTAGAGAATCAAAAAGTCAGGGCTGCGGGAGTAATGGAACGGGCAACCGACTTAATTTGCTTTTTTCCTTCGCCCCTGATGGGCGAAGGAAAATCCTTAAGAGAGAAGAAAGCAAGAGGACGTTTACACTCGGCAGCTAGCTTTAACCGCGTCAAACACTTGATTGCAGGTCGATATGGCTTGTTGTTTCTCGCCAGATGCAAAAAACATGCAGGAATGTCCGTGCATTTTTTTCTCACTATGGTTGGATTTTTATTATTATCCCTCAGGTGATGTCAATGGTCAAGAATTTATATGAAAATTAATGAGTTGCGGCTTGCTTACAAATCGAAGTTCTTCGCGCTAGGATGTATGGTTGTCGTACTTTGGTAGTGAGCCAAGCGATTGATTTGCTCTGTAATTAATCTAATCGCGCCATATTGAGTCACTAGTACGACGTCCCGCGGGACGTCGTACTAGATGCTTAACTTAGCGCCATTCAGCCAAGGAATCATTTACGCACCCATTCATAAATTGGGAGCACGCTGATTAATAAATTGCATTACGGCTTTTTCTTCTGAGGCAGTCAAAGTATGAGAGTCAATGAGTGCCTGACTAAATCCAACAAATTGTTTGATTTTTTCTTCTTCGCTAAGATTGGTATCATCGTAAATTTGGCTATAACGTTGATTCAAAATATCTGCAGCCATTTTAAGTTGATGCTCAGATACTGCGCCATAATCAAGGATCCAATCACTTTTTTATCAGAGACTAACTGAGTACTACCCTTAAATTTGGGGGTATTTTTAATTGAAAATGAGTCTGGAAAATTATCAGAAGAAAGAGCCCAGGCTGACGAGACAGAAAGAAAAAAACAGAAAACACCGAGTAATTTTTTCATAATTGATTTACACTCCTAAAGTGCCATTTCGTAAAAACGCATGCATATTTTGACGCATTAACTGCATCTTTTCTATACCTACTTACCCTGGTTGTTTCGTTTTTACTAGTGCATTATTACGTTCGGCCAATTCTTTATCCAGCGCAGTACCGATGTCGGATAATTCGATGAGCATGGTTCCCAGTTGGCGCTCGAGTTTCATGCGGCATTTCAAACGCAAGGTCTGTAATGCTTGCATATCAATAGGGTTTTCCTGCATCTTTTTTTCAATATGTGTTCGGCAAGAACGTAATTCATGTTTAAATTCATCGACGGTTGTGTTCATTTTGTCTCTTTGGACCAAACGTGCTTGGGAGGTTGCCTGGGCATTCATGCCTACGGTCATGGTGATCATGAGGGTGGCTGCTATCAGGGATGCTTTTGCTGTTTTGTTCATGATCTATTTCCTCTGGGTGGGTTAAGTGATGCTTTTCTAACTATTTTAAATGACTTTTGATAAAGCCGATAGAGTATAGCGCTACCGAGACGTGACGGTCACGGCTCGGATTGTCCTGATTTTCATTTCTTCTGAAATTCCAATTGCGTACCTTTTAAAGCAACTTCAATCTGATCTCGTGGTTTAAATTCACCATTTAATAAAGATTGCGCCAAAGGGTTTTCTAATTTTTTTAAAATCACGCGTTTAAGGGGACGCGCGCCATACACCGGATCGAATCCTACATCTGCCAAATACTGTAAGGCTTCTGGGCTCAAATGGAGTGTGATGTTTTGCAGGCCTAAACGCTGTTGCAAATGTTTGATTTGGATGGTTGCAATATGCGCGATTTCCGCTTGGGTGAGCGCGTGGAACACCACTGAATCATCAATGCGGTTGATGAATTCCGGACGAAAATGTTGCGCTACCAAATCCATCACCATGGTTTTGATTTCTGCATACGGTTTGGATTGATGTTCTTGAATCAAATGAGAGCCCAAATTCGACGTCATCACAATGACTGTGTTTCGAAAGTCAACGGTGCGGCCTTGGCCATCGGTTAAACGTCCGTCATCCAACACTTGCAGTAATATATTGAATACATCCGAATGCGCTTTTTCAATTTCATCCAGTAATATAACGGAATAGGGTCGACGTCTGACTGCTTCCGTGAGATAACCACCTTCTTCATAGCCCACATAGCCAGGCGGTGCTCCGATTAAACGTGCCACCGAATGTTTTTCCATAAACTCCGACATATCGATGCGTACCAAGGCGTCGACGGTATCAAATAGAAAGACGGCTAAGGATTTGCATAATTCGGTTTTGCCCACGCCGGTGGGGCCTAAGAAGAGAAACGATCCAATCGGGCGGTTGGGATCGGATAAACCGGCACGGGAACGGCGAATTGCATTGGCAACCGCATCGACGGCTTCATTTTGACCAATTAACCGTTGGTGGAGTGCATCCTCCATATGCAATAATTTTTCTTTTTCACCTTCCAGCATTTTAGCGACAGGAATACCCGTCCATTTGGATACCACTTCCGCAATCTCTTCTTCAGTAACTTTGTTGCGCATTAGTTTCATTTCGTGGGGTTCATTGGATGAAACTTCAGACAATTGCTTTTCTAAAGCTGGAATTTTACCATATTGGAGCTCAGACATTTTGGTTAAATCTCCAGCCCGTCTCGCAGTTTCAAGTTCTAGTTTGGCTTTTTCCAAACCTTCTTTGATATGACTAGCGCCTTGTAAAATAGCTTTTTCAGATTTCCATATTTCTTCCAAATCAGAATAGTTTTTTTCTAATTCTTGGATGGTTTTTTCTAAATCAACCAAACGTTTTTTGGATGCCTCATCAGATTCTTTTTTTAAGGCTTCGCGTTCAATTTTAAATTGGATCAACCGTCGGTCGAGTTTATCCATGCTTTCAGGTTTGGAATCAATCTCCATGCGAATTTGGCTACCTGCTTCGTCAATGAGGTCGATGGCTTTATCGGGTAATTGCCGATCGGTGATATACCGATGCGACAGGGTGGCGGCCGCAATGATAGCCGGGTCGGTAATGTCGACGCCATGATGAATTTCATAACGCTCTTTTAAACCGCGCAAAATGGCAATGGTATCTTCTACATTGGGTTCATTGACGAGGATTTTTTGAAAACGGCGTTCAAGGGCAGCATCTTTTTCGATGTATTTTCGATATTCATCCAGGGTTGTGGCACCAATACAATGCAATTCACCGCGTGCCAATGCGGGTTTTAACATATTGCCAGCGTCCATAGCGCCCTCGGCTTTACCCGCACCGACCATGGTGTGAATTTCATCGATGAACAGAATAATTTGGCCTTCTTGTTTGGATAAATCATTCAAAACTGCTTTCAGACGTTCTTCAAATTCTCCTCGAAATTTAGCGCCAGCAATCAAAGCTCCCATGTCTAAAGATAGCAAACGTTTGTTTTTGAGTCCTTCTGGGACCTCGCCATTGATAATCCGTTGGGCCAAGCCTTCCACGATAGCCGTTTTACCTACCCCAGGTTCACCAATTAAGACGGGGTTATTTTTAGTTCGGCGTTGCAAGACTTGAATGGTGCGCCGAATTTCATCATCACGGCCAATGACGGGATCTAGTTTGCCTTGTTCAGCTCGTGCAGTGAGATCTAAAGTGTATTTGTCCAGAGCTTGGCGTTGTTCTTCGGCATTGGGATCGTTCACGGTACTGCCGCCGCGAACTTCATCAATCGCTTTTTCCAACGCATTTTTTCCGCCACCTGCTTGTTTCAGGAGTTTGCTCAAACTACCATTGTCTTCAAAGGCGGCTAATAAGAATAATTCACTCGAAATATATTGGTCTTTGCGAGCTTGCGCCAATTTGTCGGTCAAATTCAAAACTCGGTTCAAACCATTTGAAATATGAACATCGCCTCCCATGCCAGATACTTTCGGAAATTTAGCCAGCGCTTCGTCCAGCGCACGGCTGAGTACCGTGATTTGCGCGCCAGATTTGGTTAAAATGGGTTTGCATGAACCGTCATTTTGATCAAGCAATGCTTTTAGGAGATGCTCAGGTTCAATGAAGCCATTATCCAATCCCAAGGCCAAAGATTGGGCATCAGCCAATGCCATTTGAAACTTAGAAGTCAATTTATCCATACGCATAGTGATCACCTTTTTCAAATTGTCAACAGACCTTAGATACAGTAATATGTGGGTACTCTTTTCAAAAAATCAAGTAGCCAATCAATGACGCCACCCAATGAAGACAAAAACAATTCTGCACAAGATCTATTAAATCAAATCGTTATAGAGCATTTCAAAGATAAAAAACAACAACAAAATCGGCGCAAATGGCGTCGAGTTTTTTGGGTAACCATCGCCATTGTGGGTGTTTTCTACTTTTTTTATGCACATAAATCTGAGATAGCCGTGCGTACTACGCCGCATGTAGGCGTGATTGATGTCAAAGGAGAAATTGGTGATGCGCAAAGTGCAAGTGCGGATAATTTGAGTAAAAGTTTGCAAGCTGCGTATGAGTCGACTGGATTGAAAGCCATTATTTATCGCATTGATAGTCCTGGTGGGAGCCCAGTACAAGCAGATTATATGTTCAATGCGATACGCTATTATCAGAAAAAATATCCCAAAATAAAATCCTATGCAGTGTGCATGGATTCATGTGCCTCTGCTGCCTACTATGTGGCAGCTGCTGCGGATAAAATTTATGCTAATCCGGCTAGTTTGGTCGGCTCGATTGGGGTGTTGTATAACGGATTTGGTTTTGTGGATGTCATGCAAAAAATAGGGGTGAGTAGACGTTTAGAAACTGCCGGTTCGAATAAAGGATTTATGGATCCGTTTTCTCCGGTAGATGTGCAACAAGAGCAGCGTTTGAAAACCATGTTAGAGATGATTCATCAACGATTTATTGAGCAAGTTAAATTAGGTCGTGGTGACCGTTTGAAAGAGTCTGATGAGATTTTTTCAGGACTGATTTGGACTGGCTCTCAAGCCAAAGATCTTGGTTTGATTGATGGGTTTGCGAGTACAGGTCAATTGTTACGGGATGTGATCAAAGTGGAAACCGTATTGGATTATACCGAAAAATCCAATGTCTTTGATCAATTGGCAAAAAATTTGGGTGCTGAAATGGTGAGCCAAGTGTCGTTGGCTTTAGGATTTAGACATCCTGGCCTTCAATAATTATGCTGTCGGCGCAGGCACAGGCCATTACATTAGAGGATGTGCAATCCTTTTTGAAACCCAGACCTGTGGATGCGCATAAAGGATTGTTTGGTCGAGTCTTGGTAGTTGGAGGCGATTACGGCATGCCGGGCGCGGTCCGCATAGCGGCTGAAGGCGCTTTGCGCGTGGGCGCTGGCTTGGTGACGGTATTGACTCGTTCAGCCCATATTGCGGCTGTAGTCAGTGAAAGACCAGAATTATTATGTTACGGCACGGACGTGTCTTTAAAAATAGTGTCCGAATTATTGGCGCACGCCAATTTCGTTGTGTTGGGTTCTGGACTAGGGCAGAGCGCTTGGTCACAGCGTTTATTTGATGCTGTGTTTGAGTCTGATCTTCCTAAAGTGATTGATGCGGATGGTCTCAACTGGCTAGCGCGTAGGCAAAATTTATCTCCTTCTTCTAATTGGATCCTCACTCCCCATCCCGGTGAAGCAGCTCGCATGCTTGGCAAACAGGTGGCGGATATTCAAAATAATCGCAGTGCTGCTTTGTTAGCATTACAAAATCGGTATGGGGGTGTTATTGTCCTCAAAGGTGCAGGCACTTTGCTGATGGGTCCAGATCAAAAACTTGTGCAATGCTTGGCAGGAAATCCTGCAATGGCCAGTGCGGGGATGGGAGATGTTCTCAGCGGTTTGATCGCAGGCTTGGCCGGTCAGGGGTTGTCTCTGTGGGAAGCGGCCCAAGCGGGCGTGGTTATGCACGCGACTGCAGCAGACAGAGTCGTGGCTAAGCGGGGTAGCCGCGGATTATTAGCCTTAGATTTATTGCCAGAACTGGCTGGCATGTAATTGCATAAGTGGTGTCTTTTTAAATCCGTTCGTTCTGAAGAGGCGCCTAGCAAATCAAGTAGATGGTGGTGTTGGACAACATGATTTTACCGGTTTGCTCCATTGAATTTCGATGCGGCGGTTGTAGGAACTAGAATGCATTTGTTTGTTACTTCCGATTGAATAGGTGTCTCCATATCCTTGTGCTGAGAGTTTGTTGGCTGGAATGCCATTGGCCCACAAAAATGTGACCATTTTTTCAGCACGTCCCTGGGTTAAGTCCTTTTGGGAGTTTGCCGAACCACTATCATCACTGAATGCAGCAACATAAATTTGGCTATTGGGGTAGAGTTTGAGTAATTTGACGATATTATTGAAGCCTGAATAATCCATGTCTGTCAATTCAGTAGATTGCAGGGAAAAATACTTGTCCGCAGGAATAACCAAAGTCCTGCTATCCCCATATTTTATATAGGTAATGTCCTCTTCTTTTAATTGATCCGCGAGATAGTTTTCATGATTTTTATATAAACGGAAGTCATACGAAGATTGATCAAAATTATTATCAGTTTGACCCGTGACCTTGTTGCCCGATGAAGAGCAGCCTACGCACGCGATTGCAAAGGCTATCATCCATGGGGTGTGGCGCAAAAAACAATGTTTGATCAAGAAGAGCACTCCTGCAGATCTTTTAAAGACATATAAAAATAATCATATCCTACGAGGTGCGATAAGTAAAATTATGCCTACGTCGAAAGCGTGATTGTGCTGTCGTGAAATTGTGCTCGGGAAGTGACACTCCCTAGTACGAGGGTGGTTCGGAGCTTTTTCTTTCTGCTGACATTTCTGAGTTAGCTTGTTCCTCAGTAAGCAATGTATGATATTCAACTCTTAATAGGTCGTATTTCGGGTTATCCAGAAGATCTTGAACAGTGATGTCATCTTCCCCTGTATCGGGATTCATTATGTGACAGGTAGGTTTTAAAATACCTTGGTGGTGCAAATGCAAACAAGCCATTAAAAGATTGACGCCAGGAACGCCATAATGTCCACTTCCAGCATCAATTTGAATGATTTCACCGTCTTTTACTTATATTAACTGGGAGACATCATCCAAATATATTTTTCTGGAAATAAATCGGTCCAAAATATCAGTCAATTGCATGATATCGTTTACTTTTCTCAATATCTAATTAATTGAAGTATAGGACATGTTTTTGGATAAATTATGGGGATCGTAGCGCTATCTTTGATTAGAATAAGATGAGCAGCGCTTTGCTGCTCATCGACATTAGTTGCTTATTGAGGCGGCAGGCATGCTTGGGTCGCAGTCAGAGTGCGAGTATTAGTATTAACCATCCACGAGCATGAATCAGTGCTACCGTCACCACATGTTGTTGTATTAATGGAAAAATCAAATTGAATAAATGTGGTTGCAAGATTCATACTATGCAACTCAATGATGCAAGCTATCATCAAAGTATAACGTATGTTTCATTTTTCGTAACGAGTCTCTTCGATACAGACGGACCAATTACTAGGAGCATAATGAAATACCCCGTCTTTACGAGCGTTAGCGAAGCAATCCAGTGACTTTATAGTCTTTTAATTTTTAATTGACTATATGTGGCTCGATACTGGTTACGGAGTTGCTCAATGTCAAAATTTAGTTTACAAACCGACACATGTTCGTCGGCAAAACGATCTGAATATTGATGCCCTGAACCGTTGGTTGCGAACGCATGCTGATGAGGTAGTCGACTAAGGTTGGTTTGTAGACTTTACCCGTCAAACTAGAGGAGTTGTAAAAATATAACTCGCCTTGTTCTCGGATAGCCAAACCGATGTGCGATACATTTAAATGAGTCCCAATCGCTTTCGTCAAATCCCAATTGGGGCGTACGATTTCGATAATTGCGCCGCTAGGGATTTGGTCAAGGAGGTACTGGCTGTTTTTATCTTTGGTAATCAACGCTTCAATGGGAAGATAGGCGATACGCGATGTTTTTGCTGGTAGGAATTTTGCAAGATGTTGTAATCGATGCAGACGTTGTTTAGTCTCAGTAGAGGAGGCGGAACATAGACGAATTTTATCGACTTTAAAATGTTGATACCAATTTGCCTGATGAATAATGGTTTCAGCATAGCGTGCATTAGCATTCTGGTTTTGATCTTGAATGGTTGTTGTGATGTCTTGCAGCATCCCTTGTTGCTGATTAAATGTATTCCAATCAGGAGATGTAAAATGGTTGCGTTGTGTATACTCAATGTTGCCATGCGCATAGCGGATATTTTGCATACAACGTTTGAAATGCGAAGCAGAATCAGATAGTGCCAAAGCCAAAACGGTTTCTACATAAGTTTGACAATCAAATGCATCGAATCGATATAAAGGTGCTTGATCAAATTTTCCCGGCAGGCCCTCTCCTAAGGCGGTTAATGTATAGGGTTTGTCTAAAAAAAGTTGACTAAAATATCGAATGCGCTCTGGCATAGCATCTGGAATCGGCTCTTTGTCGGATGCATAAATCTTATGTAATGCCTGCCTGGTTTGCTGACGTAATTTGGGATCACAAAAAGAGTAGGTCGGGGAGGGCATTGCCAAACTCACAGAAGATAAGAGACTGGACAGGCTGGTTAGAATAAGGATTTTTATCAGAAGGAATTGCATCAGGACTCAACTCAATTTATGCTTGAACAAAATCCGAGTATACAATGTGCTCGGAGTTCTCTCAAGGAACCCATCTGCATGTTAAATTTCATTTGGTTAGCAATACTTTGTTTGTCGGTTGTAGTGGGGGCGATTCAAGGTCGTTTGAGTGCGGTTGTCCAAGCCGTTACGGATTCAGCAAAAATTGGTTTTGAAGTGGCTTTGGGTCTGGCTGCGATGATGACTTTATGGCTTGGGATCATGCGGATTGCCAATGATTCTGGATTGATTAATTTGTTTTCGCGAGCATTGAAACCGATTATGCGGCGTTTATTTCCAGACGTTCCAACCGATCATCCTGCGATGGGTGCCATGATCATGAACATCGCGGCGAATATGTTAGGGATGGCCAATGCTGCGACGCCGTTTGGTTTGCAGGCGATGAAAGAATTGCAAAAACTGAATACTCATGCGCATTCAGCGACCAATGCCATGTGCACCTTTTTAGCGATCAATACGTCTAGCGTGCAATTGATTCCAGCGACTGCCATTGCTTATCTTGCTGCGAATGGCTCTGATCATCCGACTAGTATTATTGTGACCTCTATGGTTGCAACGATTATTTCTACGATCGTTGCGATTGTGGCAGTTAAAAATTTGGCCAAATTGCCAATGTATCGAATTAAGCGAAGAGATACTTTATGAATATGTTGAATATATTTTCGAATGCCCTGTTTCTATTGTTTATAGTGGGGATTCCTATTTATGGAACATGGAAAAAAGTCAATGTGTTTGACGCGTTCGTCGAAGGCGGCAAAGAAGGGTTTTCCATTTGCATTAGTTTGCTCCCCTATTTGATTGCGATGTTGGTCGCGATTGGCATGTTACGCGCATCAGGATTTTTTGAGTTGTTGAATACTTGGTTGGGTCCTTTGCTTGCCCGCGTGGGAATGCCACCAGAATTACTACCGTTGGCTTTGATTCGACCGTTTTCAGGCAGTGCTTCTAATGGATTAATGGCCGATTTGATGCATCAATTTGGTGGAAATTCCATCATTGGTAAAATGGCAGGTACCTTAATGGGTAGCACCGAAACGACATTTTATGTGATTGCTGTCTATTTTGGCTCGGTCAGCATTCGTCATACACGCCACGCTATTCCAGCGGGGTTGCTAGCCGATCTGGCTGGGGTTTTGGCGTCAGTTTGGATTTGCCGTGTCGTGTTTGGATGAAGTCTAATTTGTGTTGAGTGATTAGGGCGTGTTAAATTAGAGATGATGAACGCTATGAGTAAGAGGCCGTCCGGCGTGAGAAACTCATGGTGAACTTTAAAGGAGAGAAAACATGGAACAGTCAACTTCAATTATGCGCTATGTTGCTGGTACTGCGGCGGCATTGTTGCTAGTGATTACCTGTGGTGTTGCGAATGCGGAAGGTGGGCCATACACACAGCCTTCAGATAGTGAGGCTGGTGGGGCAGCAACATCACAATCGCCTCTTCAGAGGATGCAGGCAGTTAAGGCAGCTAAAAATGGTGCAAATACAGAGGGTACTTCTGGGACGTCCGCTGCGCCGCAAGCGGAGACTTCAAAGTAAGAAAAAACGCATTTATGCGAGTGAAACGAAATAATCCAGAGATTCTGAACAAGGGACTCTGGATTATTTGTAACTCCCCAGTTAAGTCATTCAGAGCGAAGCGAAGGATCTCTAATTGACTAGGTTTGTGCCTAATTCCGGAGATCCTTCGCTTCGCTCTGGATGACGTTGGATCAGTTTGAATCTATTGAAAACAAACTTATCCACAACCTTGGGAGTCACGATTATTTCAGGTTGATAGATAAACGTCCTTACTTGAATAGATTACAATGCAGTGTTTCATATTAAAACAGGTGTCTTAATGTTTAAATCAAGTTTTTTGGGGTTGAGTATTCTCATCCAGGGTTGTCTGGCAGCCAATGTATTTGCCTCTGAAAAACTCATCTTCGCAATCGATATTATTCGACATGGCGATAGGACGCCGCTTATAGACTTGCCGAAGGCGCCTCATCATTGGCAAGAGGGATTGGGGCAATTAACGCCGATTGGCATGGCGCAAGAATATCAACTTGGAAAACACTTGAGAGATGAGTACATCACACAGACTCAATTATTACCAGAACAGTATTCGATCAAAACCATGTATGTGCGTTCCACGGAATATGACCGCACTGTGATGAGTGCGCAATGTTTATTACTGGGGTTATATCCGTTAGGTAATGGCCCAAAAAATTCGGCATCGCAGGCCTATGCTTTGCCCGAGGGATATCAGCCGATTCCCATTTTTACGCTGCCTCAGCAAGAAGATAGCCTCCTTCGTCCGTTTAATGACAAAGTCTTGTTCGGTAAATTATTACAAAAGTACTTGTTTTCAACACCAGCATGGATTGAAAAAGGGCTCGAATTAAAACAAAGTATGGCAAAATGGCGCGCTGCAACAGGGTTGGCCTTGACCAATCCCATGCAATTAATGGAACTCGCTGATGCGATTTCCATTTATCAGCGGTATCAGGTGCCTTTACCACCTGATTTGGGGCAAGATGATATCAGAGCAATTATGGAGATCACACACAACCAATGGACCGCGCTCTATAAGAATCCATCCATTGCAAGTGTCGCAGGTAGTAAACATTTAGCAATGATCGTGGAAAAACTGCAAACTGCACAGCAAAAAAATTCTGAATTAAAATATATCCTGTTTTCTGCACACGATAGCACGTTATTGGTGCAAATGGCCGCTCTTGATGCACCCTTGGATGAATGGCCTGAATATGCTTCTCGACTCAATTTTTCCCTGTTTGAAGAGGGGAATGATCATGATATTGTGAGAATTTCTTATAATGATAAGCCCGTTTTCATTCCAGCTTGTAAGGGATTCTCTTGTCATCTTTCAGATCTTGTTTACTTAGCGGATGAAAAAACAAAGCAGGCGCAGTTTGTGTTGAATGAACAAGTAGCGCTAAATTAGTGAGTAACGAACGCTATGAGACAAGAAGACATTCGGCTCATTAAGTAATCAGCCCATGTACCGCGGCATGTCCGGCGTTGTTGCATAAGTAATTTTGTCATCCCCGCGCAGGCGGGGATCCATGCTTTATTGTGGCAATATGCTTAATTTAAGGATTGATCCCCGCCTGCGCGGGGATGACAAGTAAACAAAATGTTCCAACAAATCACAAAATAAATTTTATGCAACAACGCCGGCATGTCCTCGGGATCCCGCGATTTATGAGGGAAGTAATCGCTGGTCACAGCGCGTTCTCTTTGAAAATTGGTATCGGTAGTACTGCATTAAAAGCATACTCGTCAATAGAATAATCAAACAAGAGCCCAATTTGTTCGGCCAGCCCCAATTCAGTTGCCAGGCTGAGATGCAATCGAGTATGGCGAGCAATAGGCATAATAGAATGTAGAAAATATTCAAGGCTTGCGCTGACTGTAAACGTTTGGATTTTAGGATTTGCGGAATGAACGCAATAACGAAAGCTATTTGCGCAGCATATCCGAGGATGTACAACGCTAAATGAACGAAAGGTTTAGGGTTGATACTAAGCAGTATTAATAGAGCAGTACTAAACAGCAAAATACCATAAAAGCTAATCTGAAAAAACTTTTGTTCGGTCTGTTTAAAGTGATAAATCAATTGAAAATGCTGAATAGTTAACAGCACCCAGCCTATAGCGGATACTGTGCGATATTGCCAAGGCAGATTGTTGCCAAATCCATACACCAAATCTAACGAATAGCCCAGGTACAGCGTTAAATGCATCCATTTGCTGAGCTCTGCTAAATTGGTTTGTTTTTGATTATGAATCAACTGGGGCAAGTATAGGAACATATACATTAAAAAAGAAAGGTTTAAGCTGATTTGGCCTAACATCATACTTTATCCTGTGTGGTTCGAGGCACGCTTAGTCGCGGCAATATTGTACCCGGATTCATACAATTTTAAACTAGCCAGTAAATTGGATGCATGCATTTGAAAGGCATGGCGCTGTCCTTTCTCAATGGGTGACGCACGTGGTAAAGCAATAGTCGTTGGATTTTTTGGCTGCTGGTTGACATGAAATTCATAATGGCAATGTGGACCTGTGGCCAATCCAGATTGACCAACGTACCCAATAATTTGCCCACGCTTGACGTGAGCGCCCTGAGATAACCCTTTTTGAAACCGCAGCAGATGCCCGTACAATGACGAGTACATGGCTGAATGTTGAATTTGAATCATATTGCCATAAGCATTATGTCGGCCAATATGTATGACTCTGCCATCTCCCGTAGACCGAATAGGGGTTCCGATAGGTGCGGCCAAATCGACGCCTTTGTGCGGGCGGCTATAATGTAAAACAGGATGGTAACGTGATAAGCTAAACGGTGAACTAATATGGGTGAATTGGATCGGATACCGTGAAAAGGCTTGTTTCAGACTATTTCCATTGGGTGCAAAATAGTCATAGCCACCATTAGGCGTACGAAACCGGACGGCCTGATACTGATGCCCATGATTTGTGTAGGATACGGCAAGAATATCTCCAGTATTGACGAGTTTGTCATCAATGTACTGTGCTTGATATAAAATGCTAAATTGATCTCCCGCTCTTACATCTTTGGAAAAATCAAACTCCCAATTAAACACGCTGATCATTTGGCGAATTAATTTACTAGGAATCTTCATGCGCGCAGCGGTTCCGTATAAGGAGCCTCGGACGGTGGCAGTGATATATTCATTATGAGTATCCATCGTGCGTGATTTGATACGAGAGACATAATGATTTTTTTCTAAGGTGATGACCAATAATTGTGTGGCGCTATACTGAAAAATCATTTTTTCGAGGATATCATCGTGAACCAAAATCTGAAAGGACTGATTGGGTTTGATATTCGTGATGTTTTTTGCGTAAGGATTCGCATGCAAAATCGCTAGTAACGTTTGCTGGCTTAATTTTTCGCGTTTAAAAATTCGCCCTAAGGTGTCTCCTTTGTGGGCAGTAATGGTTTTCCAGCCTGTATTTTCTTCTTCCTCCGTTTCTTCGGGAGAAGAGGGTTCTGTGGTGAGTTCTGGCAATGCCAATGTCTGAGAGATATATTTTGTTTTGGGGTGCGAAAAATTGATACTCAGGGAAATCAAGAGAGCACAGGATAGTAATACGGAAACCAAAGCCCAAATCTTATATTGATAAGGCTTCTGTAACACGCTAGGCTCTTCGTTAGTATTTATGTTTATTTCGGTCATTTAACTACCTAAACTCCCTCATTAAAAATAAATTTTGTCTCGCCTCTATGGGGGGTGTAAGCCCTAATTGACTCATATGGCATTGTTGTTTTTGTTCCATGTTTAACCTTTGTTGCTGAAAG
Source organism: uncultured Legionella sp. (assembly GCA_903877115.1). Classification (GTDB taxonomy): domain Bacteria; phylum Pseudomonadota; class Gammaproteobacteria; order Legionellales; family Legionellaceae. The sequence continues at coordinate 15,549 of CAIRCS010000015.1, forward strand.
TGTATACTGATGTTTTCACAGAGTGAATGATTGTCCTTTTGGTATCCTTCTCTTCTTATACAAAGGAGAAGATATTTTAAGGATAATGTGTCGGGATGAGAATAAATCATTCGGGCTAAGATACCTGTTGACCGCTATCAGGTCAACAGTAGTGAATGAAAAACCTGAACTTTTTGCCATTTTTGTTGGGAATTAGAGCAAATAGTATTATGGATTTATATTAAAAATTAACTAAGGTTTCCGTTATGGACGCAACGCAATTATTTGATAAAAAAAATCAAGAAAGTTATGTGAAAAAAAAATCTCCCAAAAAATCGAGCAAACCTAAAAACGGGTTGCAGACTGAGCAAGAGCTCTTTCATTACGCTGAATTAGCGCGTGGTTGTGAAGAAATTTTATTGCCGGAAGAATTGCAAGAGAAGTTGCAGCGCGGCCAGCCTTTGAAAGTGAAGGCGGGTTTTGACCCTACAGCTCCGGATATTCATTTGGGGCATGTGGTGTTATTGAATAAATTGCGCCAATTTCAGGATTTAGGACATGATGTCGTTTTTTTGATCGGCGATTTTACAGCCATGATTGGAGATCCAACGGGCAAAAATGTGACGCGTAAACCTTTGACTTTGGAAGAAATCGCCGTGAATGCGCAAACATATCAACAGCAGGCGTTTAAAGTACTCAATCCGGATAAAACCAAAGTAGTGTTTAATGCTTCTTGGTTAAATCAGTTGTTAGCAGTAGATTTGATTCGTATCGCATCCACTTCTACGGTAGCGCGGATGCTGGAGCGAGATGATTTTGCAAAACGTTATGCTTCTGAGCAACCTATTGCAATCCACGAATTTTTGTACCCTTTGTTGCAGGGGTATGATTCGGTTGCACTCCATGCTGATGTAGAGTGTGGGGGGCGAGATCAGAAATTTAATTTGTTAATGGGCCGCGAGTTGCAGCGGCATTATAAACAAGAGCCTCAAGTAGTGATGATGACCCCTTTGATTGAAGGGCTCGACGGGGTGAAGAAAATGTCAAAATCACTTAACAATTATATTGGAGTAACCGAATCTCCTGACAGCATGCTGGGTAAGATTATGTCTATTTCAGATGAATTAATGTGGCGTTACATGGATTTGCTTAGTAAAAAAACACTTGGTGAACTGGCGGATATCAAGGCGGCCGTGAAAGAAGGCTGTAATCCTCGTGATGTGAAATTAGAGTTTGCTGAGGAATTGGTTAGTCGCTTCCATGATGTCGGACATGCTAAGAAAGCAGTGAAAAATTTTATCGAACGTTTTCAAAAAAAAGAGGTGCCTGATAATTTGCCAACGCAAAAGGTCAGTTGCGACGCAAATACCAATTTTGCACAATTGTTGAAATTAGCCGGCTTGACTTCCAGCACTTCGGAGTCCATGCGTTTGATTAAACAAGGTGCTGTCAAAATAAATGGGGAAAAAGTATCTGATGTGGCTCTGACACTACGGACCGGTGAGTCATGCATCATCCAGGTGGGCAAACATCGTATTGCGAAGATAATGATGACTCATAATTGAATGGCGCCTCCAAAGCCGACATAGTTATTTAGTGTCCCTAACTGTCCGTTGATACGAGTACCGAACTCAATATCGACGGTTATGTTTTTTCTGACTGAAAGGACCAGGCCGCCATCTGCATTAAATCCGTTGCCTAAATTGGGGCTCACTTTGCTTTGGCCAAAAACTTCGGCATACATCGTCATCTTCGGGGTGAATACATAAGAAAGAACTAGGTCTGGGCCTACCCCTGTATAGTAAAGATAAGGGGCTGCTACTGATGAGGCCTCATCTTGAATGACTTGGCCGGATTGATGAAAAAAAGATAGCATGAAAAGGAGATTCCATTTTGTATTAATGGAATAACTTACGATGCCGTTCAAACGCTCCCCTAAGGTCTGCGTGCTGTAATTGGCGGTACCCCCAGGAACGAGTAGATACCCGTCGACCGAGAAAATTAGTTGGTCATTTCCCCAAAACTTATGTTTACCGCCGATGGCTGTTGTTGTATTGCCGGCAAAAGGAGGTGCATGGTTTCCAACGTAAATAGGTAAGTACGCATAAATTTCTGAAGTTTTGGGTAAACCCAAGCGTATTTGGGTAAGGGGAAACACATCTGCATTACCACCCGTACTCCAATTACGTCTTTGGTATCCAGCTTCTGTTAGAAAAAATCCCTTTTTCACTGTGCAAGGACTGACTGCATTGGCGGGTCGGTTGACCAAAAAAGAAATGTCTTCTTCAGCGCTACACATATCATTTGCAATGCATGCAATCGGAAGTAGGCAACCTAGAATAGTCATCCGTAACAAAAAAGTCAGGCGAATCCAATGCATATATCATCCAAGATAGCTTTTTCTTTCATGATTTTGAGTGGTTTTTCTCCCAAAGTAAACGATATATTTGTTTCCGTAAATTTTTACAAAAGCCATTGACAAGTCATATGACAATCTCATAGAATACACGACACGCCGGAAGGGCACGTTAATTAAAAAACTGAAGAAGACAAACAGTGAGGGCGCTTAAAAAGCGTCGAAACCTGAGAGTAGTATAAAGAAGTAAAGCAAGCTAGTGAGAACTGGCTATGGAATTAAAC
>CAIRCS010000016.1 GCA_903877115.1 uncultured Legionella sp.
CGCACGACAATTGTGCAATAATTCAACGAAGACAGTTAACTTACATGCCCGAGGAAAAGTCAAATTGGCGCAAACTGACGGTTATATAAAGATTTGATATGATTTGATTTGATAAATTTTTGATTGATAATAATCCATAAGGGATTAGATCAAAATTGATAAGATTTGATTTGATAAATATTTGATTGATAATAATATTAATCCATACGGGATTATATAAATATTTGATTAATAAGATTTATCAATATTGATTTGATAATATTGATAACGGATTTGATGATGGATTTGATACGGGTTTGATAAATTAATTCATTTGATCATTATTTGATTGGACAAATATTGATTCGCTAACTAGAGTGATTCCATAACGATTTGTTCAAGTAACTAATATTAATATGTGCCTGAGCTCCACAAGTGCTGCTCAAGCCCCCAACACCTCCGTAAATATGTTAATCTCCTTGTCCACGCAGTTTCACAATTTCTTGTACAATGGTTTCCGGTTTTGTTTGAATATATCGCTTATAGCATTCTGAGTTCCAACGACCCAACATTTGGATAATATGATCTGGAACATTGACGCGTCCCGCTTCGGTTGCCATACCAATCCGAAAAGAATGTGTTCCAAACCGTTTACTTTCAATACCAATTCGTTCCAAATAAGTTCGAATATCGCCCAGTGCCTGTTTATAAGTGTACGGTGAGCCATCCAAATTCATAAAAGCTGGCATGTCACCGTGGATTAGATCAGGATTGAAAAAACTCCGATAATTGGTCATCATTTTCAAAGGGCAAGATTTTCCTCCAGTTATCGGGAGAGGAATATCAATAGCAGGACCGAATTGTAGCATTTTAGAAATACGTTGTATCAAAATAAAATATGATAATCCGGATTTTGCAGACGGTAGTTTGAAGTCGCGCCAAAGGCATCGCAAACCGGATTTTGTCAAAACTAATTCATTTGATCGAAATCCACCAAAATAACTAACCGACATATAAGCCGCGAAACGGGCCTGTCTGAAATCTGTTAAATCTAAGGAAGCGATCAAATTGACAAGCATAGTGCCATCCACACCGAACCGGAGTCGTTTCTGATATCCTCGTTGCTGGTCTGTACGCTTACAGCCATCCAGCATCAAACTTAATAAGTTACCATCTTCTCTGGGGTCTTGCAGTCCTCGAATGCGATGATGAAATGCTATTGCAGCGGTGTAATTTCGAACTGTATCAGCCAATAAACCCAGTTTCTCGTGAGCAAGTGCTGAATACGTAACTAATTTAGATTGACAAACAGGGTATGGTTTCATCCCAGAAGACTCACATATTTTCAAATAGCTATTCCAACCCGAAGAATAAGAAGACAAAGTGGATTCCGCGCGAGACACCTTTAAACGATTGAAGACAATAGTTTCTACCATTGCAATGTTGGCAGCACTGGTGGTACTGGCTGTCGCTCCAGCGAAGGCCGAACGGACCAAGCTTTGGGTCGCAGAGCGGGACGGCTCAAGTAATCGGCGAGTTGGTTGCTGGAGCCTGCCACGTGCCGCGCCTTGACCTGGAATGAATAACGGGCGCATAAATAAAACAACTCTCGAACTAAGCTAGTCATTACTCTGCTTTTCCCCTTCATAGTAGTAATGGCGTCAACAGACGCAGAATTATCACAAAATAATAAAATGGTAGATCCTTGAAGTTCTGGCCCAAATGTAGCACATTGTGTAACAACTGCGAACAATTCTTTGCAACTGATATCAGGCAAATTAAAATCATCCTTTGCTGTAAAATTGTAAAACCACCAGCGATCACACCAGACTCCTGCGCAACACGGATTGCTCGAATCAAAATAAAAATGTAGTTCTAATTTAATTGGACGCCAATCGATCATATAGGTAACACCTTCCCAGTCAGGCGCAAATTTAATCCACCAGCGTATATCTCCACGGGTGACTTCATCAAGCTGTATGCGGTCGGTTTGAAGTGATAAGGTTACCATTGCGTCAATCAATCGACGGACAAAAGCTCGGCCCCATCGAACACCATAAGTGCAAAAGATTAATACACCAATCAGTGACTGTAACTCTACTTTGGACGCACTTTCTCGTGCTTCCCAATCTAATAACAATATTTTTAAGGCATCAAGACGGGCCTTGGGTACCGTTACGACCTGGCGGTCGGTGTCAATTTCGAGGCCAAGTATAACCTGAGTTGTTGCTGCTTTGAAAGTTTTTTCCTTTGAAATTTCAAGGCCCAAAATGTGCATCAAATCTTGAAAGCCGACAAGCGTGATTGCCGATGTGACAACATCATTGCGATGCACGATATTGAAAAAATCATCTTGCATATTCATTAGAGAAGCCCAAAATTATGTTTTGATAAATTTGTCGCAGAAGATGCTGGGTCCGCTTCGAACACCAAACATGAGTCTTGTTTCTAAATATAATTTATTAAG
>CAIRCS010000017.1 GCA_903877115.1 uncultured Legionella sp.
AAAGAAGATCCTTTTACATTTAAATCCTTTATTACTGTGATCGTATCGCCGTTCTGTAACACAGAGCCATGCGCATCTCTAATGACATTACTATCAGTAGACTCCGTTATGTCTTCTTGAGTCCATTCATGCGTACATTCGGGACAGATAAAATAGGCACCATCTTCATAAGTATATTCCGAATTACATTTCGGGCATTTTGGCAGTGTATGCATAATTTTAATCCTATCTGTAAGTTCATAAGTTGAAAGGTTCTGTTGCAAAAAATCACGAGTATATATCAGGGCGTATCATCAACTAGATTCTCGAAGCGAAAATTGAGATGATTTCGCTCAAATATTAAGAACAAACACACCCCGAGCTCCGGTCCGCAAGGACGGTGTCCTCATAAGAGGTTGCTCTCACTTTATGAAAGGTCGACACAGAAGTTCTACCCTTAGGCTCGGGCACAATCTTCACAGGATTAGAAAAAACTCTCGAACTACATAATATACAATAATCAAAATTATATGCCCTATTACTTTTAATTTCACCTGTAAGAGATTGTTTGCGCGCATCATACTCCATGAAATGTTTTATACGCATAACGGTTTGAGGTATCTGAATCGACGTGCGTTCTATAAGGGATTCCATTTTAGAAGCTAATGCATGCTCCTCTATCAGTAACGGCATATGAGGATTATCTGTTTGGCAACGCTGATACCACGGATCATAAAATAAGGCTTGCGGTGCTTGTGGATGGTCAAATCTAACAAAAACATGTGACCAGTGTCGCAACTGACAAATCTGTATTTTTATCTGTCTATAATGCTCATTTGCCAGTAACGCTTTCGATATAGAAAACACGGCACACGCTAATCCTATACAAGTCCCTGTTTTTCTCTCAAACACTGCCGCAGCTATTTGATTATAATGTTCTCTCACCTCATCAGGGGTAGCTATCGTAATTGGCCTACCATACACACTAGGGATTCTAGTAAATACAGGGCCTTCTGTTGTATCCATTTGGGATAAACCAGAGCTTAATAAACTTACTTGTACCGCCAACTCTCTGTCTACAACCTCACTAGATTGGCTAGGAGTATTCAGCACCACGAACCCTTGCTCTTTTAATTCATTGTCTATCTCAATAGCAAATTGTCTTAACAACGATTGCATGGATGGCACATTTCGTCCAGAAAACAGTGAAAACATAGGATAAACCTCGACTAACTCAATTGCATCTCCGCCAATACTCGCTCAACCGTTGCGACAATGGTTTGGGTTCTGTGATCTAATTCGATATTCACCAAATCGCCCAGCCGTTTATGTCCAAAATTGGTGAGACGCAACGTTTCTGGGATCAGATGTAACGTAAAAAAACCTTTTGGATCCGCCTGATCTACCGTCAGACTCGAACCATCAACTGCGATGAAACCTTTCGTAAAAATATATTTCATCCATTCTGGAGGACATTGAATAATGAGATCCCAATTATTTTCTGTGGACCGTACTGCATGGACTGTCCCACGCCCAATCACGTGACCAGCTACTTCATGGCCCCCTACTTCGTCACCGTAATTTAAGCTGCGCTCGACGCTCACTTTAGATCCCAGCTGCAATTGCGACAATGTGGTGCGATCTAAAGTATCTTGGATTGCATTGAATGCGACATCATGATCAATAATAGAAACCACGGTTTGACACACCCCATCGATAGAAACGCTGGCACCCACCTTTAGTTTATCAAGTAACGCTGCATTGAATCGTACAGAATAAGTCATAAAACCTGGCTTTTTTTCTATCGAGGTCACCTCAAACAAACCGCTAGTAATGCCAGAATACATACTTTATCCCCTAATTAAAGAACGGTGTCATGTCAGGACAGATGAGAAACAGGAGGATTCCAGCCTACGCGGGAATGACGCAGCTGTTGAGCTGTCGATACAATGCTGAGTACCCTTCAACCATTTTTTGGCCGGTAAACAATGTTGCATGGCGAACCTTGGCTGCTTGCCCCATCCGCGCAACAGTTTCAGGATGCTCCCAAAGATGCGCCATCGCCGCACGTAATGCATTCGCATCGTTTGGAGGCACAACCAGACCCGTGGTCTCATGCTCATTCACATAAGAGGTGCCGGTACCTAATTCGGTTGAAATCATGGGTTTTCCCATCATGGCAGCTTCCAATAACGAAACCCCAAATGCTTCTGAACGGAAATTAGAAGGAAAAACAAATGCCAAACACAAATGCAACAAAGCAATTTTATCTTCTTCCGACACATTATTCAAAAAATGAACATTATTTAAATTCCCTTGCCGAACCTGATCGCGCAGGGCTTGTTCGCAGGGCCCATGGCCAATCAATAATAACGGATAGTCCGTGCCACGCAACGCTTCTAATAATACCGACAAGCCTTTGTAATAACGCATTTTCCCGACAAATAAAAAAAAGCGCCCACTAAAACGCTGCCGCCAGTAAGCAACGCGCTCTTCAGACAATGCTGGATAAGTGCGGCGATCAACCCCTAACGGAACCACCTCCGTTTTATCCCGATACACCTGCAGTATTGGACTGCTGGCCAAATATTGCGGCGAAGTCGCTACAATCGTTTGCACTGATTGTAAAAATCGGCGCATCAAAGGCGTATACAAACGCAGCCATAATTTCTGTCGAATAACATCAGAATGATACGTCACCAGACTTGGTTTGCGAATTTTAGAATGCCAATGCATCAAATCAGCAAACGGCCACGGAAAATGATAATGGATCAGATCGAAATTTTTCACTAATTGCGGAAAATCGCGCAGCATCTGCCAAGACATACTATTAGACGCTATCGTCAATTGCTCATGATAGCGAACATTTTTGATACCTAGAAACCCCTGAATCACATCCGAAGGTTGCGGTGTCAGCGACAAAACCGTATGCTCAAACTCAGAGTCAGGTGAGTTCGCGCATAATTGTGCAATCGCTTGCTCAATGCCGCCGCTTGTATCATTAAGAAAAGTTTTATAAACATGTAAGATCTTCATAAGGCGATCATAATCTCTCAAGTACCTTGACGCAAGGGATACGAATTTAAAGTCACTGGATTACGTCGTTGCGAGGAGCGTAGCGACGAGGCAATCCAGTGACCTTGTCAAACTCAAACCCATCTCTAGCAAATTTTCTCCAGCACTTCTTGCACATACCGCACAGGATAAACTTCAATATCTTTAGACTGTTTGGGGGCGTTACCTAGCGGTACAATCGCCGATTCAAATCCATGTTTACTCGCTTCCCGCAACCGTTCTTGGCCGCATGGCACTGGTCTTATTTCACCCGCCAAACCAACTTCACCGAAGATAACCGTTCGAGGATCAAAAACGCGATTGCGGAAACTCGATATCATGGCTGCCAGCACGGCCAAATCGCAAGCCGTTTCCATGACTTTCACGCCACCCACCACTGATAAAAACACATCTTGATCGTAAGTTGCAATACCGCCATGGCGATGCAATACCGCCAATAAAATCGCCAAACGATTGTGATCCAACCCTGCGGTCACTCGGCGGGGCTGTTGCCCATGTGCTTCATCCACCAAAGCTTGCACTTCTACCAACAGAGGCCGCGAGCCCTCCCAAGTAACCATCACCGCAGATCCAGGCGTGGGCTCTGGTTGCTTAGATAAAAAAATGGCTGAAGGATTAGCAACTTCTTTTAATCCGCGATCAGTCATGGCAAACACGCCTAATTCATTCACCGCACCAAAGCGATTTTTGACCGCCCGGATCACTCGAAACCGGCTATCCGATTGCCCTTCAAAATACAAAACGCAATCTACCATATGTTCCAACACGCGCGGACCAGCCAACGCGCCTTCTTTGGTGACATGTCCAACCAAAAAAACCGCCGTGCCAGTCATTTTTGCGTAACGCACCAGCACTGCAGCCGATTCACGCACCTGACTGACACCGCCTGGTGCCGAGCTCACCGTTTCAGTAAACAACGTTTGAATCGAATCAATGACCATGATACGTGGTTGTTCTTGCTTGGCATGCTGCAAAATGGTCTCAACTTGAGTTTCAGCCAGTAAGCGCAGGGCATCAATTGGTAATTGCAGCCGTTGAGCGCGCAAAGCTATTTGTTGCAACGATTCTTCACCCGTCACATATAACACTTTGTGCTGTGCAGACAAGTTGGCCAATGTTTGCAAAAGCACGGTCGATTTTCCAATCCCGGGATCCCCTCCAATCAATACCACCGAACCATCCACCAGCCCGCCGCCCAACACGCGATTCAATTCGGACAATCCGCAGTCCATACGCGATTGATGATCAATCACCACGTCAGTCAGCGCCATCACGGTCGAACGTTGATTTGCATAATTTGCAATACGCTGTGAAGTAGGTGCTTTCTGCTCTTCCAAAATCGTATTCCAAGCACCGCATTGTGTGCACAAACCTGACCATTGAGAAAAAACCGCAGCGCATTGGCTACAAGTAAAACAAGTTTTAACTTTCACGGTTTCTCCTTAGAAAATAATTTCGCGCTAGCTATCAATTATGGTTATAATTCCCTGATCTCATCAAACCAAGATTCTTATGACGAAGCCCGAGCATTTTGAGCAATCTATTACAGAACTAGAAACCATTGTATCACGTTTGGAAAAAGGAGACTTACATCTAGAAGACGCTTTACTCCAGTTCGAAAAAGGGATTCATTTGGCACGAACCTGTCAGACTACGCTACGCCAAGCGGAGCAAAAAATAGAGTCATTATCCGCAAATATCAGCAAATCCGACGAGGCATCGACCCATGACTAATCACAATTTAGCATCCTATCAACAACGCCATGAGCTCGTCCTTCAAGATCTCTTACAACAGCAAACTATTCCAGCGCCTCAACTTCGGGAGGCAATGGCTTATGTCTTGTTTTCAGGTGGAAAACGCATCCGACCCATATTGGTCTATGCTTGCGGAGAGTTATTTGCTTTACCGTTAGCAAGCTTGGACATTATGGCTGCTGCAATCGAAATGATGCATACGTATTCTTTGGTCCATGATGATTTACCTGCTATGGATAATGATGACCTACGACGTGGCCGCCCCACTTGTCACCGCGCTTTTGACGAAGCAACGGCTATTCTGGTCGGTGATGGTTTGCAAGCTTGTTCGGTGGAAATGTTAACCCAGCATCTTCCTAAAACGCTGGATGCTCACCAAACCATCGCTATTATTCAAGAACTTGTGCAAGCCTGCGGCCCATCTGGGATGGTCAGTGGCCAAAGCTTGGATTTGTCTGCCCTCAAAGAGCCTGGCGTTTCTGCCGCGCATATAGAGAGCATTCATCAGCTGAAAACTGGGCGCTTGATTTTGGCTTGTATCAATGTCGTTTTGGCGGCGGCAAAACCTTCTGCTGATGAAATGACATCCTTACGTAAATTTGGCCAACATTTGGGCATTTTATTTCAAATGCAGGATGATTATTTGGACCAGTTTGGAGCGCAAAATGCATTAGGTAAAGGTCGTTCTTCGGATCTGGCCAACCAAAAACAAACCTTTGCCAATATATGCTCGAAGTCCAAACTTGAAGAAATCATTATTGAACATATTCATCAAGCAAAACAGGCGCTCGCAGTGTTTCAAGAGCGTTCCGGAAGTTTGAAAGAATTGCTGACCAATATTCAAAATAGAATGTAAGGTCTGTTGACATATATGGACCCTAAGGAATGGACCTGTGTTATTTCTGACCCGTTCCTTAGCATAATTGAGGTATTAAAAGATGGATGTTTCTTATGAATATACGCCAGTCAGAGAGTCTGACGCAGACTTTATAGAACTGCTCAGATTACTGTATACTCCGGACAGTCCCTCTCAAAAAAATTTTAGTAGAAGAAATAGTACTAGAAGAAGAAGTTTCAGTGAGTCTAATCTAGATTTTTATGCAGTTCTTTGTGAACAACATACATTGAAAAAAGGAAGAAGAAGTTCGTTGCTACCACCTAACACCCCCAACCCTTTTTATCCAGGTTTAGATAACACAGTAGCTCAATGTGATGCTGAGCACATAGCCATCACAGTCCCAACAGTATCTCAACCTAGTTCAGAACAAATAGCAACCACGATCCAATATGGGCTACTCAATCTCATTCGGCCAACTTTTG
>CAIRCS010000018.1 GCA_903877115.1 uncultured Legionella sp.
GATCCAGAGATCTGGCTCTTAAACAAGACTGCTGGATCCCGCGGACAAGCCGCGGGACGTAGGCTGAGGTCTTAACTTAATGGCAGTGCGCCTGCGCGGGGATGACAGAACAAGGGTGACGATACCTCAGGCCTTGGTGCAACGGAGAACTGTTGTTGGGCCAAGGCCCAACCTACTTTATTTTTATTAATTGGTTAAAAGTCTATATAACCACAGGATGATTTTCATGGCTCGGCCCAGTACGTTTCAAGAGATTATTTTAAATTTGCAACAATTCTGGGCTGACCAGGGTTGTGTTATTTTACAACCTCTCGATATGGAAGTCGGGGCCGGGACGTTTCATCCCGCTACGTTTTTGCGCGCAATTGGTCCTAAACCATGGGCTGCTGCCTATGTGCAACCTTCCCGCCGTCCCACCGATGGTCGCTATGGTGATAATCCAAATCGCGTGCAGCATTATTACCAGTTTCAAGTCGTTTTAAAACCGTCTCCGTTGGATATTCAAGAGAAATATTTAGAATCATTACGGGTCTTAGGCGTTGATCCGTTGCGTGATGATATTCGCTTTGTGGAAGACAATTGGGAATCGCCTACTTTAGGGGCTTGGGGATTGGGTTGGGAAGTGTGGCAAAATGGGATGGAAGTGTCTCAATTTACCTATTTTCAACAAGTAGGTGGTTTGGCCTGTAAACCTGTTACGGGCGAATTAACCTATGGCTTAGAACGTTTGGCAATGTCTCTATTAGGTATTGACCGCATTTTTGACATTCCCTGGGCGCATACTGAGCACGGCTTGGTGACGTACGGTGATGTTTTTTATCAAAACGAAGTCCAACAGTCCGCGTATAATTTTGAATATGCTGACGTAGACATGCTGTTGCAACAATTTGATGCGTATGCACTGCAAGCCAAACAATTGGTGGAGCGGAAACTCCCTTTGCCAGCGTATGAAATGGTGATCAAAGCTTCGCATGCATTTAATTTACTAGATGCACGCCGCGCGATTTCGGTGACTGAGCGGCAACGCTATATTTTACGCGTGCGTGAATTATCGCGGTTGGTCGCGCATTGTTATGCTGAATTGGATAGCCGCTCAGAATTGGGTCAATAGTTGTTACGCTACGTTTCATTAATTTTGAGTAGAGTGATTTATTTTTAATAGAATGAGTAGGTTGGGCCTTGGCCCAACAGCAGTGTTTCGTTGGGCCAAGGCCCAACCTACTATTCTATTAACAGGTCAATTAATAATTAAAGGACTATAAAATAAAACGCGATGCTCAACGAAATAGAACATGGCTAATAAACGAAGTAGGAATGCTCCTTAAGGAAGTAACTTGAACGATTTTCTATTTGAATTAGGTGTGGAAGAATTGCCGGTTGCGGCAGTCCGAGAACTTTCTGAAGCGTTGCTAGAACGATTCCGTGGCGCGCTGGCCGAAGCTAATATTACGCACGGGCCTCTCAAAAGCTTTGGATCGCCACGCCGCTTGGCGTTGTTGGCACGTGATGTGGCGGCAGTTCAAGTAAGCCAGACCAAATCACGGCGTGGTCCTGCCGTGGCGCAGGGTACGCAAGGGCAGCCTAGTCCAGCTGTATTGGGTTTTGCCAAATCTTGCGGTGTGGATGTGAGTGAATTGCAAATTGAGACGACTGACAAAGGCTCATGGTGGACGTCAACAATCCGCACACCCGAAATTGCCACGCCGACTTTGTTGCCTGGGATGATTCAGAAAATTTTGTCTGATTTGCCGATTCGCAAACTGATGCGTTGGGGGGCGGGTGACTTGGCGTTCAGTCGCCCGGTGCATTGGGCGGTGATGTTGTGGGGATCTGATTGCATCGAGACTGACATACTGGGCGTGGTCTCGGGACGGACATCTTATGGTCATCGTTTTCATCATCCTGGCGCAGTGGAGATTGCGACACCGGATGCCTATGAAGCAAAACTTTTAGCGGCGTATGTGGTCGCTGATTTTAAGCAACGCCATACCATGATTCATGAACAAATTACGCAATTGGCGGCGAGTCAACAATTGACCGCAGTCATTCCAGACGATTTGCTGGCAGAAGTGACCGCTATTGTAGAGTGGCCACGCGCTTTGCTGGCAGATTTTGATCCGAAGTTTTTAGAAGTGCCTGCTGAGGCTTTGATTGCTGCGATGCAAATCCATCAAAAAAGTTTTGCGTTGTATAGCCAGCAGGGCAAGATTGCGCCGCATTTTATTGCAGTGGCTAATATCGACAGTACGGATAAAACTCAAGTAAAAAAAGGCAATGAGAAAGTGATGCATGCTCGTTTATCGGATGCAGCATTTTTCTATCAAAAAGACAAAGAGCAGGGACTGGCGGCGCAGATCCCATCTTTAAAGCAGGTGGTTTTTCAAACCCAGTTGGGCAGTTTGGCTGATAAAGCTGCGCGCATCGGCAAAATTATGACGGCATTGCAGGCGCCTTTGCACATTGATGCTCAAGAACTAGCTCGGGCCAGTGATTTGTGTAAATGTGATTTGTTGACGGGTATGGTCGGTGAGTTTCCTGAATTACAAGGCATTATGGGATATTATTACGCCCAGCATGCTGGGGAGTCTGCAGCGGTGGCGCTGGCTTTACAAGAGCAATATTTACCTCGATTTGCACAAGATGCTTTGCCTACTTCCCCATTGGGGCATGCCTTGTCATTAGCCGATCGCTTGGATACGCTGTACGGCCTATTTGCGATTGGTCAAAAACCCACTGGTGTCAAAGACCCGTTTAAATTGCGGCGCCACGCATTGGCCATTGCGCGAATATTATTAGGCATGCCGGATCTGAGTTTGCAGGCTTGTTTGCAGGCTGCAGCGGATGCGTATGTTGGGCAGATAGAGCGCCCAGCGCCTGAACTTCTTTCTGAGCTCCAAGCGTTTATTTTAGAGCGGCTACAATCTTATTACCAAAACCAACAAATTCCTCTTGAGTTGTTTCAGGCAGTGCGTGCTTGCCAAGCAGATTGCTTGTTTGATATGGCGCAACGCATCACCGCCTTGATGGGGTTTATCCAAATGCCTGAAGCACAAGCGTTGTCCGCGATGGCCAAGCGCGTGAATAATGTGTTGACACAGGCCAAATGCGAACAATCTGCCGTCAATGCGGAGCATTTTGTTGAGGAGTCGGAGCGAGTATTATGGACGGCAATCGATGAGACCGAACAGCGGTTTAAGCTGGAATCAACCCTGGATTATGCAGAGAAATTGCAGACTTTGGTTGCAATACAATCGAAATTGGCAACATTTTTTGATCAAGTTATGGTGATGGACCCCGATCTCAAATTGCAAAATAACCGTTTGGCATTATTGACGCGGCTCCAAGGCTTGTTAATGTCTATTGCTGATTTGAGTCATTTGGCTTCGTTGACCAAATGAGGGCGGCTATGTCGTTGTCGTTGCGAGCATTAGTGAAGCAATCCAGTGTCTTTTCGGTATTACAAGCCACTGGATTGCTTCACTTCGTTCGCAATGACGAAGTATAGTAGAGAGCAAGGATATGAACATCTTAAATAACCCTCTCATCAATTTTCCCATCGGCTTTGACACCGAATGGGCGTCTATGTCGTTGCGAGCATTAGCGAAGCAATCCAGTGTCTTTTCGGTATTTCAAGCCACTGGATTGCTTCACTTCGTTCGCAATGACGAAGTATAGTAGAGCGCAAGGATATGAACATCTTAAATAACCCTCTCATTAATTTTCCCATCGGCTTTGACACTGAAGATCTATCCTCTCAAGCTAAAGAAATCGCCGTCCAATATACGCTGACTCTAGACCAACAAACCCTCCCGCGCCTACAACTCACCCAGCGGGGCTTGGTATTATTGATAGATAAATTTTCCCCATTAGCGGTTGATTTTAGTTCCTTATTAACACAACGCCGCTTAGACAAAACCCATGGTTTGATTCGAGCTTGCAAACCCACAGTCGGCATGACAATTTTGGATGTCACAGCAGGGTGGGGGCGAGATGCGGGCTTATTAGCGCAACATGGTGCACAAGTCATCATGTTGGAACGCCAACCTGTGATGGCAGCGTTATTGGCAGATGGATTACGCCGCTTACCGCCTAATACGCTGGCGCTGTCGTGTATTCACCAAGATGCACTGTTTTATTTAAGTCAATTAGAAACTAGCGATTACCCGGATGTTATTTACATCGACCCGATGCATCCCGAGCGCAACAAATCTGCGTTGGTTAAAAAAGACATGCAAGCATTACAGCAATTATTTGGCCCCGATCTGGATGCGCACGATTTGTTGAATTTGGCTGTGACGCGCGTCAAAAAAAGAGTCGTGCTCAAATGGCCGCAACGCTTGGCACCATTAATAAAACCTGATTCCAGTATTCCCGGCAAGACAGTGCGTTTTGATGTGTATATCCCTCAAAAGTAGGTTGGGCCTTGGCCCAACCTATCAGGTTTACTATACACCTCGTACATCTAAAATTTGATTCCTATATAAGTGTGTTCTATATTTAATCTATTAGATCAAAATATTTGAGGTTATATCATGGCAAAGGACAAACGCTATCCCGAATCAGACGAAAGTGGTAGTGCCACTATGGATGGTTTTGGACCTGAGGCTACAAGAATAAAGTGCGAAGCAGATTTATATAAAGCTAGAATAGCTAAGCAATTTGGAGTTCAAGGTAATTGGATTCCGACCAGAATCTCAGGTGCAACTCCTTTCGCCCCCAAAGCTGAAATGTATGATGAATTATCTAGCGCTGTCACCGCAATTGAGCGTGGTCAAGCATCTAAATGGGCTTTCAGCAATCTGATTTCAGGAATGAATGTACCTTCTATAGACGTGAGAGATGCTTCTATCGAATTGTTGGAAGTCTGTCGAGTAGAATTAATGAAACTCGACGAGATCAATAAAGATACAACCTTGAGTGCGCAACAGAAAAAAGACAAAATAGCACAAGAAAAAGCCTTTATTTTTGGTTTATTGGGAGATATTAGAAACGCCAATGCCAGAGAGGGAACTTTTAAGTGGACAAACGATTTTCTGTCGTCAATGGGTAAAAAATTTGGTCAATCATTAAATAGAACCAATTTTGCTTTGGCTATTTTAGGCGTAGCCGTTTGTGTAACAGTCAGCGTTTTAGCTACCCTGGGGACATTAGCGTTTTTAGGGGTATTTGCACCCTACGCCTTGCCTTTTGTGATCGCCGGGGTCTGTTTATTTGCTTTTTGTAAATTGGTGAAAGGTGTCTACAATGCCTGGCAGGATGCCAATAAACTTGCTGCGAAATCGAAGAGTGAATTGGGGGATAATGTTTTAAACCGGGTCGCGGCGCTTGATAAGGATGATTTAGGTATTTCTAAAAAAGCAAGAGATGACGCTAAAGGCGAGATGGAATCTACTAAACAGGGTATTGAAGCGGAACATGCAAATTTGGAAGCAGAGCTTGAGGTTCTTAGAGCTCCCATACAAAAAGAAATTGGTGAGTTAATGGCTCAACAGAAAAGTCTTGAACAACTCGTGAGTGCGCAAAGGAGTATAATTGAGTCTCGAGTAAAGAGAGGAGCTGATAAGTCAACTCGTGATCAGGCTGCTAATGCAGAAATACGTAAGCTTCAAGCTAGCCTTCAGGATAATGCAGACCTGCAGGCAGAGCTGAATCTGCGGTTGAAAAAGTATGATGCTACGACTAATACAGCTACCCCCTATGTGCGCGAATTGGACGCAGATACGGCTAAGATTCCCGCAATTCAGACAATCTTGAATAGGCTTAATCAGCTTACCGCAGAATTTCCAGGCAAAAAAAACTTATATAATGAGAAAGAAAAAGCCTACGATGCTGCTGAGAAAAAATCTCAAACAAGCCAAGCGCGTGTTGACAAAACACCTAGCTCGGCTGGGCAAAAAACCTTGAAAGAGCGACTTGGGGAGCCTGAAGAGCGGAATAGATTTGGTAATGGGTGAAATGACCAAATACTAGTCAGGGCGAACAATTTTTTCTATTCGTGCCAATAACGTCTCTAAATCCAGCGCACCTACCCATTGTAAATCTGTGGCTGCATTGCCTGCACTGCCATAGAATAAAAAAGTGGGTGGGGCAATCACATTGAAATATTTGAGTAAGGCCTTAGTATCGGCGTCATTTTTCGAGAGATCCACTTGAACAATCAGTATCCGATCTTCATAGGCGGCTAATTCTGGAGCCTGCATGATATGCTGTTCAATGTGCTGGCAGCTCTCACACCAAGTGGCATAAAAGTCTAGTAATACAGGTTGTTCTGCACTCAATGCTGCGGCCAAAACTTGCTGGGCTTGTGCTACCGTAGTCACTACCTTTCGGTTGGGACTAGGCGCATGCATGGGTACTGAGTGATTGCTCAGTGGTTGCCAAGGATTGGTATGGCCGGCGCTGGCACCATATAAAATAAATCCCCCGAAAATAATCAGCATGATCCCGACGGCCTGTTTGATCACGGACCTACCAGTTTGGGGTGAGTAAAATGGTTTTAAGCCCAGTCCACAACTGATAAACAAAGCTGACCACAGTAGCATACAGACTATGGGCGATAGCAATCGTTCTAGCAAATGAATGGCCAAGCCCAATAAGAGCATCCCAAAAATATACTTAATAGTATTCATCCATTGCCCTGCTTTGGGCAGGAGTTTGCCAGCGGATGCGCCAATCAAGAGCAGCGGCGTGCCCATACCTAATCCTAGGAAGAATAAGGCCAATAATCCTAATAAGGCAGAGCCCGTTTCGGCGATATAACTCAAAGCCCCAATCAAAGGAGGGGTGACGCAAGGCGATAGAATCAAAATCGACATAGAGCCCATGATGGCTGCATTGAGATAATGTCCGCCTTGCTGACCGCGGGTCACTTTTGCTAGACGTTCTTGCCATGCGACTGGGAGTCGAAATTCATAAACGTTGAACATAGATAATGCTAAGACTACAAACACCAGACTAAATGTGCCCAGAACCCAAGGAGATTGGAGCACAACCTGTAAATTGGCACCCAATAGGGCAATGATCGCGCCTATCACCCCATAAGTGACCGACATACTGAGTACATAGCTTAATGACAAAAGAAAGGCTTTGCGCGTAGAGATTGTATGTCCATGTCCAACGATGATACTCGACAGCACTGGGATCATCGGTAAGACACACGGTGTAAAGGCAAGCAGGAGTCCAAATCCAAAAAAACTGAGGAGTATCCAGGCGGGACTTGCGGTGAGAAACAATGTTTTGACCTCTGCGCTGGAGCGACTACGCGGTGGTGGTGGGGCGGCGGGGGCAGGGGCATTGACTGGCGCGTAAGCTTGCTCTGACTCAAAGTCGGCATGGACTTGCGTCAGCTCATGCTCTTTGTCGAAGCTGAGTTGGATATCCCGACTTTGCGGTGGATAGCAGAATCCTGCATCGGAACAGCCTTGGTAATGCACGGTTAGAGAGACTTCCCCGCCACTATTGACTAATACTGGGACTGCTAAGGTCAGTTTATCACGATAAATAAGGATGTTTTTCCCTTGTTTAGAGACTTTGGTTTCGGGATCTGGGAAAGAAATGACGCCAATATGTAAATATTTATTTTGCGAGTTCTCAATCCAAATGTGTTCTCGATATAAAAAATACCCCTCTTTGATGGTCCAATCTATTTTTAAAGTATTGGCATCGAATTGACTGAAACTGAACTTAAAGACTTGATTGTCAGGCAAAGGCGCTGAGAAAGACCACAGGGGCAAACACCATAAAAAGCACAACAGAATCATTCGCAAGCGCATTTAAACCCCAAATAAATGATATAACCTTGATTCTAACCAGGGTTACACAAATAAACTATAAAATTTTTTTATTACCCCTTGAAAATGGATTGGATAATCCCCATATATGCTGCATCAGCGTGATTAACACTGAAGTAAGCTTGTGTAGACATAATCTGCTATGATTCGTCTACTCAAATTGAGAGACATAATAAATCAGGAGGCTATAGGTATGAGTATGAAAATTCGTCCTTTACATGATCGAGTCGTTGTTCGTCGCTTAGAAGATGAACGTACTTCAGCAGGTGGTATTGTGATTCCAGATAGCGCAGCTGAAAAGCCAATGCGTGGTGAAGTTGTAGCAATTGGAACTGGCAAAATATTAGATAATGGCGATACACGTGCTTTAGCGGTCAAAGTGGGTGACGTAGTATTGTTCGGTAAATATAGCGGCACGGAAGTCAAAATTAATCATCAAGAACTTGTTGTGATGAAAGAAGATGACATCATGGCTGTGGTTGAAAAATAATTTATTTTTGAAGATCTAATGGGAGAAAATGCAAATGGCTAAAGATCTACGTTTTGGCGATGACGCGCGTCAACAAATGATGGCCGGTGTGAATGCTCTGGCAAATGCTGTACAAGTAACCATGGGACCAAGCGGACGCAACGTTGTACTAGAAAAATCGTATGGCGCGCCGACTGTTACTAAAGATGGTGTTTCTGTTGCGAAAGAAATTGAATTTGAAGAACGCTTTAAAAATATGGGCGCACAGATGGTTAAAGAAGTGGCTTCTAAAACTTCTGATGTTGCCGGAGATGGTACGACTACTGCGACTGTATTGGCGCGTGCGATTCTGGTTGAAGGGCACAAATTAGTTGCCGCTGGTATGAACCCAATGGACTTGAAGCGTGGTATCGACAAAGCAGTGTATGCAATGACTAAAACATTGCACGAAATGTCTAAACCTTGCAAAGATGGCAAAGCCATTGCCCAAGTAGGTGCTATTTCTGCTAATTCTGATGCAGATATTGGTAAAATCATTGCTGATGCGATGGAAAAAGTGGGTAAAGAGGGTGTGATCACTGTTGAAGATGGCACTGGCATGGACAACGAGTTGTCTGTGGTTGAAGGGATGCAATTTGATCGCGGTTATATTTCTCCTTACTTTATCAACAATCAACAAAATATGTCTGCAGAATTGGAACATCCTTACATTCTGTTAGTCGACAAGAAAATTTCCAGCATTCGCGATATGTTGTCTGTATTGGAAGGCGTTGCAAAATCTGGCCGTCCATTATTGATTATCGCAGAAGATGTTGAAGGCGAAGCTTTGGCTACGTTGGTTGTCAACAATATGCGTGGGATTGTCAAAGTATGTGCTGTCAAAGCGCCTGGCTTTGGAGATCGACGTAAAGCGATGTTACAAGATATTGCTATTTTGACTAGTTCACAAGTGATTGCTGAAGAAGTTGGCAAGAGCTTAGAAGCGGCTACTTTAGAAGATTTAGGTAGCGCTAAACGAGTGTTGATTACTAAAGATACTACGACCATTATTGATGGCCAAGGTAAAGATAAAGATATCAAAGCTCGCGTTGATCAAATTCGTGCGCAAATGAAAGAAACAAGTTCTGATTATGATCGTGAAAAATTGCAAGAGCGAGTCGCTAAATTGGCTGGCGGAGTTGCAGTGATCAAAGTTGGTGCTTTGACTGAAATTGAAATGAAAGAAAAGAAAGCTCGAGTTGAAGATGCGTTGAATGCTACGCGCGCAGCGGTTGAAGAAGGTATCGTCGCGGGTGGTGGTGTTGCATTAGTTAGAGCTGGCAAAAAAGCATTGGAAAATTTGAAAGGCGAAAATCATGACCAGAACATGGGTATTGAGATTCTAATTCGCGCTATCGAAGCACCTTTGCGTCAAATCGTGACCAATGCTGGCTATGAAGCTTCAGTGGTCTTGAATAAAGTTGCAGAAGGCAAAGGTAACTTTGGCTTTAATGCTGCAACAGGCGAGTATGGCGATATGGTAGAAATGGGTATTTTGGATCCAACCAAAGTAACTCGTACTGCTTTGCAAAATGCAGCATCGGTTGCGAGCTTAATGCTGACAACTGAATGCATGATTGCAGATATGCCGAAGAAAGATGACGCTGCTGATGCAGGCGCTGGTGGTATGGGCGGCATGGGCGGCATGGGTGGCATGGGCGGTATGATGTAAGCCCAAATTAACGCAATGTTCGATTTTTGGATTGTCCCCAGGTACTTCGGTACTTAGCATTTTCTCTAAAAGTCGAACAGGCCTTAAGTTACCTAGTAATAATAAAAAATCCGCCAATTGGCGGATTTTTTTTGACTGATAGATTGTAGGTTGGGCCTTGGCCCAAC
>CAIRCS010000019.1 GCA_903877115.1 uncultured Legionella sp.
GGCAGTTTGATCGCCAATAAGCATGCCATAGTTTCTTCTGATGTAGTTGACAATGGCCTCGTCAAATTTGTCGCCACCTATACGCACGCTGCCCTTGTAAACCATGCCGCCTAAAGAAATGATGGCTACCTCTGTTGTTCCACCACCTACATCGACCACCATGGAACCGCAGGCTTCTGCCACAGGCAGACCCGCACCTATGGCTGCGGCCATGGGCTCCTCGATCAAATAAACTTGGGAAGCACCCGCACCCAGCGCTGACTCACGGATAGCACGTCGCTCGACCTGGGTAGAACCGCAAGGCACACAGATAATGATTCTTGGACTTGGACGCAACCAACTGCTGGGATGAACTTTGCGAATGAAATGCTTTAGCATGAGTTCGGTAATGGTGAAGTCGGCGATGACGCCGTCCTTCATGGGCCGTATGGCCTCAATATAGTCGGGCACGCGACCCAGCATGCTTTTGGCTTCATGGCCTACAGCCATCAAGTTTTTTTTACCACCTGGCCCAGCAGCGTGCCTGATGGCTACAACGGAAGGTTCATTCAACAGAACACCTTTGTCTTTGGCATAAATCAAGGTGTTGGCTGTACCCAAATCAATAGCAATGTCAGTGGAAAACCACTTTTTAAATAATTTCAAAATAAATTAACCCGTGATTCGCATTTCGCCTTTAAATTACGCCACGTTCAATTTCATAGTGATACGTTTTTCTTCAAGAACGCGGGTATGACTTGTGACTCATTTTTGACTTGAAGATGGCTGGGAGCTCTTTGAATATCACTTATGAAAAGGTGAGGCAAATTAAGTCCAAGTTTTTTTGCATATAAACGCGCAAACCACACTAAAGGTTGAGTGGCATTTTTTTTGAAGAGATCTTCTTTGCCTTCTTCAATCGCAAAGATTTGTTCTTCTCGCATGCCGAGTTTTTTGCTCATTTCTGCAAGCGTCCAACCCTTACTTTCGCGAAACTGGCGCAACATGCGCCCCGTTTCAACAAGCGTTGAGTGGTTTGGAGATGCATAAATACTCATTTAGATAATAAATTGAAATTCGACATATGTTTATTATTGAACCTAATCTATTCTTTATCCATACCGAAATGGGGATTCTTTCTAAATATCTGATTAATTTATAATATAGATTCATATTAATTAAAAATGTTTTCTTTTCGCTAATAAAAATACTTTTAAATTGACATTTCTGAAAATATGAATAATAAAGAGCATATTTATTTGGTAGATGATGATTTTGAAATCAGAATCCATTTAGGTGACTTGCTTAGGCAATCCGGTTACAGCGTGACTGATTATGGAAGTGCTACAGATTTTTTAACCTCAGCCAATCGCATTTTTCCAGCTGTTTTGGTTTTGGATATGCGAATGCCTTTGATGACGGGTTTAGATTTACAAAAAGCACTGACTGCTCAAGCTTGGCACTTACCCATCATTTACATGAGTGGGGAGAGCCACAGCCAAGAAATCATCGATGCCATGAAGTGCGGGGCTGTAGATTTTTTATGGAAACCCTTTCCCCATTCCCAACTTTTGCACGCGGTAGAAAAAGGCCTCGCATTAGATTTAAATCTCCGGCAAAACGAAGCGCGTTTAAGTCAGGTTGAAAGTTTGTATCAAACGCTGAGTTCACGAGAAAAGCTCATTTTTTCCCTGATGCTTTTGGGCCACGGTAACAAGCGCATTGCAGCCATAACGGACTTGATGGCCGAC
>CAIRCS010000020.1 GCA_903877115.1 uncultured Legionella sp.
CCCGTCACAGTACGGTTTTTTAAATATCCTGATTGCATCACTACTCCCCACTAAAAGCGCTTGGGAAGCTATTTATATTTTACAAAGTATTTTGCTGGTACTTACTAGTGCTATTATTTACCAATTTTTGAAATCCACTACCAGTATTTTTCGCATAGCAGCCAGCCTGGCAATCGCTATGTGTGCACTTCATTTTGCAGATCCGTATTTAGAAGGACCATCTGCTTATCCCTCTTCTTCAGTCATGCGATTTTTTTGGTGTTATGTTCTTGTGTGGATAATCTATCGATATTGGCAATCAGAGCGCATTTCTTTCAAATCTTTTGCTGGATACGGGAGTCTGTGTTGGACTTTGTCTGTGCTTTGGTCCGCAGAATCTGCTATCTATGGTAGCTGTATTTTTCTACCCGCTTTATGCATTAGCTGGCTACAAACATACTTGCCACACTCTTCGCAAAATTGGCAAACCGCCATGAAAACGCTTCTTAAACAAAGATTTTTTTATTTATTAACCCCATTTCTTGTACTATTCTGTGTGATAGTCAGTGTTTCCATTTATTATCAAATCTTTTTAGGCCATTACCCAGAATGGAGCAGTCATTTTGTCTACGGTCTATTATATGCAAAAGGATTTGGTTCTCTTGCATTGAACATCAAAGGTCCAGTTTGGATTTTGATTCTTTTATTAGCAGGCTTAGTCACATTATTATCCACCGTGATATTAGAAAACCCTAGAAGTCGTACTGTGGTCTTATTGGTAAGCTTAATAAGCTGCCTATGGGGTATCAGCAGTTATTTTATTGGCAGAGCCGTGCCAAATAATATTACCGCTATGTTACCCCTTTTGGTTAATATTTTATTCATTGCTTTACAAATCAGTGCGCAGAGAAAACCACAGAATGCCACTGTCATTCTGCAAGCCTTTGCGCCGCCATTTTTATTTATCATTTTATTTACGGTAGTCGGCAATCCTGGAATTTTCTCGCAGCTTTCTACACTAAGCTCATTTTCATTACATATCGATGAGAAGGTACCTAGAGCAAATTTCGAAATGGAACTATCCAATTTAATCAAAGAAGCCAAGATAGGAGCCCATGACGCAATCGCTTATAGTGGAAATCTTGGGTTAATGCCTTATGTGGCGCAATCCCCCTCGCATGAACGCCTTTGGTTGCCGGGCCCCTTACAACTGCTAGAGGTGCCCGTTCCGCCAGAAAGACAAGCAGAAATCATCCAGCGGTCTATTGAAAGAGGGCGCCCCTTGAACAAATATTTAGTGCATGCAAAAAAAGAAGTAGAAGATCGCTATGAAAATTGGATAGACAGTTTGCAGAATTATTTCATCAAAACCGCTACTTTTGAAAGTGAGCATTGGATTATCATAAAGTATCAAGAAAAAATTTGACAGCGCGATAAACCATCCTCATTAAACAACTATAAAGAGTAGGTTGGACCTTGGCACAACCTATAATATTATCATTACAGTATTTCTTCCTCTAACACGCTCTGTTTACATTCTTCAACCAAACCTTGATGTAATCTCACGATCAATAAACCCGCCACAAAACTCAGCTGATGCAAACGAGCATTCACATTTTGGCTATCTATTTTTGACAAATCAAACGTCGCAATCGGCAATGATAATCTACCATGCCAGGGACAGCGTAATTGATGATCCACGCAGGGTTGCTTATCCAAACTCGCACCTTCGTGATGGCACATTCTAGAAAACACTCTCAGCTTGCCATCCAATCTCACCAGGCGTAATCCCCAGGCATCTTCACGCCCCCAAAAATACTCGCCATCCTGGGGTAAGACCTCTGTAAGAGCGATCTCCATTGCATGGTTAGGTAGTTGAGGATCAACCGGTAAAATAACATTGTCTGGCTTAATGTTGACTGATTTTGCGTAACTATAAGTAGGGGCAATTTGTTTAAACCCATATCCCCATTTGCGTAATTGACCACGTCTTTCTCGCATCGGAATATCGGTAGACATCAAATCACGATAGTTTCTTTTAATCAACCAACGCAAAGCTGGAAATGTCCACTGAAGTAATTTGGAAGAACCCACACTATAGGTCGTGGTCACTCGAGTCCGATTCGGACCCAATGCAACATAAACTGATTCAATAATCAGAACATAAAAAAAACTGGTTGTGTAATACAATTGTGATGTAGGCGTGTTTTCATAGATAAATACGGATAAGGGAATGACAAAGCCTGGAATTTTCTGTACCACAATTGAAGCAATTTTATCATCATCCGCATACGCCGGCGCTGCTTCTGCCAAGCGATGGACATAATGCAGATGTGGAATATCTTTATAATTCCAATCTGCATCTGAAACGGAGTACTCTCCTTCATGAGACAAACTAAATTCGGAAAAAACAAAATTTTCGACCTTCAGCCGTTCAATCAATTGTTCTTTGGACCTTTTTATTATCACAAATCAAACTCCTATTTGGTTGCAATCGTTATAATATTACCCAATTTCAATGGAAGCTGTAGTTTTTTCCAATCGGGAAATATCTTTTTCTTAAACCCTAAGGCCCAAACCAGATGATTCAAAAGATATCCGAATGGAAAATGATTGTAGGTTTTTTGAACCTCTAATACTTTAAAGCCAGCCTTTTCCAATAAATGCTTTATAGACTTGGGGCGATACAATTGCGGGTGTTGCAAGCAATAGGCAGGCCATCTCTTCTTTAAAAGATTGGCCAATAGCGAAGACTCATCATGCGTAACAATAGCCAATATACCGCCATCCCGCATTTTGGCATGCAAATGTTGTAACACGTCGACAGGATCTAGCACATGATCCAATACATGGATCATCACCGCTGCACCCAACACTGCATTGGGTATAGGGTCCTCTTGCACCATATCAGAAAACAACTGCGAAGGTTGCGTTTTCAATAATTGTTGTAAATGCGGCCACACGGCGCGATTAGGTTCTGCCAACCAAATCTTTTCGAACTGATTTGTTTTCAGCACATGTTCGGTAAAGAGACCAATATCCGGACCCATCTCAAAATAATCACCGTGTAAATTATCTAAATACGGTAATAATGTTTGAAAATATCCATACTGGGTTTTTCGTAACGAGCTTAAATCAACATCTGCGGTATTATCCGGCATATTTTGGTACAAATTTGCGAGCTGTTCTGCATAAAAATACTGCGGACAATACAACAACCCACAGACGACACAACGTACATAGGAAAAAAATGAGCGTTCCTTATCTGTATCTTTAAAAAAGCCATTCCATTGATCTTGTAATTCAGCAAACCCTAAGCCTTCAGCGGGCAGCGCTGCATTGACACCAGCAGTTTTACTCGACCCAGGACCGCATATGCAGCATACTTTTTTTTCGTAATTCATCATTTATTTCTTCAATAATAAAAAAACCACTTTATCGTACCAGAAATAACTACTAATAACGACCAATACACTGATGATAAATTGAATCACTATCGGATTGAAATGCGCATACTCAACACAAATCGGCACCAATAACAACATGAACAAAAAATAAAACAGATGAAAAAACGCAAATTTTGTCATTTCCGTCAAAACATCTCCTCTCGTGCGAAAAACAAAATACTTATTGGAAAAAAAGGCCCAGCTCACATTAGTAATATGGCAGATGACCAACATCCCTATATAATGTTTTCGATAATCCGGCATGAGCCAATAGACAGTAGGAAACAAACCAAATCCCAGCAGAGTATTCAACCCACCGACTAGCAAAAAACAAAGTACTTTTCTATCCACGTTTAATTTGGCTAACATCTACGCGCCTTGTTTTCGTTGATAAACACTCAGTAATGAGCCCTTTTCTATCAATCTATAGTCCTCTTGAATTTCATCGTATAGAGTCCGCATATTTTTAATAGCGGTAAATCGCCCATATGATAATTGATAGTCATTATTCAAGCACGCGGGATCGTAAAAAAACATCACGTCACCACGTAAATCTCTGTGAATATCGGAGTCCACAAAAATATAGACTGGATTGTTTGTTCTGACAGCCTGTTTGCAACGTTCAATATCCCGTTTGGATAATAAATCCAAAGCCAAATTCACTACGGGTAGTGCATTACTGCGCTGCGTCAATACTGGCAAAATGTCATCATATTTAGAGATTAAATAGATAGAAGAATTTGGCGCATAGCGTTCAATCAAATCTAATGTTTCAGTAAGTAATTGAGGTTCCATCGTAGTTTGAAAAGAGGCATATTGAAATTTCCAATCATGCACCACATGCGTCGCAAAAATCGCATCATATTGCATTTTTTCTTTATAAAAAAAATACATGCTGGGAAGATAGATGAACAAAACACTAGCAATCAATGCCGTTTGGATGCCCGCCATGTTCGGATTATTCTTGTTGCAAAGCAACTGTACCGAAGCCATGCCGCCAACAATTACCATGGGGGCCAATACCAACAAATGTTGCACCGAAGGATACCAGACATAATACAAAAGCTGACATTGCAAATAAAAAAACACACATAATGCCAACCAAAAATAGACCGAATCCATTTTTTTACATTGAATATAAAACAAATATCCAAAACTGATAGCAACTAAGATAATACTGATTCGAAATGTAGACATCATTGGCTGGGTATATCCTAAAAGCATATACCAAAAATTATAATTTACGCCATGAAAAGAAGCCCCATATAGAAGTATGGCGCCGACCGCTCCTAAACATGCAACGATCACACGCACAAAATCTCTGCGCGGCATCACAATACTTTTAATAATAACCGTTCCCAAACATGAAGCAGTCAAAAACAAACCAAAATCCTTACTCCAAACTATTGCAACAAACCCCGTGAACACCAAGAGCAACAAATAGGGGAGGTTGTTCTTTTTTACATACTGGGAAAAAAGCACCAGCATCAACATGTCAAATAAATGCCGCATTGGATTATACCCTGGCGCCAACAATATCATCTGATACCCTAACAGCAGAAAGCTAACAGTTAATAAGATAGCTCCAATACAAACTAACTCCACACTTCGAAATAACGCATATATCCCCGCTAAAAAGATCAAAAAGTACATAGGATAAAAAACAAACGTAGCTTTAAAATAGTTTTGAAAACTCACCGCTCCCATCTGGGTCAACATCTGTTTTAAAAAAACAGCACTGCCATATCCATAAATAAATACCTGTTTGTTCGCGTCAGCACCTTTCGACAAAGCTAAGATAGGATTCAACACCCAGCTGTGATGAAAAAACAACCAACCGGCTTTTACTTTTCTCTCATTTTCAGACCTATTTTTCGCAATAAACTCCCGTTCTTCTGGCATATAGATCCGGCTTTTATAAGAACTTTCTATTTGATTTGCCTGGATCACTAAGCTTTCTATTTGCTGCTGGCTGTCTTTGTCTGCTTGATAGACTTCCAATAATTCAGAGTAGTCCCGCTGCGTCAGCTTTCCTTTTAAAGACAATGTTTGCGTGGCGGCATCATAAGCAAATTGTCCAGGTTGTCGGTTTAAAAATTGAACTAAACCTGGGGCAGAACGCAAAACAACCTGAGCATACTCTGCAGAAACCGGCAAAACACCCTGATCATGGCGGGGGTCATAAAGATGTAACCCACTAATACGGTGCTGATTGATATACTGAGTGTTGTCTACAATTTGCCCGCTACGTAATAAAGTCTGCTCTGGAATATCCATGAACTCATTTGCAATCTGTATGGGTTTAAAAATTAGCGGGTAAAATATACAGATAAATCCTAGTGTAATAAATGCCGTTATCCCCCAGACCATTATAGGGTTTAAACCAAATTTTGACTCCAAATGGAAAATTGCCGACACAATTTTTTGGCTTCGACCGCCGTTGCGATCACACGTACTTTTTAACGAAACTTTCGATATGCGATTCTTTGTTCCACTCAGAACAACGCGATCCCAACGACTATAAAGGCCTATTTTTTTATTATAGAAAACCATAAGCAAGGCAAAAAACCCTATTATCCAGACCAAAGCATCTAGATAAAGAGAGTTAACCATTGTCACCAGGCCCAGATTGATGAGGAGAGAAACGAACAAACAACCGAAGAGTCCATGTGGTTTGGATAGTTTTAGAGAGTGTCTAGCGCTGTTAACCATGGTCAGGGCAAAATATAGACCCCAGAAACCAAACATGGCTATTAATGACAATCCAAAAAACAGTAATTGCGGGAGTTTTGCATGCGGAAAAACCGCAACCCAATCACACATTTGATCCACTACGTCTTGTATATCAATATGTTGATATACGTACTGCGAAAACACCCAACACAGTTTGCATAATCCCACACTAAATATCGCAAAATAGAGCAGAATCACTTTTTGAAAGCATAGAGTCTTTTGTGAGTCAGACACACACAAAGCACGATTCATTATCCGGCAATCACTTAAGCTAGGATAAAATCAGCTTCCGCAGCCACATGCTGAATTTTTTGCAATGATAATTTATACCGCTCTTGCATCATGTGAATTCGCTCTTCATCTTCACGAGCAATCACACTGTAATAATTGCGTTTGTTTTTCAACCACATAATCTCGAATTGAACCGCTTTAATGAAAGCAATTTCTGGATTTTTAATTGCGTCTGGACAAGAGAAAATAATTTTTCTAGTTTCAAAGCGATCAAGATGACCTTGAGGAAAAGCATTAAAAAATGGAATCGAATCCACCGAAACACCCCCGCCCACAACTACGTTTAAGCCACGCTCTTTTGCTTGCTTGGCCAAATCAAGGGAAATATCCAATACTTGTTCTGAATTCACTTGGGTACGCCCGATTCCCATAGAACCCACCATATCAACACGGCCAACAACAATACCATTTAAATATTTGATTTCTGGAATAGCTAACATCTGTTGGAAGCACTGATAAGCAGCAAACGTTTCAATATTAACTAGGAGCTCAACTTGATCGAGGTCATCACCATAGACTAATTGTGCAGCACGAATAAATTTCTGCAAGGCATAAGGTGTTTCAACCATCGGGGCAATAATACGTTGCGCACCCAGGCCAATAGCATCAAACATATCCTTAATAGCTTCACACCCACCAATTTTAATATTTAAGCCTAATCCTGGCACCGAAGAAGTCACGTCCTTTAGGCGCATCGCTTCTTCCATGCGTGTACCTTCTGCTTCAAACTCTGCTTTTATGCCGGTGACATGATAATTTTGCTTTAAATCCAGCAACAATTCTGTCATTTGCAATTCCAATTTGTTCATTATTTTCTCCGAAAAACTGTTTTTTTAGGATCGAAATATTTCGACCAAGATTCTATATAAGAAATTAAAAAAAGTGATGACATCTTAAATGGTTATGAGTTTTGGGACAAGGGGGAAATTGCTTTTTATCTAAGCGGATAACAAAAATAACCCTTGAAAAAGAGCCCTACTTCGGACCAGAAAAAACAATCTTTCATGCATGCCACATCCAAAGCCTCTGTTAAGCAATAACTTAAAAGAGTAAGTTGGGCCTTGGTCCAACCTACTCTTTTTTATAGATATTTATCGCATTCTGCTTATGCAGGCAACTCAAGAACTCCCAATTGATCACAAACACGCCATAAACCCTGCTTTAACTCATCATTCATGGTCATCTTCACAAAACCCAAATGCCCAGGAGCAAAAAGCATAATCATAGTGACTTTGTCTCCTGAAACTTTTTTATCTTGTTGCAAACAGACCATCATCTCATCGGGATTAAGCGTTTGTAGCCTTCGACGACTGTCTTCATCAATCAAACTGAAACAGGCACTATTGATTGCAAGGCAATCTTCGCGCGCTAACAGCCCTTGCTCAAAGCTCAGTTGATTCACAATCATCATCCCAATGACCACTGCAATGCCGTGAGGAATTGCATAATCAGTCATCGCTTCGATCACATGCCCTATGGTATGGCCATAATTGAGACCTTTACGAATATTTTGCTCAAACTCATCCACCTCAATCACGGCACGCTTAACAGCCAAAGCGTTCATAATCAACGGTTTAAAGCGGTCGAACTGCTTTGCTATGCCAAATTCTACGGATTGTTGGAAAAAATCAACCAAATGTTTTCCACCGGTGATACATAATTTTAATATCTCTCCCAAACCAGACTGAATATCTTTTACAGCTAAGGTTCGCAGAAACTCGGTATTAATCATTACAGATTGGGGGGCAGAAAATAATGCCAATTGATTTTTAGACCCTCGATAATTCACCCCCGCTTTACCACCAATGCACGAATCTGACATGGCCAATAACGTCGTAGGAAAATATACCCAATTTATGCCACGTTTATACGTGGCTGCTACAAAGGCACTAATATCTTGCGTGATCCCGCCACCCACGACTACTAATGTTTCGCCTTTGGTAATCTGATGCTGATGCAAAAAATCATACAATGCCAGCACCCCTTCCATCCCTTTAAATGCTTCAGTCGCAGATATTTGGAATATTCTACTATCAGGCCAATCAATATTTTTTCCATATAAAGCGTAAACTTTCTGATCAATGATTAAAATATTCTTAGGGTGAGCACCCAATTGTGCTTGAATGCTGATACAGGGATCTGGAGAATCATCCAGCTTTACTTGGTAAGGCCTAGGGATAGAAGACACTGTAAATTCTTGAACATCTGAGAGCGTGGCTGGCAAGGGTAGGTCCTGTGTATCAATTCTAAAACTCATTCTTGAAATCCTCCTGCAGTATATCCGCCATCCGCAATCACCGTTTGTCCACTGATATAACGATTATCTTCCGACGCTAAAAAATAAGCAATTTTTGCAATATCATCTGTTTCAGCCAAATGGCCAAGTGGAATGGACTTTTCCATGTGTGCAATGATTTCTGACGAGTTATTGCGTCGCGTTAAACTGGTCTCCACAAAACCCGGCGCCAAACCATTCACTTTAATGCCTTGCGGACCCAACTCCAAAGCCAAATTTTTCACCATGCCATTTAAACAATATTTCGATGCCGTATAAGAGAACCTACCTTTACGCGAAATATCACCATAAATAGAAGAAATTGCTAAAATATGTCCATTTCGGCTTAATTTTTCATGTTTTATTAACGCTTGTGTAATCAGATAAAAGGCGATTGCATTCACAGTTAATGTCTGAGAAAACTCGTGAGGCTCAATCTTAACAAACGGCTTAGGAAAATTGATACCGGCGCAATGCACAAACGCATCTACCGTTGCAACTTGTTTGATAATCTCATCTTCTATCACTGCAGGCTGATTTAAATCCAAGTCTTCGCGGGTTGGCGCAATGATTTGATAGTCAGCCTTACGGAATTGAGCAATGATTGCTTGACCGATCTCACCGCGTCCACCTGTAATCAAAACTGTTTTCATTTGAAACTCTCATGGTTTTTAAGATTTTGTCTTTTATCGATATTCGACGAAGGATGACGCGTAAGGAGGGCTCCCAACGCGCGCAGCTTGCGAGCACGATGGGATACCTGCAGCGGCAGGACCCTGAGACACAAAATCAAATTTTGTACTCGTTTAAGCATGACCCTCTGAGACAAAACTAACTCAACACTCCAATTCAGCATTTTCAACCAACATATTTTCCCGGAATTCTTCACGAGACAAAAACGGCGCCATATCTTCCATTGGGCTAGTGACCATCGTACCATCTTCTAGTCGCCTTGATGATAATTTGGGTGCAAAAACTTGCTCTAAATCGATGAACACTTCGCAAACCACCGGTCCATTTTGTTGCAATGTATCTTCTATACGCGCGTTTAATTCCGCATGATCACGACAACTCACATATGGCAATCCAAATCCTGCCACCAATTTTGCAAAATCAGGAAAGCCCAACCCACTGTCTGGTCCCACGCCTATCAAAGGTTGTCCAAAAAAGTTTTGTTGGGTTTGACGGATAGAATGATAGCCATAATTATTTAAAATAAAGATTTTTATCGGATACTGGTTAAATGCAATGGTCGCCAATTCCTGAATATTTTGCATAATACTGCCGTCACCGGCTAAACAGATAATCTCTTTATAACCTGAGGCAACACATGCCCCAATCGCGGCAGGCAGGTCATAGCCCATCGAAGCACAGCCGGAATTGGTATATAGCCTTTGTCCCGCTTTCAATGTCATAGCTTGAAATGAAACCACACATGCGGTGCCATCGCCACTCACAACAATTTGATCTTCGGACAAATGCTCACTTAAGCGCTGCATGAAACAATAGGGATTCACTTTATCTTGAATCGCCCAATACTCTGGCAGTACCGTCGGATATTTTTCCACGCGCCATCGGCACCAAGCCAGCCAAGCAGCATGGCTAGCGACTGGTTGTGATTGTGCATAGTCCAATAATTTAGGAATAAAAGTCGCTAAATCTGCATGCACTTTTACATCGATGTTCAATGTGGGTTTGTCTAATTCAGCCCTATCAATATCAACCATAATGATATGCGCATGGCGTGCAAATGATTCCCAGTTATAACTGATTTGGCGAATATTCAAACGCGAACCCAGAACCAATAAAACATCGGCATTTTGTACGGTAAAATTACCTGCGCGATCCCCCAATGATCCTGGTCGGCCGGCGTAACAAGGATGATCATTGCTCACGATGTCATAAGTATTCCACCCACAAACGGTCGGAATATTTAAAGTTTCAATCAATTGTAAAAAAGTCTCATGCGCACCGGATACGCGTACACCCGCGCCAGCAAAAATAACGGGACGTTTTGCCTCAGTTAAAGTCGCGTAAATTTTCGCAAGTTGAGTCGCATCAATACTTGGCAACGCCTCAAAAAAACCTTCTTGTTCCGGATCAAATGCGATTAATTGTTCAGGATAAATAAAACTCCCTTGCACATTCATTGGGATATCTATCCATACAGGACCAGGTCGACCAGATTTTGTTAAAAACAAAGCTTTTTGCAGATGATATTTGATTGTATTGGGATCAGTCACCGTGACCGCATATTTGGTAATCCCTTTGACCATTTCGATAATACGGCATTCTTGGTCACCCAATTGACGTAAAGGCAATTGAGTACTCTCTACAGTGGTCTCAAATTTTACTTGACCGGATACCACTAGCATTGGCAGCGAATCTACCCAGGCACCAAACACACCGTTCAGAGTATTAATCCCACCAGGTCCGGTTGTGACATTGACAATGGGGATGGCCTTGCTGATCCGAGCATAGCTATCCGCTGCCATTGCAGACGCCTGTTCGTGGTGGTTATACACTTTTTCTAATCCAGGATGACGACCAAATGAGTCGTTCAGGTGCATAGCACCCCCGCCGGTCAGCATGAATACATGTTGCAAACCCTGTTCTACTAAAAACTGAGCAACAAATTCACTTAATTTTTGTTTTTGCATGATTTCCACCAATTGAGAGTTCGTTGAATCCCATCTTCCAAATTAATCCATTGTTTTAATGCCAATTCTTGCTGCGCTCGCTGAGTAGATGGAATATACAGCGCTGGTAATTTATTCAGATCAGGTTTTTTTTCAATCACGACTGGTACCTGGGGTTGTATTTGCCTAGACATCAAATCTGCCAAGTCTGCGAGATTAATCGCTTCTTCCGAACCCACATTATAAGCCCGACCATTTTGCCCATCACACAAAATTTTCCACAACCAAATCATCAAATCGGCAGCATATAAATACGACCGATAAGGCGTCCCATCTCCATGCAAATGAATAGGCTCTTGCTGTAACACATTTTGCATAAAATTCCCAATCGCAAAATGAGTATCCAAGGGCAAATAAGGCCCAACAAAAGCAAAACAACGCGCAATTTTTGTAGCAAAACCATAATGTTGTGCGTATGTGTTGGACAAATGTTCTGCCATCCATTTTCCACCCGCATAGGCTGCTACCGTTTGCAAAGGATCTGCCATCCCTAAATAGTGCTCGTTAACATGCGACAAACTAGGAGGCTGGGTACCGTATATCGCCCCAGAGCTGGTTAACAGAAATTTTTTAACCCCTGCCTGTACTGTAAAATCCAAAACTCGCCGCGTACCTTGCACAATCGTATCTAGCATCAGCAACGGTTCATTTTGATTCAAAGCGGCTGAAGCAGGGGTGGCAGCATGAATCACATGCGTGAAAGCGCCCTCTGGGAAAGAAAAGTCTTGAACTTCCCCCTGAATCCAGCTTAAGCCCGTCATGTTATTTAGATAAGGAAATTTTTGCAGGAATCTCAGAGGATCTCGTGACAGCACCACCACTTCGGTGCGCAAATTGAGATGCGTTTTCGCAAAAAACAACGACTCCAATAACCAAATTCCAAAAAAACCCGTTCCGCCCGTAATCAAAATACGGGCAGAATCCAGTTCTTGCCAAGCAGATTTTCCTTGTTGCGCAATATGGCTTAAATCATCGCTGTGTAGACTAAACATCAAGTTTTAAACAGCCGCAGTCGCGAATTCCTGTGCAAACACAGTAAATGATTCATGAATATGCGCCATCATTTCCGCATCTAGGCCATGATGACAACCCATGAGAATCCCACCACGCATGACATTGTCAGTATGCTCATACGAATCAACCCGACGACACAGAATATCTTTGAATCCAGGTTGACGTAATATATTACCCGTAAACACAGTTCTTGTCTGAATATTGCGTTTTTCCAAAAATATCTGCAATTCTGTCCGCGAAAATGGTGCGGATGCTTTGATGGTTAATGGATAAGCGAGCCAACCTGTACGCGAATTTGGCAATTGTTTGGGCAAAATAAACCATTCTTCGTAGGCTTTGAAAAAAGCATCTTGAATAGCAAACCATTTTTCACGCGTTGCAATATTTTGATCTAATTTACTCAATTGCACCAAACCGAATGCCGCACCCATTTCTGATGGCTCCATATTGTATCCCAACGCTTCAAACACAAATTTTGCATCATAAGGAATGTCATCTACTTTGACATGAAACCGATTTTCAATCGCTTCAGATTCCACAAACAAAGACGAGCTTCGGCCCCAACTCCTCAATAATTTAGCACGGGAAGCCAATTCTTCTGTGTTCACACACAACATTCCACCGTTTCCAGCACAATTAATCACATGCGAACCATAAAAACTAGTGATGCTCAGATCCGTGTGGCAGCCTACAGATAAGCCATCTACGGTTGCGCCCAACGTATCACAAGAATCTTCAATAGCGATTAAATTGTAACGATCTGCCAATTCACGCAATAATTTCCAATCCGGCAAATTGCCCAATAAATTTGGAATCATCATGGCTTTGGTTTTAGCCGTAATCATGGATTCCACTTTTTTGACATCAATATTGTAAGTACCGGGTTCAACATCCACGAATACAGGGACTAATTTATTCCGCACCAAAGGCGCGACAGTCGTTGAAAAAGTCAACACCGGGGTAATCACCTCTGAACCCTCAGGCAAATCCAAAATTTCAATCGCAAGATAATTAGCCGACGAGCCTGAGTTCAACATAATACCTGATTTTTTTTGAAATAAGGCGGCAACCTTTTCTTCCATTTCACGCACATGCTTACCCATCTGAGTAGACGTACGTAACACATGGACCACCGCGGCAATTTCTTCTTCGCCGTGCACAGTACGACCATAAGGCACACTTAAATAGTTTGTAGACATATCTCTTTCTCCTCTAAATATTCTTCTATCTGCTGCACAGTAAATGAGCGCATATTGTCTTCATATAAGGCATGTTGATGCCACGCCACAATTTTTTGTAAGGCATCTGTAATGCCCCTGCGAGGTGACCATTGCAAAAAGGCACCTGCTTTCGCACTATCTAGCATTAAAGATTGAGCTTCATGCGCTTGCATGTGCGGATGATATTCAATCTGTGAGTGATTGCCACCCCAGATTTGTAATAGTTCTTTTACGATTCTTTCTACAGGGTACGTTTTTTGTTGATTCGGGCCGAAATTCCACCCTTGCGAATATTGTATAGGGTCGTTATACAACAACTGCGCCAACTGCAAATAACCACACAGTGGATCCAGAACATGTTGCCAAGGACGAATGGCATTAGGGAAACGCAGCACGACATTTTGTTTGGCAATACAAGCACGCAACACATCCGGCACCAAACGATCTACCGCCCAATCTCCACCGCCAATCACATTGCCAGCGCGAGCCGACGCTAAACCAATGCCAGCCGGCATAAAAAATGAATTTCTATACGCATCGGTCACCAATTCCGCACACCCTTTGCTCGAGCTGTATGGGTCATACCCTCCCATCGGCTCGTTTTCTCGATAACCCCAAATCATTTCGCGATTGGCATAGCATTTATCGGAGGTAATATTCACCACAGCACGTACTGTCGGGATTTGACGAATGGCCTCTAGAACATGAACCGTCCCCATCACATTAGTTTGATAGGTTTCTATGGGGTGTTCATAAGAATAACGCACCAGAGATTGAGCCGCCATATGGATCACAATGTCAGGCTGACAATCTTTTAAAGTCGCCATCAAGCGTTCCGTATCACAGATATCCGCGATGACACTATGCATCTGTTGCGCAACTCGCGCTTGGGTAAATAAATTTTGACCGCCTTCTGGCGCTCGCGCATATCCCCATACCTCTGCACCCAGATGCTGTAACCATAAAGCTAACCAGCTTCCTTTAAACCCGGTATGTCCGGTGAGAAATACTTTTTTTCCCTGCCAAAAAGAACGCAAATCACTCTTCATGCCATATCTTCCAAGGTGCTTGTCCAGTTTTCCATAAATCTTCCAATTGCTTTTTGTGTAGTAAGGTATCCATCGGCTGCCAAAATCCCTCGTGAAAATAAGCCGACATTTGGCCTTCGCTTGCCAAACGTTCCACCGGTCCTTTTTCCCAAGTCGTATTATCGCCTTCAATATAATCAAATACTTTGGGAGACAATACAAAAAAACCCCCACTGATCCAACCACCTTCGCCTTGAGGTTTTTCACAAAAGCTGGCGACACGGTTTTGCTCAATGCTCAACGCACCAAACCGACCTGGCATTTGTGTGGCTGTAACCGTAGCCAGCACTTTATTTTCTTTGTGAAAGGCAACGAGATTCTGAATATTCACATCACTCACACCATCTCCGTAAGTAAAGCAAAAATCTTCGTCACCCACATAAGACTGAATGCGTTTTAAGCGTCCGCCCGTCATGGTGTTTTCGCCTGTATCGACCAAAGTCACTAACCACGGCTCAGCTTTGTTTTGATGTACTTCCATGTGGTTTTTTGCCAAATCAAAAGTGACATTGGAGGTATGCAAAAAGTAATTAGCAAAATATTCTTTGATCATATAGCCTTTATAACCCAGGCATATAACAAACTCATTAAAGCCATGCGCTGAATACTGCTTCATAATATGCCAAAGAATAGGCTTTCCACCGATTTCTACCATCGGCTTCGGGCGTAAATCAGTTTCTTCACTTAAACGCGTTCCATAACCGCCTGCTAAGATCACTACTTTCATCATCAGTCCTCAAAAAAACCTATCATAAAATCATCGATGATTTACGGGTCGTCCATTGTTCCATTTTTTCTTTCATCCGTTCCACGCTAGGTTGATCGAACGGATTAAGGTTCCAAAGTATCGCTTGGACAAACACTTTATGCTCGTATAAAGCAATCAAAGAACCAATCGAATACGGACAATTATCCACTAATTGAATATGATTACAAGGGATATATCTACTAGGACTACTGCCTATATTCTCATCCCAAAACAGGGCTTCTTTATGTTGTTCTATCACCCGATCGTCTAGTGATCCGATACTAATCAAATCCACACTCAGTCTATGAGTGCCTTGTGACAACATTTGAAAATAACTATGCTGGGCCTGATTTCCAGAGCCGCCCCAGATAATCGGAACCGTAGCATAATTGACTTCACGACCTTGCTTATCTATGGATTTGCCATTGCTTTCCATTTCCAATTGTTGCAGAAAGGGTACAAACCCCTCTAAAGACTGCGCATAAGTCAAAATCAACAAATTATGCATTTTAAGATTGTTGTTGTTCCAAATCCCTAATAAAGCCAACATGATTGGTAAATTATGTTGGATATCCGTATTGCGAAAATGCTCATCCATCGCCGCAGAACCCCGGAGGAAAGCGAAGAATTGTTCATATCCGATTGCAATACAAGTAATTAAATTAATCGCTGAACACACTGAAAACCGCCCGCCTATCCACGGCCAAATTGGTAACACATGCTGAAAACCCATACCATTTGCTTTCGCCACATTCGCTGTAATGGCAATAAAGTGCTGAGGAGAATAAACCCCATAGCCACCCCATTCCAGTATTTTTTGTGCATTCCACAAGGTTTCTGTCGTGGCAAACGACTTTGAGGAGACGATAAACAACGTCGTCTCTGGATTGAGTTGACGCAATACTCGTTGACAAGCGGCGCTATCAAAATCTGAAATAAAATGAAAATTCAAAGTATCGATACTGTAATCAGCCAAGGCATCCATACAAAATTGCGGTCCCAACATCGAACCACCAATTCCTAGATTGACCACGTTCGCAATCGGTTTACCGGAATCACCTAACCACAACCCAGCGCGAATTTTTTCCGATATGACACGCATTTCTTCTCGGACTGCAGCAATCTCTTGCTGGACATCCACCTGATTAACCCACAACGCATTTGAATCAAAACAGCGTAACGCAGTATGCAATGCTGGTGATTGATGATTCACGGCGGAACCATTCATTAATTTAGTCACCCAATCTTGAATTTGACACTCTTCAGCCAAACAACCCAATAAATCTATTGCCGTAGCATCCAGGGCTTGGTGACTATAATCTAAAATAATAGACGAAGACTCAATCACAGCAGGTATATTATGATGCACCGTATATTGCAGCGATCGCGCGTGCTCTTCAAGCCGCTTCCA
This sequence comes from uncultured Legionella sp., assembly GCA_903877115.1. GTDB lineage: Bacteria > Pseudomonadota > Gammaproteobacteria > Legionellales > Legionellaceae. The sequence continues at coordinate 16,905 of CAIRCS010000020.1, forward strand.
TGTTGTTCTGTGCGTTAACAGCATCATTGTCCTATTCTTAATTCTGAAGCCACAAAAAATTGTATCTTAATTTTCAAACAGATAACATAGTGTATAATCGAAAACTTAGCTTGGCGTCCTGCTAGACATCCTCCAGAAATTCAGGCAAAATCGCCAAATTATTGTACTATACTGAAAGCACCTGTAATCTGTATAGAGCTGAGCTCAAGCATAAATTATAGAGAGATACTGATGAATATTAGCAAAATCAAACCTTTAATTAGATGGTTAGTGGAGATGGGGTTCACTGAAATTGAAATCAAAGACGGAGAGGAGTCGCTGCGTTTGGGTCGCCAACCTCAGCAACAGGCTTCATTTCAGCATCACTCTCCTGCTCAGATTCAATTACCGCCTGTCACCCAATTAGCGAGTTCTTCAGCCCCAACACCTAGCCATACGCCGTCTCCACAAGACCTTCCTATGGAAGGACATCATGTGCGCGCTCCAATGGTTGGTACGCTATATACTTCTCCCAACCCCGAGTCGCCTGCATTTGTAAGCATAGGCAGCACGGTTAAAGTTGGAGATACATTATGTATCATCGAAGCCATGAAGATGTTCAATGAAATCGAAGCCGATAAATCAGGTAAGATTATCGCGATCTTGGCTGGCAATGGTGACCCCGTAGAATATGACCAGCCCCTGTTTGTCATTGAATAAGGGGATCGGCATGCTTTCTAAAATTGTTATTGCTAATCGCGGTGAAATCGCATTACGTATTTTGCGCGCTTGTAAAGAACTCGGCATTCAAACTGTCGCAGTCCATTCCGATGTTGATAAAGACTTATTACATGTGCGCTTAGCCGATGAAACCGTTTGTATTGGTCCTGCGCCTTCCCAAAAAAGTTATCTCAATATTCCGGCGATTATTTCCGCGGCTGAAATCACGGATGCAGTCGCAATCCATCCTGGCTATGGTTTTTTATCAGAAAATGCTGATTTTGCTGACATTGTTGAACAAAGTGGGTTCCGGTTTATTGGTCCTCGTGGTGATACGATCCGGTTGATGGGAGATAAGGTTTCTGCCATTGCTGCCATGAAAAAAGCAGGGGTTCCTTGTGTTCCAGGTTCAGATGGCCCGCTCACAGAAGATAATCTGCTTAATTTATCTATGGCAAAAAAAATTGGCTATCCCGTCATCATCAAAGCTGCAGGCGGCGGGGGTGGTCGTGGTATGCGTGTCGTACATAGTGAAGCGCATTTGTTAAATGCCATTGCTTTAACCCGCAGTGAAGCCAAAGCCGCCTTCTCAAATAGCACTGTGTATATGGAAAAGTTTTTAGAAAATCCCAGACACATTGAATTTCAAGTCTTAGGAGATGGGAAAGGACATGCGATTCATTTGGGTGAACGCGATTGCTCTATGCAACGCCGTCACCAAAAAGTACTTGAAGAAGCACCCGCGCCCGGCATCACCGATAAAATGCGACAAAAAATGGGCTCCATTGTGGTCAAGGCTTGCTGCGACCTGAAATATCGTGGTGCAGGCACGTTTGAATTTTTATTTCAAGATGGATGCTTTTATTTCATTGAAACGAATACACGTATCCAAGTCGAACATCCTGTTACCGAAATGATTACTGGGGTGGATTTGGTGAAAGAGCAAATCAAAATTGCCAGTGATTTACCTCTCAGTCTCAAGCAAAGTGATATTCATTTTCGAGGGCATGCCTTAGAATGCCGTATCAATGCGGAAGATCCACAAACTTTTATGCCCTGCCCTGGTAAAGTAAAGATGCTCCATCAACCAGGCGGACCCGGCATTCGATTCGACTCACATTTATACAGTTCCTACACGGTGCCTCCTAATTATGATTCTATGATTGGAAAATTAATTGCTTACGGTGAAGATCGAGCTCAAGCCTTCGCGCGAATGCGATCTGCTTTGGATGAAATTGTCATTGATGGCATCAAAACCAATATACCCCTCCATCAGCGAATTTTGCACAATCATGATTTCATGGAAGGGGGCACCAATATTCATTATCTTGAGACTTTATTGAAAAATAAAGATTAAGACCTGTGGGGCCTATCTATTCACCACAATTCTTGACGCTCGGTGAAACGCCAGATTTGTGCTGGATAGCTAGGCCTAACTTTACGTAAATATAAGAGTAGCCCAATGCAACAACTCATCATCACACATTGTAAAAAAACAGACATCGAAAGCTTATCTGATTTATTAGAATTGTGTGGCGCCTTGTCAGTCACTATGACCGATGAATTTGATGATCCCATTTTAGAACCCGAGCCAGGCACCGTCCCACTATGGCCTCATGTTGTCATGCAAGCACTGTATCCTTCAGATATCGATGTTCCATCCATTATTGCTCTCATTGCAAATCAACACCCAGAAGCACAATGCTCAATAGAAACTGTAGTAGAGCAAAACTGGGAACGAGCGTGCTTAGATGAGTTCAAACCCCGATGTTTTGGCAAGCGTTTATGGATCTGTCCATCTTGGCATACACCCCCGGATCCCGATGCGGTCAATTTGATCCTCGATCCTGGACTGGCTTTCGGCACAGGATCACATGCAACCACTGCGTTATGTTTAACCTGGCTAGAACAAGCCAATTTGAGCAACAAAACATTAATTGATTATGGATGCGGATCTGGCATTTTAAGTATTGCGGCTTTAAAACTAGGAGCACGCCATGCCTATGCCGTAGACATCGACGAACAAGCCCTTACTGCCACCGCGAGCAATGCCGCCATCAACCATGTTTCTAGCGAAAGTTTGAGCATAGGTTATCCCAATGAAGTACACGCTCCCGTCGACCTCATCATAGCCAATATTTTATTAACCCCGCTCCTCGATCTTAAGCACTCTTTTTATCATTTTCTCAATCCTCATGGGCTTTTAACCCTATCTGGAATTTTAGCGAATCAAATCCCTCAATTAGAACAGGTTTATCAACCCCACTTTTCTTTGGTCTCAACGGAAATCGAACATGATTGGGCGTTATTAGCATTCGAAAAACTAGACTCAGACCAACTCCGCCTCAATTGACTCCCGAGAAAAACCAGCTATAACTAATATATAGACCTATTCATGTCAGCTCAAATCATGGATGAGAAAAGCGAGAGTTCCACGCAAATACAAACTATATGCACCTATGCAAATGACGCCGTGCGCCAAGGGCTCATGGAGAGTAACGCTCATCAGCAATATGTGCGTGCATTCGAAGCATTGGTGAAACGTCATATTTCGCCAAGAATATATGATAACAACCAGAGCGCCATTCAAGAGATGATTAGCGTCATTTTCATTATCTATGATGAGATGCTCGATTCTCCCGAAAAAGAATCCGACCAATCTAGAAAACTATCTGAGTATATTGAAACATTATTAACTCATATTGAAAATGACACCACTTACCTGCAAAAATGGTCTATGCAATCCTGCTTTGACGCATTATTACAAACCAAGCAACTGGATTTAGAGCCAAACACATTATCCTCCGAGTCTTTGGAAGAATTTGTGGATAGAAACGTGAAAGAGCTCGATGATCTAATGCTGCTAGAACAGCAAAAATTAAGCATCCTAAGAGACGACAACTTATTCAATGATGACGATGATGATCAATTAAGCCAAGAAATGGAAAAAATTCTGAATATAAGTTTCAAAGATATGTATGCAGAAATACCTCGGACGAATCAAACTGAATTCGACACAGACATAGACTCCTTAAGCACTCAAGCAGAAGAACTAATCTCTACTCAATCCGATGGAGATCGGTCACCTTTTTTACGCACTCATTTCCACTCCGACACAGAATCTCGCACAACCAAAGCAGATGAGTTTAGCGAAAGCGAAGATGAACTAAGTCTGTCCTCGCATTCCTCTGATTCTTCAAAACGCCCAACCGTTGACAGCGCACCAACTGACATAGAGTCATTCTCTGTAAAATTTTACGAGCTAATCGCCCAGTTTCATGGACAAAGCATTGATCAAAAAATGGAAAAGCAAGAAAGAGTAGTCCTAGAAAAAACCATAGACCGCGTGGCTAGCTATCTTATTGATGCCTATCAACAATTCTTCAAAGAGGGCCTAACAGAAGACAGCTTGCTTGCATTTAACCAAATATCCGAGTCGGTTATTAACAATTGGACTCGATGGAATGAGAAACCTGTATCTAAATCCAACATTTCATCGGTCGCCCCAGCTTTCAATAAATTAAACTTGAATTTACTGAGACTGACCGATGAAATGAAGCAAAATCTGCAAGATGCCCCCAAACAACAATCTTTCAAAGATCTAAGCTAGGGGTGTTCATGGTGGGCATGCTGTGCTGCCCACCTTAGAAAGCGTTGGGCAAAGGCCCAACCTACCATCTCATGCTTAATCTAACAGACCTAATTCCTTCACTGCGTCTCGCTCTGAGCGCAATTCTGCGAGTGTTTCAGCAAATTTTCCTTGGCTATAAGGATTAAATTGCAATCCTTCTACAATGTGAACCTTGCCCTGCTCAATACGCGTTGGAAACGAAAACATTAACCCCGGATCCACACCATATTGACCAGTAGAACAATGACCAATAGAAAATGACTCCCCCTTCGGAGTATCCACCAAAAGATGTTGCACAGACCCCACTATCGCATTCGCAGCAGACCCAGCAGAAGAAGCACCTCGCGCTTTAATCACCGCGGCACCCCGTTGCTGCACCGTTGGGATAAAGGTATCTTTTAACCAAGCGTCATCTTGGATCACTTCAGGCACTAATTTTCCATTAATTTTGGCATGGTAAAAATCAGGAAATTGGGTAGAAGAATGATTGCCCCAGACGGTCATCTCAGACACTGCTGTCACATCAACATTGGCTTTTTTTGCTAATTGGGTGCGAGCACGTAATTCATCTAACAAAGTCATAGAGTAAAAACGCTCTGCTGGAATATCTTTTGCGTGATGTTTTGCAATCAAGCAATTGGTATTACAAGGATTCCCAACCACAAATATTCGCACATCATCTGCCGCATTGTCATTAATAGCTTTACCTTGTTTGATGAAGACACTGCCATTAATATTCAATAAATCTGAGCGCTCCATCCCTTGTTTACGCGGAACAGACCCCACCAACAGCGCCCAATTGACACCATCCATTGCTTGATTCAAATCAGACGTGCACACAATTCTCTTTAAACGCGGGAATGCGCAATCATCCAGTTCCATGGCTACCCCATTGAGGGCAGGTAACGCTTGCTCCAACTCCAATAACTGCAATTCTACATCCACATTATTTCCAAACATCTGACCAGACGCAATCCGAAATAACAAAGCATACCCAATTTGTCCTGCAGCACCCGAAACAACAACCCGCACTTTTTCATTCATTGTTATAAAACCTCGTTCAAATCATAATCGTTTACTATAGCATAAGTCCTAAAAAATCCGTATCATTCACCACCATGATACCGCTGTCTTTATACATTCATGTTCCCTGGTGCATTCGTAAATGCCCTTATTGCGATTTTAATTCACATAAAAGTCCAGAGCAATTGCCTGAACAATCGTATGGCGATGCCCTCCTAGCTGATTTCGATCACGATTTGGCTCATTTCCCTAAGCATCAAGCACTGCATAGTATTTTTATCGGGGGTGGCACACCGAGTTTGTTATCCGCGCAAGTCTATTCACGTTTATTCCAGCGCATCCGAGCTCAGATCCCGTTTGCTGACGATATTGAGATCACTTTGGAGGCCAATCCTGGCGCAATTGAACATGATAAATTTTCAGAATATCGCGCTGTTGGAATCAATCGCATATCGCTAGGCATTCAAAGCTTTCATCCCGCTCATTTAAAGCGGTTAGGACGCGTTCACGATGCCAAGCAAGCCCAACAAGCCATCGAACAAGTTTTGCAAGCAGGGTTTACCCGCTTTAATCTCGATCTCATGTATGGTTTGCCGGAACAAACACTTCAACAAGCTATAGAGGATTTGCACTTAGCTTTAACTTATCAACCGAGCCATCTATCTTGGTATCAATTGACCATAGAACCCAATACCGTATTTCACAAAACGCAACCAACCCTCCCACACGAAGATGTGATTGCTAACATTGAAGAAGCGGGTTTGGCTTTGTTAGCGGAACACCATTTGAATCGGTATGAAATTTCTGCTTTCTGTCAGGAAGGTCAAATGGCGCGCCATAATCTCAATTATTGGTTATTTGGCGATTATTATGGCATTGGCGCTGGCGCACACGGCAAATTGACCATGACTGCGCCAGAAAAAATCTACCGCACGCAAAAATATCGCCAGCCTAAAGAGTATTTGGACCCGCAAAAAAAATTTTTGACGCAAAGTACCCCTATCAGTCACTCCGCATTGTTATTTGAATTTATGCTGAATACCACTCGTTTGGAAGCAGCAATCCCTTACGAGCTATTCCCGCAAAGAACAGGACTTTCGCTTGAGTATTTGCAACCCAAACTGCAACATGCCCAAGAGCTAGGGTTCATGACACTTCATCCCACAGCGTGGAAAATTACACCCCTAGGCCGTCAATTCACCAATGATCTGCAAGCACTGTTTTTAGAATAGTCTATACTTTAAATATTAATGACTCACATTGATATATACCATGAGCCAAACCAGAGCTTTTTTAAATACGATGAATGGATTGATCACTGTCCACAATATGGAGAAGAGTGCGCTTATAAAAAAATATTGTGAGAATCCAAATTTAGAAAAATTCTATCGCCATCAAATTGACGCATTTGATCAAAAATTCGAAAACACGCTTAGAAGTATGATCAGTGATCACATTCACTATCTCGAAGAAAAAGACCCCTATGGTCGGCAACCTCTTTGGGGAGCTGAAGTTAAAAAACATCTATTCGTGCAACTGAGACAAGACTTAGAGTCACGTCAAGGTCTGGGATTTATTCAAGCTTTATCGAACAAGATTGAGAACTTGCTTACAAATCCCGTTATTGATCAACCACGCTGGCCAAAACTTAAACTAGACAATATGTATTATTTATTCAAATCTATTCTATCAAATAAAACCGCTCATTCAGACAACTCCAATAAACACGACCAATCCCCGAAGTAAAAGGTCTACTACATTGACGCCTGATCGCGCTTAACATGCTCGACCACAAAATGCGCGACGCGGGAGGTTAGTTGGCGAGTTGCGCCATTAGCCGCGAGCACGCCACCTAATGGCGTGTCTTTAGGACAGGGGATGCTCTCATAAATGGTATCTGCTGCGACGACACGACTGTCAATGCTGTGAATCAGCATCACCTGCATAACCAATTGGATTTGACTGGGTTTCATCAAAAAATTTTGCTGCAAACGAATCAACGCCGATTCTACGCGATACTCAGTTTTACTGGTATTCAGATCCGAAGCCACTGCCAAAAAATAATGGGTCGACTCAATACTACGAATCAACAAAGGTAATAACATCGTTGCAGGGGGACTCATCCAGGAGTTATTAGCAAATGCATTAACTTGAAAAGGCTTATTTACATATAACATCTGTTCCGTATCGTATCCATCTAGCGCCACAGGCTGCATGACCAACAGGGATAGATGCTTATGACCTGTTTTTTTAGGCACCATCTTGCCTGCTTCAGTCAGTTGATAGCGATTATTATTCTCTGAGGTAACCGGTGCACAAGCCACTAACAGCATGGCTAGCCCTAAGATTCCTAATTTCTTCCCAATCGACAATTTAGTCATTCTCCAGGACCTTTTTTATGGGGGGCTGCTCCCCGAATCAACATAGCCGGATTGCGGCGTAGTTCAGCGCTCAATTGCTCAATATTCCCAGCAATCACATCTAATCGATGCAATAAAGAAACCGTGGGTGGAACCGCTTGTTGTGATATCAGATCCAGGGTGTCTTTACCTGTTATCATCGCCGAATTCAATTGTTTGCCCGCTACCGACATATCCTGCGACATGTCACCAAAACGTGCAATACTCGCGCGCATTTCAGTGGTTAATTTTGGCATTTGCTCCAAAGTCTCTTGCAACGCGTTATCATTAACAGCCAATATTTTTGAAACTCGTTGCAAATTATCTAAAGTATTTTTGAAGTTTTCAGCATTTTCTTTGGACATAAAGGATTTCATCGATTTACCAAAATCAGCAATGAAAGTTTCCACCTGAAATAAGAGAGACGGTCTATAAGGTATCACGGGATATAAACAACCTGGCTCAGCTTTTAACAGGGTTGGATTGGCAGAAGTCACGGATAACCCTAGATAGGTCGTACCGGTGATGCCTTGTGCGATCAAATTTGCCACCGTATCAACTGTAATGGGCGTTCCTTCTTCAATCTCTAAAATCAATTTCACCAAACGCGGATTTTTGTCTAAAATAATACTTTTTATCAGACCCACTTTAACCCCGTTATATTTTACTAAGGAGCCTTCGCTTAAGCCTGAAACCGCTTCTTGCATAAAAACCAAATAATTATGATAGGTTTTACGATTAAAACCTTCTGATAACCAGAAGGCAACCGAAATGAGACCAAATAACATCAGCACTACAGCTATACCTACTGCGGTATAATTGGTTTTAGATTCCAATCCAAAACTCCCTATTGGTTACTAAAATAATCCACTATTAAGGGGTGTTGATGCTGCATTAATTCTTGTATGGGTGCAACAGCCAACACTTTTCCCTCACCTATAAAAGCCACTCGATCCGTTATCCGCTTCAGAGATTCTAGATCGTGACTCACAATTACTACGGTTAAATTGAGTACGTCACGTAAAAATAATAACAAATGATCAAACTGCTTCGCACTCAAAGGATCTAAGCCTGAAGTCGGCTCGTCCAAAAACAATAACTCCGGATCCAGCGCAATGGCACGTGCAGCAGCAGCACGCCGTTGCATCCCCCCGCTTAACTCAGAAGGATATTTGTCAGCCGCATCTTCCGGCAGTCCAACCAAGGCTATTTTTAATAAAGCCAATTCTTGAATCATTTTTTGACTTAAATGACTTAACTCTTGGATGGGATACATCACATTTTCCAAGACAGTCATTGCCGAAAACAACGCACTTTGCTGAAACAATATTCCCCAACGATGTCTAATTTTGTTCGCTTCAGTTTCACTATTTAAAAGCAAAATATTTTTACCAAAAATGCGAATATCTCCCGCACTGGGCTTAAGGAGCATCAACAAGCTGCGCAAGATTGTCGTTTTCCCGCTGCCACTCCCACCAATAATGGCAAAAATTTCGCCTTGATTGATAGTAAAACTCACATCCGAATGGACCCATTTTCCACCCAAATTATTTTTTAGCCCCGTCACTTCAACAATTGGGTCAGCCATTTATAGTCCTTGCCAACTATAAATTATCGAATAAACCGCATCGGCAACAATAATCAATGACAAAGCTTGAACCACTGATCGCGTAGTCTGAGCACCCACACTGTCTGCACTATGGCCAACTTGAAATCCTTGAAAGCATCCCACCAACGCAATCAATACTGAAAAGGCGGGCGCCTTATATAAGCCTAGCATCATTTGTTTAAAACCGACAGAATCTTGTAGGTGACTTAAAAAATCTTGATATCCCACACTCAGTTGATATTTAGACATCACCATCGCCCCAAATATTGCAAACAAATCAGACCAAAAAATTAATAAAGGAAACATGATCGATAGACCAATCACTTTTGGAACCACCAATAATTCTGTAGGCGATAATCCCATCGTATTCAACGCATCCAATTCCTCATTAATTTTCATACTGCCAATCTGAGCAGTAAAGGCAGAACCAGAGCGCCCCGCAACAATAATCGCCGTAATCAATGGACCAAATTCACGAAAAATAGCCATGCCCGATAAATAAGAAATAAAAATAGTCGCACCATAGGTTTCAAGCTGCAAACCCATCTGATACGCCAAGACAACTCCGATTAAAAACGACAACATCGCTAAAATAGGCAAGGCAAATAAACCCGTTGAGGCCATATTGGAAAAAATACTGGCCCATTGAACACGCGTTTGTAACCGCACAATCTTGGCCATTTTCAAGGTCATATCTCCGATGAGATTGAACAAACCATCGGCCTGAAAAATCTTATGGATAGTTTCTTTGCCTATTTCATAAAAAACATTAGGATGCTTGGGCTTGCGGAATTTGAATTTGGTATTGACCCGTTTTTTGGTGACCAAATCCAGCAGGTCCAATTGCTGCTTGGTGAATGCCACCAATTTAACATGATTTTGCTGCCGATTTAAAGCTTCCATATGCTGCAGCAAAGCCAAAGCGCCAGCACTATCCAAATGTTCTAATGCTTTGCCATCAATCACCACATTCTGAGACTGAGGCAATATGGAGGGCGTATTGAATGACGCTACGATCTCTTTTAAAAACAAAGTAGACCAATTACCCAAACATTGGTATCGATTGTGGGGCGCATCAAAAACTAGTTGTGCAAGAGAATTCATCATCAGTCAGATTGTTGCAATCCGTTATTGCATCTTACTGAAACTCTGGCCTATAGTCCATCTCTCCACATGACAATAATGCAGTCTGCTTTGCATCAATATATTGCTAGAACATTCCCTAGCAATGAAGGTTATGTTACCATCCTCAGTTTGGTGACCCAAGGATTGCTGAGACGGTATTCTTATGAGTAACGAGTTTAAACAATTTGAACAACGTAAACAGGATCATATTGCACTTGCAATGTTGCCCGCGAACCAAGCATCAGAGGCGTCCATTCTCGACCAAGTTTCATTCTGGCACGAAGCCTTACCCGATCTCAATTTTGCAGACATTGATATCGCTTCCACTCGCTTTGGTGAACGTGTTCCGAATCCATTTATGATCAGCTCTATGACTGCCGGACACCAGGCCGCCATCGCTATCAATACCAATTTATTGGCCGCAGCCCACAAACATCATTGGGCCATGGGCGTTGGGTCACAACGACGCGAATTAGACGACCCAAATGAAGCCATTATTTGGCGCAATTTAAGACGCATGTTTCCCGATGTCACTTTATTTAGTAATTTAGGTATTGCGCAAATTATCACGTCTTCAAATGATGATTTACAACGCATCACAGATGCCATATCAGCACGGGCATTGATCATTCATTGCAATCCATTACAAGAAGCTTTACAACCAGAAGGTACTCCAGAATTCAAAGGGTGCTTCGCCGCGCTTGAGAAAGCGGTTAAGACTTTATCTCTACCAATCATTGTGAAAGAAACAGGCTGTGGATTTGCTCCCGCCACATTAAAGCGGTTACATGATATTGGTGTTCATGCCGTAGATGTCAGTGGCTTAGGCGGTACCCATTGGGGTCGAATTGAGGGTCATCGTGCAGCACCTACGTCGCATGCGCGACGTGCCGCTCAAGTATTTGGAACTTGGGGGATGGATACGGTTCAAAGCATCAAATTTGCCCGTGAACTGTCGCCCTCTTATGAGATCTGGGGATCGGGCGGTGTACGTCATGGGTTGGACGCAGCAAGATTATTAGCTTTGGGCGCAACAACGATTGGATTTGCTAAAAATATGCTTGCTGCCGCACTCCAATCAAGCGATGCGGTGAGCACAGAAATGGCTGCCATTGAATACGAGCTTAAGCTCGCCCTGTTCTGCACAGGAAGCCAAGTCCTAAAAGACCTTCAGGGGAAATTATGTCCGACATCCAAATGAACGACCTATTTTCAGGATTCTCAAAATTAAATCGGGCAGAGCGTTTCGAGCGATTACTAACCATGGGGGCTATCACCCCAGAGGACGTCGCCTATTTACAAAGCGGTGGACTCCAAGACTGTCGTCTTGCCGAACATTTAATTGAAAATGTAATTGGTCATTTTCAACTTCCTCTCGGCGTAGCGACGCATTTTTGCATTGATGGCCAATCCCATGTGATTCCAATGGCAGTTGAAGAAACTTCCATTATTGCTGCACTCTCTAAAACTGCGAAATGGATTAAGCAACAAGGGCGGATTACTACTACTATTAGTGGTCAAGGCATCTTAGGGCAGATTCAATTAGCGAAAGTACGTGACTTTGCGTGTTTTGAGCAAGTGATTCTTGAAAATAAAATGCGGCTTATCCATGACGCCAATCAAACCGTTGCAGCCAATATGGTCAAACGCGGCGGTGGCGTGCTCGATCTTCAAGTCCGCCACCATCGCCGCGACGATGGTCAAGATATGGCTATCATTCACCTGACTTTGGAAAGCTGTGATGCCATGGGCGCCAATATCATTAATCAAGTCCTAGAATACTTAAAATCCCCTATTGAAGCCTTAACCGGCGAAACAGTCACCATGTGCATTCTGTCCAATTTGAACGACCAAAAAATCACCCATGCACGCGTTGAATTGGCCAATATCGAAGACAATTTAGGGCATAGAATCCAAGAAGCTTCTTTCTTTGCTGAACAAGATCCCTACCGTGCAGCAACGCATAACAAAGGGGTCATGAATGGAATTGATCCGGTTGTCATTGCAACGGGGAATGATTGGCGTGCAATTGAAGCTGGCGTGCATGCTTACGCAGCACGTTCTGGACGTTATCAAGCGATTACACGTTGGCGCTACGCCGATAAAACTTTAATTGGGGAATTTGCAGCGCCGTTAATCGTGGGTACCGTGGGTGGCGTAACCGGCATCCATCCTACCGCCAAATTATGTTTGAATTTATTGCAAGTCTCATCTTCTAACCATTTATCCAGAGTCTTGGCAGCGGTTGGCCTAGTGCAAAATTTGGGAGCCCTTACGGCTTTATGCACCGATGGCATCATTCAAGGCCATATGCGTTTACATATTTCCAATATGTTGCTGGTCGCAGGCGCAACTGATCTGGAAACACCTATCTTAAAAGAGCAAGTTCATCTGCATCTACGGCAACATAAAGTGATTAGTTTGCATAATGTCACCGATCTACTCGCCCAAATTCGTGAGCGAGCCAATGCATGACACATGGTCCATTCCTGCAAAAACGTTTTTAGTAGGCGAATATGCTGCTCTAAAAGAGCAATCAGCCATACTCCTAACAACAACGCCGTGTTTTGAACTACGCCTCACCTTACAACCTGGATTGCATGGCATTCATCCCCAATCACCCGCTGGACGCTGGTGGACGCACCGTGACATTCAGGAGTATGGGTTTAGTTGGCATGACCCCTATAGGGGACTCGGTGGCCTAGGCGCATCCAGCGCACAGTTTTTAGCGGTATATCAAGCCTGCGCGCAAATTCGAGGACAACAAGTAGAACAAGAAACCTTATTGCACGACTATTGGGATTTGTCTGCAACCCAACCTGGCATCCGTCCTAGCGGTTACGATCTGTTGGCGCAACGCTCACAGGGATGCGTTTACCTGAATCGTCATACGGAGACTTATGCGGACTATAATTGGTCATTCTCTGATCTGGGCTTCATCCTACTGCATTCTAAACACAAAATGGCAACTCATGAGCATTTGCAACAATTGGTCTTAAATCACATAACGGATCAGTTAAGTGATTTGGTCGAATATGCGAAATCTGCTTTTATTGATCAATCATCCTACCATTTGGTCGAAGCCGTGAAAGCGTATCATCAAATTTTAGCAGAGCAAGGATGGGTCGCAGATCATAGTTTGCGTTGTATTCAGCGTTTGTATCAAGACACCGATGCGTTGGCGATCAAAGGCTGTGGTGCCATGGGCTCAGACGTATTATTATTGCTAGTTAAGCAAACACAAATGACCAAGCATGTGACGCGTTTAACTCAGACTGGTTGGCATATTTTAGCGACTAATGAGGCCATATATTCACCACAGCCTATACTGACTGGGACATAAATACGAGACAGACCGTGTCTATGATGGGACGGGAGCTCCAAGGCTTTACACGGATTTTGCCATCGTTACTTGTCACGAATTAGGCTGGTTTATAAGCTCCCACTACGGCAGTGCCAAGGATTCATTCACTCCTTCAGGACTTACGCAAAACTCCGATCTCTTCGTTGGATTTAGTTTTTAATTCGGTCATTTAGTTAACTAAACTCCCTCATTAAAAACTAAATCCGCCTCG
>CAIRCS010000021.1 GCA_903877115.1 uncultured Legionella sp.
ATACATAAAGCTTATCTTGTTGCGGACGATTACACTCTATCTGGATAGAAATTTATGAAATCTCCCAAAGTTTGGCTTTTCCTACTACTCAATACCCGAAAAATAGTGTCTAAAACCAGCTCAAGCCTTTTACTAACGTCTTCTGCAAGAAAGCGCAAAACAATATACCCATGCTCTTGTAATAACAGATCTTTCCGTCTATCTGAACGATAAGCTTCTCTCGACGAAAGATGCTGCATACCATCAATTTCAACGACAATCCGTAAATCTTGGCATAATAAATCCACCTCCAAACATCCCAAGCCATCAAATGGAATAGCAAGCTCATGGTTTAATTTAAAACGCCCGTGCGTTTCTGGTAACGTTTCCAAACGATAAAATAGAAATGCTTCAATGACACTGCGCGCACGCTCAATCTGATCACTTTCCAACGTTGAAATATCAGAAAATAATTGCGCTAAAGGGCTATCCAAACCATCGGCGACTAATCGTCGTATTGTACTGCTATAATCTCCTTTCCATAGTGGATCAACCGGCAAAACAACATCAGGTGGCCATCCAGGATAAGCACTCGCTGGTTGTATAATTTTATAACCAACCGACTCATAGGCACTACAACGTCTCTGAAACATTCGATCTAACATAGGAACCGCCAAATCGGCATAATCATAAACATGAACCTCTTTTTTTAAATCATGCAATCGATGCAGTCGACCCACATACTGCGCAATAGTACCTTTCCAAGAAATAGGTAAGGTCATCAATAAGGTATCCAAACGCGCATCATCAAATCCTTCGCCTACGAACCGACCTGTTGCAAGCACCACACGCTCTTCTTCCATAGGAATAGATGTCAGTTGTGCCATGGCTTGTTTCATGTCTTTGGCAGTCATCCCTCCACGTAGCACAATTAAGTGTTGAACTTTCGAAACCAATAATTTCTGCAACACATCGAGATGCTCATTACGTTCGGTCAAAATAATCGGTGATCGGCCTTGCTTAACCGCGTGAATGACATCAAGACATATCATTTGATTACGGTAAACATCGCTCATCAATTCGCTATACAAATCTTGAAATTGAATACGTAAATTTTCGTTGATTTGTTTCAGTGGTCGAAAACTCGTGGGTCGTACAATAACATAATGCTCAAAAGGCCGGACAATTGCCTGCTCTTTGGCATTCACACGATGTTGAATAGCACCACATCGCATCATGATAATCGGGTGCCGTCCATCTTTTCTAACCAATGTGGCCGATAGTCCAGTGATAAACCGTGCTTTGACTTGGCGGATCACTTCATCAAAACTCGTCGAAGGAATATGATGACATTCATCTACAACAACATGACCATATTGACCGACTAAGGAAGCAATATCAGCATGTTTGGTAAGACTTTGAATAAGGGCAATATCCAACAAACCCGTTGTTTTCTTTCGCCCCCCACCATAACGACCTATTTTTTTAGCGGGAATACCAAGAAATGTTTGTAAGCGCCCCACCCATTGATCTTGCAATTGTTTTGTGTGAACAATAATCAGTGTATTCACTTGCCGCTTTGCAATCAGCCAAGCAGCAACAACCGTCTTACCAAATGCTGTAGTGGCGGACAATACCCCAATATCTGACTTTATCATTGCTTCAACCGCAAGCGTTTGCTCAAGTCTTAATTCCCCGCAAAATTGAACATCAAGAAACTGACCATTAAACAGCTCATCTTGTACTTTATACTTAATTTTAAGATCACGGAATAATTTGATAATTTCATCCAAACACCCACGAGGCAGCCCAATATGATGAGAATAATCCCGCGCACAACCAATAATGCGCGGCTTATCATATACAGGCAATCGCATCGCCTGCGCCTTATAAAAATCAGGGTTTTGAAAAGCAGCGATTCGAATTAGTCGGTTCACTAACTCTGGGGGTAACGATTCTTTTTCAATAAAAATTTCATTGCTCATAACCAAATGTAGTTTTTTAGGTAATTCATCCAAACTTGGCATTGATATCGGAGGACGCCATGGCGTGCGATTCTCCTCTTCGGCAATATCTAATCGCACACCAACCACGCGGCCTTTTGCATCAGCCTCGTCTACAAGACGCTCAATATCATGTCGAGAAATTTTTTTGATGTTTGCAAGATAGGCCCATTGATCGCTGATAGCCTGTAAATTCTCATCAATGAAAACGCTATTTCCTTGATTACGTGCCAGTTTTTGTAAAGGCAAAGCAATTAAATTACCGAAGCCGCCGCGAGGCAAAGTATCTTGGTTTGGAAAAAATCGATCGTAAGAATCGAGACCAATCTCTGGATTAGATTCCATTGTTTCTGTCAAAATCGATGCACCAAGCCTTCTCGCCAACCCAGCGGAAATTGCTTCTTCAAAAAACAACCACACATGTGCACCTTTACCTGAGCGAGAACGCTCTATCACTGCATGTAAATTCATGCGATGGCAGGTCTTTAGAAAAGCAATGGCATCTTCTTCCCAACTTGATTTATCGAAATCAGCAGCAAGAAAATAGCACGTTTCATCCAAAAGCATGGGATAGAGACCCATGACAAACTCATCACCTTTATCATCGTAACCTTGCAAATGCCAAAAAATGACCTCATCACTAACGTGAATAAATTGTCGATGGCTGCAATCCATGCATTTGATTCTTGGCTTTTGACAAATATTTCTAACCCATTCATTTGTGCAAGCAGGCGCGTAACCTGATTTTTGGGTTTTTCTATTTTGAAATCGACGAGGATAAACATCCGAGCGCCCTCGAAAAAGCGATTGGAACAATGCGATTTTTTCTGATGTTGAAGACTGTTGATTAAGCATCATCTACACAAGGGGTATTTATATGCTGCGGCTATCATAACGCAGTTATAAAATAATTCTAGTAATATTCACCACTTTCCAAAGAAGACGCTAAGCATTTTATGCTCTAAACATTTTCTTGGACATAGGTTCACTCTATCAGCTAATAAATCAAGCTCTTTTTGTGTTATGTGGTTAATAATAGTTGCTTTTGGTAAACATTAGACCTTAACCATGGCCATCCTCTAATATTCAGTCGAAAATAAAAGTGATGCGATAATGTTAAAATGATTTCCGCAGTATTGAAAATCAAAAATACCAAGAGTATCATTTTTCTGGAAACTTAAGAAAACCAAAAAAGGATTTATCATGGAAAATATTGAAACATTTACAGTCCAAAACCTAGCAGAAAAGACCGCGATTCATCCAAGACTTCTTAGTGCGGTTCCCATTGATATGCTGGAGCTGATTAATCAATTAGACACTGAACATGAGCAATCATGTAAAGAGCAAAACAACGTCCAGCGCTAGAAACCAACCGTTCAATCTGGAATGCGCTGCTCTGCGATTTGTCATTTAGCATAATTGATGTTGCCGGACTACCTCAAAAAAGCTACGAATAATAATTTTGTTGTTCAATAAGTTTTAAAAAGATAGATCGCAGACTTAGCTCACATGAATCTTTGGCTAATATATGTCAACTAAAGAATACTTATCCCCTCATGAAGCCATTCATCATTCTTCCATGCTTCGCGACTCCGTTCGCTTACAAAACTATAGTGATGCAATACAAGAACTTATTTCTTCTGGTATAAGCGTAGTTGAAATTGGTTCTGGGACTGGTATTTTGTCTGCACTTATCGGAGAAAAAACCAGTAACAAAATAAGTTCGATTGAATATTATAAAGAAAGTTCTGATGTTACAAAATATTTACTTCAAAGTAGCGGATATCACCATATTGAAGTCATCAATAAAAGTTCATATTCGACAACTTTAGATCATAAACCCCAAATATTAGTTACTGAAACAATTGGTCCCATCGGCCCAGAGGAAAATATTGTTGAGCTTTGTTATGATTTTACCAAAAGACATCCAACAATAAAAACCTTAATTCCAGCCCGATTAAAACTATCTGCAGTTGAAATTATTTCTGATACAGCTGAACAAGAATATAGCTATTACATAAATTCTTTCATAAACATGCCTTTCTCAACACTTGATTTTAAAAAGATTGCACGCGGTTTAGAAAAAAAATATTGCGAATATTTTCATACCACTGAGTTTAATGCGCATGACCAAGCA
>CAIRCS010000022.1 GCA_903877115.1 uncultured Legionella sp.
TAAATAGATAGGAAGATCGAGTCGTTGCGAGCGTTAGCGAAGCAATCCAGTGGCCTTGTTTGAGATAGGTCACTGGATTGCTTCGTCGCTTCGCTCCTCACAACGACGATAATTCAGCTTTCTTATTTGCGCTGCCGTTGTTATGTGTCGCTGATGGTTGCTGAGCTATCAATAAATCTGAGATTTAGATTAATATTTTTGCATTGAGGATCTTAGCCTAAATGCTCCTATTTTTAAGCTGTATATTTCTGATTTTATGATATGATAATGGCTTGATTTATTGGGACTGAGTAATATGTTTGGGGACACTATGCGCCTCAAATTGCGAATAAAGGATCTGTGTTATGCATGAAGGTACTGTGTTTTATACCATTTTTTTGATTTTTGCTGGTGCCGCGGTATTTTCAACGCTTGTACTTTATACTCGTCAATCGTTACTGGTTGCCTATATATTACTGGGTGCCGTCATTGGGCCATGGGGCTTGAAATGGATTTCTGATTTGGGCACTGTCAATGATGTCGGTGACGTTGGGATTATCTTTCTACTTTTTTTACTCGGTCTTCATCTCCAACCCCAAAATCTATTACATATGTTGAAAAAAGTGACGTGGATTGCCACGTTTAGCTCGCTATTGTTTGCTGTCATCGCCTATTTTATCGGTTGCTGGTTCGGTTTGAGCAATATAGAAAGCATGGTTCTGGGTGCGGCCATGATGTTTTCTAGTACGATTATTGGTTTGAAATTATTGCCCACCACTATTTTACATCATCAACACACGGGTGAGGTGATGATTTCTGTGTTGCTGATGCAAGATATCATTGCGATTGTGGTCTTGATTACCATCAATGGTGCGCAAGATGGTTCTTTCAGTTGGCATGATCTGGTGCTATTGGCGGTGGCCTTGCCGTCCTTGATCTTATTTGCCTTTGCGTTTGAGCGCTATGTGTTGGTGAAACTATTGGCCCGTTTTGATCGAACGCAAGAATACGTGTTTTTGTTATCCATAGGCTGGTGTTTGAGTATGTCTTTGCTAGCAGAGAGGATTGGGTTGTCCCAAGAAGTGGGTGCGTTTGTAGGTGGGGTTGCGCTGGCTTCTAGCCCTATTTCTTTGTTTATCGCGGAAAGTTTAAAGCCTTTGCGGGATTTCTTTTTGGTGATGTTTTTCTTTTCTGTCGGTGCGACGTTTAATTTTTCATACGCATCGCAGGTGATGATTCCGGCTTGTATTCTGGCTATTCTGATGTTGGTTTTAAAGCCTTTGTGTTTTCAAATGTTGCTCTCGAAAGCGGGTGAAAAAAAGTCCGTTGCGAAAGAAGTGGGGATTCGCTTGGGGCAAGCCAGTGAGTTTTCATTGTTATTGGCATCGATTAGTATTAGTTCTGGGGTGATTTCTGATATTGCTGCGAATCTGATTCAAGCAACAACCATCTTAACGTTCATTGTATCGTCGTATGTGGTTGTATTAAAATACCCAACTCCGATGTCTTTGTCGGATAGTTTGCGGAAAGATTAACGGCTCAAGGTTGAGTATTTTTGGGGCATCACAGTGAATGTAAAAAATACGACCAAATGGTTGGTGTTTATGGGAATATGGCTGCTCTCGGCTTGTTCTTATATGCAGAATCAGCATCAATTATTTGAACAGCAAAAACTGTCTGCTGCACATTGCGATCAACGTTATCAACATTGTAAGCAAACGTGTGATGAGAACGAAAAATCATGCCTCGCCAAAAGTGATGCTAGAGCGGCAGTGCATTTTGCGCGATATCAGCATCAGCAAAATGTAAAAGGACAAATTGTAACGGAAGAAGTACAAGCGTTTCGTGATCCGCTTGCTTGTCGTAAAGCGACTTGTGACTGTGATCAAGATAAAATGATGTGTCAACAAGCATATCGCGGTTCAATCTATAAACGGTTACAATACGCGATGCAATTGAATTAAAAGGGTTTTTTATGCCAAATGACAAAAAAGATATTGATCCTATTGAAACCAAAGAGTGGTTAGACGCCTTGTCTGCTGTTGAAGCCAATGATGGCTCAGAGCGGGCTATTTTCTTACTAAAAGCGTTGCTGAGTCACGCGAGTCGCAAAGGGTATGGCACCGATCTTCCTTTGACCACACCGTATTGTAATACTATCAAGACCTATGAAGAAAAACCCATTCCGCCGGATGAAGGGATGGCGAAACGCGTTGCAGCTCTCATTCGTTGGAATGCCAAAGCGATGGTCTTACGAGCGGGTCGGTATGAGCCAGAATTAGGCGGTCATATTGCCACCTATGCTTCAGCCAGTACGCTTTACGAAGTAGGTTTTAACCACTTTTTCCGGGGTGCTACCGAGCAGTTTCTTGGTGACTTATTATATATTCAAGGTCATTCTTCCCCGGGTATTTACGCACGTGCTTTTTTAGAAGGCAGAATCTCTGCTGAGCAATTAGAAAAATTTCGCCAAGAAGTTGCGGGAGGGGGCTTATCTTCTTATCCCCATCCGTGGTTGATGGGTGATTTTTGGCAGTTTCCAACCGTATCCATGGGCTTGGGGCCTTTACAAGCCATTTATCAAGCGCGTTTTTTAAAGTATTTGCACAATCGTGGTTTGGTAAAAGATGAGGGCAGAAAGGTCTGGGCCTTTTTGGGCGATGGGGAAATGGATGAACCCGAATCTTTAGGCGCTTTATCGATTGCAGCACGCGAAAAATTAGATAATCTGATTTTTGTAGTCAATTGTAATTTACAACGTCTAGATGGTCCTGTACGTGGCAATGGAAAGATTATTCAAGAATTAGAAGGTGTCTTTCGCGGTGCAGGCTGGTCAGTGATCAAAGTGATCTGGGGCCGACATTGGGATCCATTGTTGGAGCGCGATCAAAATGGCTTATTGCAACAACGGATGGATGAATGTGTTGATGGCGAGTATCAAAGCTATAAAGCCAAAGATGGGGCGTTTGTGCGCGAAAAGTTTTTTGGCGAGTATCCTGAATTGGCAAAAATGGTTGAAAATTTAAGTGATGATGAAATTTGGCATTTAAATCGCGGTGGTCATGATTCCCAAAAAGTATATGCCGCCTATGCCAAAGCAACTGCACATCGTGGTAGCCCTACCGTTATCCTGGCCAAAACGATCAAAGGTTTTGGCATGGGTGAAGCGGGCGAAGCTATGAATATCACGCATCAACAGAAAAAGATGAACACTGAGCAAATTCGTATTTTCCGAGATAGATTTAGCATCCCTATTCCTGATGATCAGTTGGAAAGTCTGCCTTTCTATAGACCTGCTGATGACAGTCCGGAAATTCGTTATTTACAGCAGCAGCGTTCGGCACTGGGCGGTTATTTGCCAAGCCGTAACCAAGAATGTCCTGCGTTAAAAGTCCCGGATTTAGAGGCTTTTGCTAATGTGACACATAATTTGGGTGCGCGCGAAATTTCGACAACGATGGCATTTGTCAGGATTTTATCTGTATTACTGAAAGATAAAAATCTTGCTGAACGCATCGTGCCGATTGTTCCGGACGAAAGTCGTACGTTTGGGATGGAAGGATTGTTTCGCCAGATTGGTATCTATTCTCCTGTAGGCCAATTATATACGCCAGTCGATAGTGAACAGGTGATGTACTATCGAGAAGCGAGCGATGGTCAAATTTTAGAAGAAGGGATTAATGAAGCGGGTGCGTTTTGTTCATGGATAGCAGCGGCGACATCGTATAGCACGAATAAATTGGCTATGATTCCTTTCTATATCTATTACTCAATGTTTGGATTTCAACGGATTGGTGATTTGGCTTGGGCCGCTGGTGATATGAAAGCGCGCGGATTCTTATTAGGAGGCACTGCTGGCCGGACAACGTTGGCAGGTGAAGGTCTGCAGCATCAAGATGGGCATAGCTTTTTGATGTCAGCTACCATTCCAAATTGCGTCTCCTATGATCCTTGTTTTGCGTATGAATTAGCAGTAATTATTCAAAATGGGCTGTATCGAATGTATGAACAGCAAGAAAATATTTATTATTATATTGCTGTGATGAATGAAAACTATACCCATCCTGATTTACCTGCTGGTGCGGAAGAGGGTATTCTCAAGGGTATGTATTTATTGCAAGAAGCACCCAAAAAACATAAATTGCACGTTCAATTGCTGGGTGGTGGTACCATTTTACGCGAAGTCATTGCGGCAGCTCAATTGTTGGAAACTGATTTTTCGATTGCGGCAGATATTTGGTCGGTGACTAGTTTTAACGAGTTACGGCGCGAAGGTTTGGCCATAGAACGCGAAAATCGTATGCATCCTGAGAAAAAAGCGAAAACTGCTTATGTTACTGATTGTTTAAGTGAACGCAAAGGACCTGTTGTGGCTGCGACGGATTATATGCGTATGTACGCCGATCAAATTCGCACCTTCGTCCCCGGATCGTATACAACTTTAGGCACAGATGGGTATGGACGGAGTGATACCCGCGAGCAATTGCGCCACTTTTTTGAAGTGAATGCAAAATATATCGCTGTGACTGCTTTGTATGCTTTGGCGGAGCAAGGTGAGATTGAGGCATCCAAGGTTACGGAAGCTATGAAAAAGTATGGGATTGATCCGAAGAAATTGGATCCAGTGATTGCGTAATGACGTTACGGATTGGTGGGCAAAGCTCAGCGTGCCCACCAGGTTGGCCGATGATATTCAAAGAATAAAAAATTGAAGAGGAAACGATGGGAAAACAAAATATTATTGTGCCTGATATTGGAGGCGCAAGTGGTGTTGACGTGATTGAGATCTTGGTCAAACCAGGTGATCGCGTTGAGCTTGAAACGTCTTTGGTCACATTAGAAACTGACAAAGCGACGATGGAAATTCCCTCTCCTAAAGCGGGCACAGTGTCTTCGATCACGCTTAAAGTAGGTGACAAAGTCTCGGAAGGCGATATGATTTTGGTTCTCGATACCGACGAGTCAGAGACTGCGGTTGAATCAAGCAAAGAGACTATGTCTGCTCCTAAAGCTGCTGAACCAGAAACGCTCGCACCGCAGAAGATCACGACTGTCGAATCGACTGCTCCAGCAAAACCGGCTCCGGTGCTAAACGATAATTCGACCTCTAAGGGTGTCGAGGTTTCTGCTGGTCCTGCGGTCAGACGTTTTGCTCGTACACTGGGCGTCAATTTGGCGGCAGTGCAAGGTCAAGGGCGTAAATCAAGAATCAGCAAAGCCGATGTCGAAGCCTATGTCAAACAACAATTAGCATCTCCCTCAGCGCCAGCGAGTGGTTTCGCTTTGCCGCTCCCGAAAAAAATTGATTTTACAAAATTTGGTGCTATTGAGACCAAACCACTATCCAAAATCAAGCGTTTGACTGGAATCAATGTGCATCAAGCCTGGATCAGTATTCCACAAGTGACCCAATTTGATCATGCCGATATTACTGATTTAGAAGCGTTTCGCAAAGCAGAGTCAAAGAGAGCAGAAGCTGAAGGTTATAAATTAACGCTTGTCGCATTTGTGGCCAAACTTCTCAGCCAAGCATTGCAAAAATTCCCACAGTTTAATAGTTCTTTAGATGAAACTGGGGAAAATTTGATTTATAAAAAATACTGCAATATTGGTATTGCGGCAGAGACACCCAATGGGTTGGTCGTGCCAGTCATCAAAGATGTGCATCTGAAATCTGTGGCGGATATTGCGCGCGATTTGGGTTATCTGAGTTCCAAAGCACGTGAAAAGGGTTTGTCACCTGCGGAAATGAGTGGCGGATGTTTTACGATTTCAAGTCTTGGAGGCATTGGCGGTACGGCATTCACACCGATTGTGAATCCACCGGAAGTCGCCATTTTAGGTTTGTCACGTTCTGCGATGCAACCTGTTTTTCAAAATGGACAATTCATCCCGCGTTTGCTGTTGCCATTGTCATTGACCTACGATCATCGGGTGATTGATGGTGCCGAAGCCGCACGCTTCACTCGGTATTTGAGTGAAGGGTTAAGCGATATCAGACGCCTTTTATTATGAACTGTGGAGTAGGTAATTTATGACAAATAAAATGAAAACAAAATTAGTAGTAATAGGCGCAGGGCCTGGCGGTTATACCGCAGCATTTCGCGCGGCTGATTTGGGTTTGGATGTGGTCTTGGTCAATGAATATGACGTTTTAGGTGGCGTGTGTTTGAACGTGGGTTGTATTCCTTCTAAAGCTTTGTTGCACATTGCCAAAGTGTTGGATGATGTTCGTGATTTGTCTGCGCAGGGCATCGCTTTTGAAAAACCTGCTTTAGACGGAAAAAAATTAGTAGATTGGAAAGCGAGTGTGGTCAAACGCTTAACCGGCGGTTTGTCTGCTTTGGCAAAACAACGCAAAGTAGAAGTGGTTACGGGTAAAGCCGCGTTTTCGGGCTCACATCAAGTGACTGTCGAAGGCAAAGATGGTCAGACCGTTATTGATTTTGAGTATGCAATCATAGCGGTTGGCAGTGAATCAATGACATTGCCATTCATTCCAAAAGACAAACGTATTTTTTCTTCTACCGGTGCATTAGAATTAGCCGATATCAAGGGTAGTTTGGTGGTATTGGGTGGTGGCATCATTGGTCTGGAGATGGCAACCGTGTATGCCGCTTTGGGCGTGGAAGTGACCGTGGTTGAATTTATGGATCAATTGATTCCTGGTGCGGATGCGGATTTGGTCTCGATTCTCCAAAAACGCATGGGCAAGCACGGCGTCAATTTCAAGTTGAAAACCAAAGTGACGTCAGTAGAAGCCAAAGCAGATGGGATTTATGTTGGAATGGAAGGCGAGCATGCTGCTGATAAGCCGATGCTATTCCAACAAATGTTGGTGGCAGTGGGCCGTAAGCCCAATGGTGATAAGATCGCTGCAGACAAAGCGGGTGTCAAAGTGACCGAGCGTGGATTTATTCCTGTAGATAACCAGATGAGAACGAATGTCGACCATATTTTTGCAATTGGGGATGTGGTGGGTCAACCTATGTTAGCTCACAAAGCCATTCCAGAAGGGAAAGTGGCGGCTGAAGTCATTGCTGGCAAGAAACATTATTTCGAGCCGAAGTGCATTCCGAGTGTGGCTTATACTGATCCTGAACTTGCTTGGACGGGTCTCACTGAAAAAGAAGCCAAAGTTCAAAATATCGCTTATGAAAAAGCCATATTCCCTTGGGCTGCAAGTGGACGCGCATTAAGTACGGGTCGTGAAGAAGGGGCTACCAAACTACTGTTTTGCCCAGATACCAAACGCGTTTTAGGGGGCGGTATTGTGGGGGTCAATGCAGGCGAATTAATCGCAGAGATTTCTTTGGCGATTGAGATGTGTTGTGATGTGGAAGATATTGCTTTGACCATCCATCCGCATCCTACTTTGGCGGAAACGACAGCGCAAGCTGCGGAAATGTTCGAAGGAACGATTACGGATTTATATCTACCAAAGAAGAAGAAATAGCAGTAAATATGTAACTGCTCGCACGTCAGCTTGAGATGACGTGCGGGATGACTCGCAAATTAAACAATCTGTTTTTCAATTCTACTTTCTTGTTTGTGAGGATCTTGGCTTTGAAAAGTCTTGGGACGAGACTGGATCCAATGTTTGTCCTGGCTGATACTTGACGTGCTTTCCCGTATATAATTTCCCGTCTCCGTTGGAATAGGCAAGAATATTACCGTTATGATCTTGTAGCTTGAATGAGATATTCTCTTTTGCAGCAGCAGTTGCAAAGGTTATGCTATCTTTCAAATTGTTAAACGCTACTTTCTCAGTCACTTTTCCTGGTTGTTTGATGCATTGTGGCGGAGAATCAAATTGACTAGTGTTGAGAATGCGATTAATGGCGTCTTCAGTTTTTTGCCCTCCAGGCACAACATGTACAACATATACCACTTGTATGTAAGGACTTGCATTCGAATTGGGTGCGTTTTGAGTTTGCATCATAGGTGCTAAATGAATGGGGCTTTGTTGGTGCATAGACGCCTGGTTGCTGGTTTGCGTAGTTCCTCCTCCACTTGAATGAGTTGCTGAATAGCTTCTAGACGGTGGTGAAGAATGTGTGTCTGATGAACCTTGTTGCCGCGTATCGGATTGTATTGGCGCATCTGGTTTGGGACTGGAATCCGATAAATACGCGTAGGCGTTACTTATTTGTTTAAATTTAAGCTCTTCTCCCCCTTTGTCTGGGTGATGTTCACGCGCTTGTTTGTGGTAAGCTTTTTTGATCTCAGCTTGAGTTGCTGTACTACCTAAGCCCAAAGCTTCCAAAGCACCCTTGCTATCTTCTTTATATTTAAACTCTGTTTTAAAGGGGGGAGGTGCAGCCTTAGTACTTGTTCCAGTCGGAGAGGTACTTGGTCCAGAGGAGGTGCTTGACCTAGGCGAGGCACTTGGTCCAGAAGAGTTGGTTGAAGTGGAACCTGTGGTTTTGTTATTACCCATATCTGTTAACCTTGAGGGATGGCTATATAGTATATATTAGTTTAAATTGAGGGGTTTGCAATTTTTGGATGCACGTTATCATGCTTAAGGATCAAGGTAGAGAGGGTAGGAAATCATTTCTAATAGATAAACTCACTCTATCGTCCAAGTAATTTTAGCTGGTTTATCGTACCAATAGCTGGCTGGGCTGGTTTGTGCGGTTGCGCTCAGGTTCGCGGCATATAAGAGAGCGGTGCTTACGGTGTTTTGATTTCCGCAGGGATTTTTTTGTGAATCTAATCGAATATAAGACCCTTCACCACACTCATAAACAAGTTCAATCGAGGCGGGACCATAAATAGACTCTGAGCGGATATCGAGGAGAGGTGCTTCTTCATTGGGCCCGATTTTAAAACTAATATCATGGGTTGGGAGTAGGATACTATTATTAGTTAATTCCTCTGTTAATAGATAACAAGTATTCGGAGTATTATTTTTGATTGCAATCTGAAGGTGTAAGCAGGCGTAGTTGGAGGTAACGGCAGCACATACAGATGAAAATAATACTGCTAAAAATAGACATAGTGCTTTCATAGTGATTACCTTCATTCTAGGATATGGTCCAAAGTATAGAACCTGGTTGCGGGATTAAATAACTGCCTTCCTTGCTAGAAAAAACGGCATTTAAATTATTGGCTTTGGTGATGATGCCTTCTATTTTCCCTGTATTTTGGTACCAGCAGCGTCCTTTGGAAGACAATAGAGTAATGGTATGATTGTCTGCGCATTCATAGGTTAATACGACACTTACCTGTTCATGATTATTTTCTACTACTTCAAATTGAGTGACAGTCGTACCTGGCTTGATTTTATACGGTTGAAGTTTGTAGACTTTGCCAGAATTGATGGTTCTTTGAATGAGATAACATGTCGATGGAGTATCGTTTTTAACGTTAATTCTAAATATTTCGCATTGCCATTGTGATGCGTAAGCCTGTGTCATCATGATTA
>CAIRCS010000023.1 GCA_903877115.1 uncultured Legionella sp.
ACTCCATAAATCATTGTAATTTAATTATACACCAAAATCGTATGTTATTTTTTTTTACAAGATGATTTTTGCGATTTTATAAATAAAAATGCAGGCTTGATTATACTATGTGTTTTTTATAAAACCGTCAAGTCATTTGACAGGAACTATACGTTCACAGTAAAATTTAAAATATAAACAGAATGCAATACATATCTATAGTTATTTAATGAGGCTTGTTTAGCATTTTGGAGTTTATTGTGTATCTAGCTCACCAAGCTGTTATATGGTATAATTAAAGCATATTGCTCATATTTATATAAGGAAAATAATGGGTAACGATAAGCGCGTCAAAACCGAAGTCCCCACAATGAGAAAGCGACTCTCTGCCATAAAGACTTCTCCGCTAGATATGGTATTAAGTCCTGCTTATATGGCATTAAACTATGGCCGAGGCCTGTTTGGTGTGGATATATTACAACATCAAATGGACACGTCTATTGATCAGTTTCACTCCCCAAAAGCTCGAGCCAAAATTTTAAAAGAGAATTTTAAGGGCATCAAAACTTCCTATTTAAATGAACATATTAAAAAAGCGAATCAATCGATTACCACCAATTTGGTCAATACATTGACCCGAACCACTACTGGATTTGAATCGCTGCTGCAAGCACTTGAACCGATGTTGCTCGATCCCAGCCAAGCCCATAGAGCTACGCAAAAACAAGATCTTCTCACTACTGCACAAAATCGGCTAGAACCGACGCGCGGATTGAATGAAGAATTGAATTTATTCGCAGTGAGAATGAAAACGCTACAGCAACTATTAGACAAAAACGATGTCGATGATCCGCGTGTCATTACCGCTTATGTGAAAGATCAATATGACAGGATGTTAAAACAATTAAAACTCAAAAAAACCGCAGATTTGTCTACGGTGGATACGGAAATTGCTGGGCTCAGACATAGAAATGCATTGGATGGCGTTCCGCATCTCACAGAGCATGAGATCAACACATTGGCTGCTACCCTAAAAAAAGAAATTAATGAAGCGCACGAAAAAGCCGAGAAGGCGCTGGACAAAGATTTTAAAACAGGGACGCCCGCCGATAAAAAAGACGAAACTGACAAAGGAACGCCTGCCTTACTGACTGAGCTTGATTCATCTGTCATTCAAGCCGAAGCAGAATTAACCAATTTTGTATTATTTGCAGAAAAATCCAAATCCAAAACCTTAGTTGAGTCGGAAGATCTTACTGCACGCCTTGGCATTGGTGGAAGCCATCATGGTGAGAAATACCGTGATATTTCTTTTATAGATTATGCTAATTCACTCCCAGACCGAGATCACTCATGGATATCGCCTACTGCATGGTTCCAATACGCTCAGTTTTTGGCGAACAATCGTGGAGAACTGAGTACACCCAGTGGTTTACGAGTCAGCTGTTCGAACGGCAGTATCAATTTTAGCTTTCCTCCGCATAATGCCTTCTATTATCACTATCAGGATAGGCTATTGGGCGCCGATCTGATGCTCATGGTCAAAGATATGGTCAAAAACGGCTACACCACAATCACATTAACATTAGAGTGCGATGACCCTGTATTAAGAAAAAAAATCATGGAAGAGTTTTATTTTTGTGCCCATTTATGCAATTATCCAGATGATAAAATCATGTTCCAAATTGGTGAATGCAGACGTGCCGAAGGAGACGAGGAAAAAAAACCCATCGGCAACAAAAAAGCCAGTGAAATCATGGAAAAACTAGGAAGCGCACCCAAACGCGCACAGGCAAAAAAAGCGCACTGGGATCAAGAACAAGCTGTACTTGATAAAGGCGCAAAAGTCGACTGCCAACGTGCAGTGGCTGATTTAGATGAACGCATCGACAACATCATAGGCCAAGACCAGCCAGCCATTAGCGCAGTAGGTCGTTATATGTAGCAAGTCCCGTCCCTTCTCTCCCGGAAGGAGAAAGAAAACATATAGAATCCTTCTCCCTCAGGGAGAAGGTGCCCGATAGGGCGGATGAGGGAATATGAACACCACCTAACGAACTTGTCGATATATTTTCCCATCACCTCATTACTTCAAGATAGAAATGCTTTTTCATTAACAACGGGGCATTTTAAATATCCTTTAAATACTTGCCTTGAAACAATGTATGTTTTAGTTCAAAACTTTTATCCCCTCATCCGCCCTATCGGGCACCTTCTCCCGGAAGGAGAAGGAAAAATATTCAGTAACCTTTTAGAATCCTTCTCCCGAAAAGAGAAGGAAAAATATTCAGTAACCTTTTAGAATCCTTCTCCTGAAAAGAGAAGGAAAAATATTCAGTAACCTTTTAGAATCCTTCTCCCGAAAAGAGAAGGAAAAATATTCAGTAACCTTTTAGAATCCATCTCCCGAAAAGAGAAGGAAAAATATTCAGTAACCTTTTAGAATCCTTCTGCCGGAAGGAGAAGGAAAAATATTCAGCAACCCTTTTAGAATCCTTCTCCCTCAGGGAGAAGGTGCCCGATAGGGCGGATGAGGTGTATTTTTACTACGAAGGCGTATTAACAATTTTAGCTTGCGCCATCAGTTGCGCAATATATAGATCATAATCCATCAATCCATAACTCGCTTCTAATTGCTGTGTAAGATTACGTATTTGTTCTTTGTCTTCAGTATCCAAATGGCCATCCGTAATTTTTGCAAGTCGCACCAAAGCAAAATCTCCATTTTGCAATAAGCCGCTTTGATAATCTCCCAAATCCGCTACTGAAAAAGCCAATTCATTAATTTGGGGATCACTGTTTTCGGAATCACGACTCGCTGCCATCACGGGTTTCCAATGCAGAGATTTAGGCAGCGACTTAGGTGTCGATGCAATTAAATTTTTCCCAGATTCTTGGGCTGCCAGACTGGCTTTTTGAGCCACTAATACTGAATCAATAACATTTTTTACCTGTGAAATATCTTGCAGTGCAGCCGGAATATGTTGTTTTACCCGTAGTACCACCATCGTATCCGCATCCAATTGCACTGGTTCGCTGTTATTACCAAACGTTAACACATCATGGCTGAATGCAGCTTGTTTGACTGCAGGGTGACGCGTGATAGGCTCTTGACTCGGATGGGTACGAGAAAATAAATCAGTCTGCTCCAAGCGCAATCCCAGGCTGCTCGCCACAGGCACTAATGAATCAGGATTTTGGTAACTTAGTTCGGACAGGCGCTCTTCCATAGCTGCATATTGTTCATGAGCTGCTTCTTGTTGCAACTGCTCTGTAATCAACTGTCTTACTTCTGCCAACCGTTGAATAGCTGCAGGTTTATAAGATTTCACTTGCAATACGTCATACCCTTGCTTCGTCCGGATAGGTTCTGTAATTTGCCCAGGCTCGGTTAAATTTATGAGGTATTGATCCAAATTAGACTGACCAGCAATTACCGCAGGCAAAACACCTGATTGTGCATGTTGTTGGACCTCTGCATTCTTAGTCAAGGTAGAAAGCTGCTGCGGAGCCTGAGACAATGCATCGTAAAATTGTTTAGAAGCTTGCTTAGCTCGCTCCTCTTGTTCAGCATTCGTTGGCACTTCTTTAACTGGAAAGCGCACATACGCCAATTGCCATTGCGCTGGAGTCAAATAATTGTTTTTATTGTCTTCATAGTAACGCGAAACTTGATCTGACTTGATCGCGATCTTATCTTTCATAGCATTCAAAGACAGACGAATATACTCAATACTCACTTTTTCTTTGGTCATAAATTGTTTTTTATGCGCTTGATAATACTGTCGCTCTTCTTCTGGAGTAATTTTTGCACTTGCAATAAAATCCGCTGCCTTAATTACTGCATAGTGATAATCACGGGTTTGCATAGACAAAGTCACAAAATGATTCAATTCGCTCGGCAAAACAAATTCAGTGCCTATCAGCGCAAACCGTTGTTGATTCAGCAACATGCCTTGGCGAACTTCTTGTTGAAAGGTTTGAGGAGTGAAAAAAGCATTGTTTAAAGCCTGAGAATATCGCGAAGAGGAAAAATGTCCGTCTTCTTGAAATTGGGGAATCTGCAAAATAGCAGCGGTTGCTTGTTGACCATCGACTTCAAATCCATGGTCGCGCGCAGAATCCACGCTTACTGCATTGACCATCATCTCAGACAGGACTTGTTCCTTCAGTTCTCGCTCTTGGGCTGCAGTCAAAGCATCTTGTGCTTGACTCTGACTCAAACGACGATAATTTAATTCGTAATCATCTTTTGTGATAATGTGACCATTAATTTTTACTTTCACATCTGCTGAACTACGATGCGATTGTAAATAATAATCTAATCCAAATAACGTAAACGTTACTGTGACCAAAACAACAATGATCCACGCCACCGCACCCTGAATGCGATCATTAAGCTTCTGCAGCATCAGTTTGTATCTCTTAAAAAATCTACTTACATTTCGATTCACTAAAATACCACAAATTCAACAACAAATGTAGCGATTTCAGCTGCTTTTTTTGACCAAAAAAATGCGCCTTAAGGCGCATTACATACTATGGCGGAGTGGACGGGGCTCGAACCCGCGACCCCCGGCGTGACAGGCCGGTATTCTAACCAACTGAACTACCACTCCAATTTTGGTGGGTGCTGCAGGGATCGAACCTGCGACCCTCGCCTTGTAAGGGCGATGCTCTCCCAGCTGAGCTAAGCACCCGACAACACCTATTTAGTAGAAACAGAATCTTTCAGCTTCTTACCAACTTTAAATTTCACCACACGATCCGCTGCAATTTTAATGACTGCACCCGTTTGTGGATTACGTCCTTGACGCGCCGCTCTGTTAGCGACAACAAAACTACCAAAACCAGGTAGAGCTACTTCCCCACCACTACTTAGCTCTGCGATAATGATTGCAATTAAATCTTCAATGATCTTACCTGCAGAAACTTTAGTGATTTCAGCCTGGGCGGCAAGCGCGTCAACTAATTCAGTTTTGTTCATTTTTTCCCCTTTGTAGTTAGTCATCTTTTATCGGTTTGTCTGATCGTCTTTGTTTGCATTCTTAACAATAAAAGCGACATCAGCAAACGTCTGGATCTGAATTGATTAAATCAGATCTCGCAACTCTCGTCAAACTCCAATATCACTCTTATTGTAGTTTTTTATAAACCGAGATTGCTACTGCATGACGGAGCGCAATATACGCTTTATTAACAGTTCTGTAAATGATTATTTGATAAAAAAACTTATTTTATAAACTTTATTTACATGTTGCTCAGCAAATATCAGTATTATCCCTGACTACCACCTTACAAAAAAATTTTATTTTACGCAGGGATCAAGGGGTTTTCCGCAACCAAAGGACTCCGTTGTAACGCTAATTCTAATACTTGTTCTATAGTACTCACCGGATGAACTATAATTTTTTTCAAAATATTAGCAGGAATTTCACTCAAATCCTTACGATTTTCTTCTGGAATAATGACATGCTTTATCCCACCTCGGTGTGCGGCCAACAATTTTTCCTTTAACCCGCCAATCGGCAATACCTGCCCTCGAAGGGTAATCTCACCCGTCATAGCCACATCCGCACGCACAGGAATGTGCGTAACAACCGAAACCAATGCTGTACACATTCCAACCCCTGCACTAGGCCCGTCTTTGGGTGTGGCGCCCTCAGGCACATGAATATGAAAATCCGAGGTCTCATAAAAATTAGCGGGAACTCCAAATTGTTTACTTCGTCCTCGTACTACGGTCATGGCAGCTTGGATGGATTCCTTCATCACATCCCCTAATTGCCCTGTATGCAGGGTTTTCCCCTTGCCAGGCATCATAGAGGCCTCTATCGTCAGCAATTCGCCGCCTACGCTGGTCCACGCCAAGCCAGTGACTTGACCGACATGATCGAATGCTTCTGCCAATCCGTACCGATATTTGCGTACGCCTAAAAACTTTTCAGCATTCTTAGCCGACACGAGAATTTTTTTCGATTGCTTGGACATGAGAATGTCTTTGACCACTTTACGGCAAACATGGGAGATATCTCTTTCTAAAGAGCGCACACCCGCTTCACGCGTGTAATAGCGAATGATTTCCATCAGCGCCGTATCTGCAAGCTCAAATTCATTAGGCTTTAAGCCATTCAGTTTAATTTGCTTAGGAACCAGATAGTTTTTCGCAATATTCAGTTTTTCATCTTCGGTATAACCAGCCAAGCGAATCACTTCCATCCTATCTAATAAAGGCGCAGGAATTTCCAAAGAATTGGCCGTTGCGATAAACATAACATCGCTTAAATCATAATTTACTTCTAAATAATGGTCATTAAACGTGTGATTTTGCTCTGGATCTAAAACTTCAAGCAAGGCAGAAGCCGGATCACCGCGAAAATCCATCGCCATTTTATCAACTTCATCCAGCATAATCAGAGGGTTTTTAACGCCCTCTTTGCATAGTTTTTGAATAATCTTACCGGGCATGGAACCGATATAAGTCCGACGATGACCGCGAATTTCCGCTTCATCCCGTACGCCACCCAGGGCAATCCGAATAAAAGTACGGCCTGTTGCATTGGCGATAGACTGCCCCAAAGATGTTTTACCCACCCCAGGCGGTCCGACCAAACAAATAATGGGGCCTTTCAAACGCTTGACTCTTTGTTGTACAGCCAGATACTCAATAATGCGTTCTTTTACTTTTTCTAACCCGTAATGGTCTTTGTCTAACATTTCTTCAGCTTTACTCAAATCGAACTGAATGCGATTTCTTTTTTTCCAAGGAACGCTCAGCATCCAATCCAAATAGCTACGAATCACGGTCGCTTCCGCAGACATGGGGGGCATTAATTTAAGTTTCTTCAGTTCAGACAGTGCTTTTTCATGCGCTTCTTTAGGCATGCCTGCTTTTTGAATAGCTCGATCTAATTGCTCTAATTCACTGCCTTCCTCGCCCATTTCACCAAGTTCTTTTTGAATAGCTTTGATTTGCTCATTCAAATAGTATTCACGCTGACTTTTTTCCATCTGGCGCTTTACCCGCCCACGGACGCGCTTTTCCACTTGGAGTAAATCGATTTCATTTTCAATATAAGCCATCAAGCGTTCTAAGCGCAATCCGACATCCAAAGTTTCCAGCAACGCTTGTTTGTCCTCTACCTTCAAAGTCAAATGAGCTGCAATATTATCTGTTAGACGGCCAGGCTCTTCAATGCTAGACAGAGATGTTAGCACCTCAGGAGGAATTTTCTTATTCAGTTTGATGTATTGTTCAAATTGTGACATCAAAGAACGCATCATGATCTGTACTTCTTGTTCTTTGAAAGCGGTATTGATTTCTTCCGTCAGCTCCAATGACGCAGCAATATACTCATGTTCACCGGATTCTATAAAATGACTGATTTTAGCGCGCTGCTCTCCTTCAACGAGGACTTTGACTGTCCCATCAGGGAGCTTCAGCAATTGTAGCAAGCTTGAAATGGTACCAAATTCAAATAAGCCTTCGGGATTTGGGTCGTCATCCGCCGATTTGCGTTGTGCGACCAACATGATCCGTTTGTTTTCCAACATCGCAGCCTCTAAAGCTTTGATGGATTTCTGACGCCCTACAAATAAAGGGATGACCATATGGGGATAAACTACCACGTCTCGCAAAGGCAAAACAGGCACATGCGTCAGGTTTACTTCTTCTTCTTTTTCAACTGGTACTAATTCGGCTTCATCAGACATGATTACGTGCTCCTACACCGCTTTTTTTTCATCATCTTCGTAAACCAAAATGGGAACATTCTCTCCATTCACCACGGATTCGTTTACGATAACTTGTTTTACGCCAACAAGAGAAGGCAACTCATACATCGTATCCAATAAAATATTTTCCAACGTAGCACGTAGTCCACGCGCCCCTATTTTACGTGCAATGGCTTTTTTAGCGATTAATTGTAGTGCAGCCTCACAAAACTCCAAATCAACATGTTCCATTTTGAACAAAGCATGAAATTGTTTGATCAAAGCATTTTTAGGCTTCGTAAGAATATCTACCAAGGCAGCCTCATCCAATTCATGTAATGTCGTTACAACGGGTAGACGACCCACAAACTCTGGAATCAAACCATATTTAACCAAATCATCTGACTCTAAAGATCCTAGTATTTGTTCAAATTCGTTCGTTTTCTTATTATTTATCTTCGCTGAAAACCCGATACCCGTTTTTTCAGAACGCTCACGAATGACTTTGTCTAAACCCGCAAATGCCCCACCACATATGAATAATATGTTTGAAGTATCTACTTGTAAAAACTCTTGCTGAGGATGTTTTCTTCCTCCTTGCGGAGGCACAGAAGCAACCGTGCCTTCAATCAGTTTCAACAAAGCTTGCTGTACACCTTCACCCGACACATCGCGGGTAATCGAAGGGTTGTCTGATTTCCGAGAAATCTTATCTATCTCATCGATATACACAATGCCTTGTTGAGCCTTGGCAATATCATAATCACATTTTTGCAGAAGCTTCTGGATAATATTTTCAACGTCTTCGCCGACATAACCCGCTTCAGTTAATGTTGTGGCATCAGCCATCGTGAAGGGCACATTCAATAATTTGGCCAAAGTTTGAGCCAGCAAAGTCTTACCAGAACCCGTGGGTCCGATCAGCAAAATATTGGATTTGCCTAATTCGATGCCGTCTTCAGTTTTGTTATAGAGACGTTTATAATGATTATATACTGCAACAGATAGCACTTTCTTTGCATGCAATTGCCCGACAACATACTCATCTAAAAAAGCAGCAATTTCCTTAGGTTTTGGAAGTTTTAATTCTGCTGATTCGGGTTTTTCGTGTGTTTCTTCTTTGATGATATCATTGCATAATTCGACACATTCATCACATACAAATACGGAAGGACCGGCGATAAGTTTTTTAACTTCGGTTTGACTTTTACCACAAAAAGAGCAATACAACGTTTTGCCACCAGCTCCACCACTTTTAGCCATCAGAAAACCTCACGGAATAATTGTTATTTAGTAAATGGGGACTAAATCCCCAATTTCAAGTATTGCAGATGGGCTATGCTATATATTATGCATCCCGGTCCTGCATTATTTTATCAATTAATCCATAATCCAAAGCTTGATGCGCATTCATGAAATTATCACGTTCTGTATCTCGCATAATTTGGTCAGGCGTTTTTTTCGTATGCTGTGCCATGATTGCGTTCAAACGCTCCTTGATGGCCATCGTTTCACGCGCATGAATCTCAATATCTGTCGCCTGACCTCGGTAGCCGCCCAAAGGTTGGTGAATCATCACACGAGCATTAGGCAAACAAAGCCGTTTTCCTGGCGCACCGGCACACAACAATAACGCAGCAGCACTGGCCGCTTGACCAATGCATAACGTACTTACATCTGGCTTGATAAATTGCATCGTATCATAAATAGCCATACCTGACGTTACGACACCGCCCGGTGAATTGATATAGAGAAAAATATCTTTTTCTGGGTTTTCTGACTCAAGAAATAACAATTGGGCAACGACTAAATTGGCCATATGATCTTCAACTTCACCTAATAAGAAGATGATACGTTCTTTTAGTAAGCGAGAATATATATCGTAAGACCGCTCCCCGCGAGAGGTTTGTTCAATGACCATTGGAACTAAATGGCTAGCTGCCCTGAGACTTCCCTCTGTCTTCCATACCATCCTTTATTCTCCTTGATTATTCTTAGCATCTGCTTCCGGATGCATAATCTCTTGATATGATTGTGATTTTGAATCTACTGTTGCAGTCAAGACAATTTGATCTGCAACCAATTCTTCCATCACCAATGCTTCAATTTCAGCCATACGGTCTTTATTGCTGCGATACCAATCCCGAACTTCTCCTGGATGTTCATATGCGCCAGCAAACATTTCAATCATAGCATCTACACGCGCAGCATCAACCTCTATATTATGTTTTTTCACATACTCTGAAAACAATAGTCCCAAATGTACGCGACGCGTCGCTTTGGCTTCAAACAAAGATCTAGGAAAATCAGGGATTTTTTCATCTGCATGATGTTCATGGCCAAATACTTGATGATACATTTCATGTTTCAAATGTTGTATTTCTTGCTCAATCAAGGCTTCTGGAATCTCAAATGAATTAATTTCCAGTAATTTGTCAAAAATTGACTCTCGATTAACCGCAGAAACGCGTCGCGTTAATTCACGCGTCATATTTTCCTTGATGTCTGCGCGCAATGCATCTACGCCGCCCTCTTTGACATTAAATAATTTTGCAAAGTCATCATTCACTTCAGGCAAAACACCATGCATTACTTTGTGCGCGGTCACATGGAAGCGCGCCTCTTTACCAGCCAAATCTGCATGGCCGTACTCTGCGGGGAACGACAGTTCAAGATCTTTAGATTTATCAGCTTTTAAACCGATCAAACCATCTTCAAAACCAGGAATCATCGATCCAGAGCCAATGATCACTTCAAAGCCTTCTGCTTTGCCACCTTCAAAAGGCACATCGTTGACAAATCCTTCAAAATCAATGATCAATTTGTCGCCCGTTTTCGCTGCTCTAGCAACTTCTTCCCAAACTTTGTTTTTTTCACGAAGATTGTTAATCATTATATCAACATCTTTCGCTTCTACTTCAGATGAGACCAGCTCAACTTTTTCTCCGTTTAATTCATTCACTTCAAAACTAGGAAATACTTCGAACGTAGCGTGATAGGAAAAATCTTGTCCTAGAGCCATTTCCAAAGGTTCAATTTCTGGGGAGGCCACTGGCACCAAACTATGTTCGTTCAGCGCTTTATACAAGCTGGATTGAATTAATTCTTGCGCAACTTCGCGCGTTATAGCAAAAGAGTAGCGTTGCTTCACTACATTCATAGGCACTTTCCCCGGACGAAAACCATCTATTTTCGCTTTGGTAGCCATTTTTTTGAGTCTAGAGTCAAATTCTTTCGTAAACTCTTCAGCCGGAACTGAAATTGTCATTTTACGTTTCAAACCACTCAAAGATTCAATTGCAACCGCCATTTCATCACCTCTTTAGCATAAAATTATAAAAAAATTATTAGATTAAATCGCTACTGCACACAATTAATGGTGCGAAAGGAGAGACTCGAACTCTCACAGGTTACCCCGCTGGAACCTAAATCCAGTGCGTCTACCAATTCCGCCACTTTCGCAAATACGATTAAGATATGGGGTGAACGATGGGACTCGAACCCACGACAACCGGGATCACAACCCGGGGCTCTACCAACTGAGCTACGCCCACCATACACGTTTTCCGTAAGCCCTGACATGTTAACCTGAGTTAAAATACTGCTTGGCGATTGGTACGCCCGGCAGGACTCGAACCTGCTACCCTCGGCTTAGAAGGCCGATGCTCTATCCAAATGAGCTACGGGCGCAATGTTGGTCGGGGTGGAGAGATTCGAACTCCCGACATCCTGCTCCCAAAGCAGGCGCGCTACCAGACTGCGCTACACCCCGTCGACCTCTGTCTCAATGGCAGAGCGCAAATGATACCCCGAGACTTATAGGAGGTCAATATTGTTTTTTTGTTTTTCGTTTATCTTGCAATTTTGTTATGATGTAAGTGTTTTCACTTTGAGTATCGCTATGTCGTCACGGCCCGTACCACTTTTCGATAGTATGCAGCATATCCATAAAAATGCTGACTATGTAGTGTTACCCGATCATAAATACCAAGCAGATTTTCTTTTTGTTTTACAATTCCTTAAAAGTTATACGGGTAGTTTGGGAACATTTAATAGTTATCGGCGTGACGTTGAGCGTTTGTTGCATTGGTCATGGTTGATTCAAGAAAAACCTATCACTGCATTAAAGCGGTCTGATATAGAGCAGTTTGTGCGTTTTTCTCAACATCCGCCCTCAAATTGGATTGGAACAAAAAAATGTCCTCGCTTTATCCAAGAAGGTGAACGCCGCCTTCCTAACCCTGAATGGCGTCCTTTTGTCGCGACGATCTCCAAAACAGCACGTCAAAACGGTGCAAGTCCTCAAATTGAAAACTTTGCACTCTCGCAAGGCGCCATTCAGGAATTATTTGCCATCTTAAGCACCCTATTTAATTTTCTAATTGCGGAAGAGTATCTGATTGCCAATCCTGTGGCGTTGATCCGTCAAAAAAGTAAATTTGTGCGCAAACGGCAACACAGCGCACCTATCCGGCGCTTGAGCCTCAATCAATGGCAAGCTGTTCTGGCCGCGGCTGAAACCTTGGCCACCCAAAACCCTGAAATGCACGAACGCACACGCTTCATTTTAAATATTTTATTTGGTATGTATTTACGGATCTCCGAACTGTCTGCTAGTGATCGATGGATCCCGACTATGAATGACTTCTCGAATGACTCTAACGGGTATTGGTGGTTTACCACAGTCGGTAAAGGCAATAAAGAGCGGCAAATTGCTGTATCGGATGCCATGCTGGCATGCTTGGTTCGGTGGCGCAAAAGTTTGGGGTTAACTTCCATGCCCAGTGTCGCAGATAACTCTCCATTGATTCCTAAAATCCGCGGGAATGGTCCTATGAGCGATCCCGCCCCTATTCGGCGCTTGATCCAAAAATGTTTTGATCTGGCTGCAGCAGAATTACGTAAAAATAATCACATTGAAGATGCCGAACATCTGGCAGGTGCAACCGTCCATTGGTTGCGACATACTGGTATTTCAGAAGATGTCAAAATTAGACCCAGAGAGCACGTGCGCGACGATGCGGGACATAGCTCGAGTGCGACAACAGACCGCTATATTGATGTTGAATTATCCGCACGTTATCTCTCTGCTCAGCACAAAACCATTTACCCAGAAAAGTCCGAGCCAGGCAATCCCAACACAAACAATAACACCGTACTAATCCAAAAGACCAAACCTATTCCATAACCACGTTTTTTAATGATGTCACTGTTATACAAAGAATGTCTTCTTTTTTGTTCATCCAAATGCAATGCTACCCCAACAGGTACCGTCGTCA
Organism: uncultured Legionella sp.; assembly: GCA_903877115.1. Classification (GTDB taxonomy): domain Bacteria; phylum Pseudomonadota; class Gammaproteobacteria; order Legionellales; family Legionellaceae. Next base: position 12,972 of record CAIRCS010000023.1, read on the forward strand.
ACACCACAACAATCAGCCATTTTGCAAGTAATTGCCCAGCAAAATTACCCAAAAGGTAATCTGACAATCCCTGCACTGCATACAGTAAGCCAATCCACCATTTAATCACAAGCCGCAGAACAAAAGGCGTATACAGTTCAATACAAGCCGACAACAGCAGCAAACCAAACGTTAGAAAAATATACGTTCGTGCCGTCAAAGCTTTGGCATATTTTATTAACTCTTCCGAAAAAAATATAATAATGGAAGAAAAAATCGTTATAAATGCGATGGTGGTTAACATAAATTGCTACTCCGATTATCATTACGTTAAGGATTTTTACCAAAAACTCTTTCAATCTATTCGTGTTAACGGCTGAGTAATCCCCTCAATAAAGATCGATCTTAATTGAGGGGTGGCGCCACGGAGGGCTCCTAGCGCGCGCAGCTTGCGAGCACGCTGGGATACCGGGGTGACAGGACCCCGAAACACTGACATCGAACAACGGCACGTTTAAAAAGAAATTGAAACGGTGACCTAGTAATGTAAGGCCCTAACAAGCCACAGCTTTTTAAAAATAAGTGGGGCACTCAGCCTTCAGCTCAAAAGGACCAAGTGAATCGACCATAACGAGGATGACACAATTTATCGAGCACACTCAAAATAATGATCACTCTCCTTTCAATAAGGCCTCCAGTTCTTCCCATCTTACATACAATTTTGCCAAATCCGCTTCTTCTTGTGCAAGATTTTTTTGAAACAAGCTAATTTCGGCGGCAGGCCTCTGATAGAACTCAGGAGTCCCACACTCTTGATGTAGTACTGCAATTTTTTGTTCTAAAACTTCAATTTGTTGGGGAAGCTTAGCCAACTCTTTCTGTTCGCGGTAGGGTAATTTTTTGTTGGGTTGGGTCGCAGAAGGCGCCATAACTTTTTTAGTTTTTTCGGCTACAGTAAGTTTTTTTGCTTGCTGCAAACGATATTGTTGATAGGTATCATATCCGCCTAGATAATCATGAAAACGCTGATCATCCTCATAAACTAAAATATTGGTGACTACTTGATTGATAAACGCACGATCATGGCTGATCACAATCACCGTTCCAGAAAATTCCACTAACAACGTCTCTAACAGTTCTAATGTTTCGATATCTAAATCATTAGTCGGCTCATCCAGAATGAGCAAATTGGCCGGTTTGGCAAATAATTTCGCCAATAATAAACGGTTACATTCCCCGCCAGATAATGCCGATACTGGTTGATTAAAGCATTCAGGAGAAAATAAAAAATCCTGTAAATAAGACGCAACATGTTTGGTTTGACCTTGAATAATCACATGATCAGAGCCATCCGCGACATTGGCCATCACCGTGAGCGCTGGATTCAGTTGCCGGCGCAATTGATCAAAATAAGCAACATTCAAGCCCGTTCCTAAGCGAATTTGACCCGAATCCGGTACCAGATCTCCTAGGAGCAATCGCACCAAAGTGGTTTTACCACAACCATTCGGACCGATAATCCCCAATTTCTCACCCCGATGCAAAACCAGAGAAAAATCTTGAATCAAAGGTTTGTCTTGCATACGATAATTCACGTTTTGAGCTTCAAGCACCAGTGATCCAGAACGTTTGACATCCCATTGCCAATCTTTGACTCGCCCCTGTTCTTGGCGGCGCTCTTGGTATGCTTCGCGCATTGCCTTCAATGCTCGGACTCGTCCCTCATTGCGCGTGCGTCTGGCTTTAACGCCCGTCCTAATCCACCGCTCTTCTTCTGCCAAACGTTTATCAAACAGCGCAGCTTCCCGATGCTCCGCCAAACGAAACTCGTCTCTACGCTCCAAAAATGTGGCATAGGAGCAGTCATAAAAACGCAAACGTCCCCTATCTAAATCCACAATTTGGGTCACTACTTTATTTAAAAACTCTCGATCATGCGTCACCAAAATCACCGTTCCAGGATAAGTACTGAGAAACGTTTCCAACCATTCAATAGCCGGCAAATCCAAATGGTTGGTGGGCTCATCCAATAACAATACATCTGGTTGTACAATAATTGCCGCAGCTAATAATACCCTACGTTTCATACCGCCCGACAAGGTATGCAAACTCACATCCAAAGACAAACCCAAATGCGAGGCAATCGTCTCAATCCGTGGCAAACAATCCCAGGCATGCAAATCATCCAAACGTTGATGACTGCGCGCAAGCCCTGCATAATCTTCCTCTTGGGTTTGTTTGCGTAACTGGAGTAATACTTGCCCTACTTCACCCAAGCCCTGCACTACAATTTCAAACACAGACGTCTGCTCTTGATATGGCACATCTTGAGCCAAGCCTGCCACGCGTAATCCTTGTTGACGCTTCAGAACACCCCGATCCGGAACAATTAAGCCTTGGAGCATTTTTAATACCGTTGACTTGCCAGCGCCATTGCGACCAACCAAGCCAATACGTTCTTTGGGCATAATCTGCCAATCCACATTATCCAAAATCTTGGTGTTGGCGATACAAAGACTTAACTGCTGGCAAGACAAAAGACTCATCGTAATACCATAATCGCATCCATTTCGACTTTGGCCCCTCGCGGTAACCCAGCAACCTGAACCATGGCTCGCGCTGGATAAGGTTGAACAAAATGCGCAGCCATCGTCTCATTCACCAAAGTACTGTGGGCCAAATCCATTAAATAAACAGTAATCTTAACCACATCTGCCAAACTACCGCCCGCAGCCACACACAGCGCCTCCATATTTTTGATCACTTGTTTGATTTGGACTGTAATGTCTTCACTACACAACACCTGTGTTAGGGGATCCAATGGAATTTGTCCAGAAAGATAAATCGTAGCCCCCACTTTAATGGCCGAGCTATAAGTACCAATCACTACTGGTGCTTCTGAACTTGAAATTGCCTTCATCATCATTCCCCCTGTTTTTTTCGATATAACCGCATCACCAATTTATTCGCCCGCAAACGCCGCATCACACGCGCCATGTGTTTACGATCAGTCACTGAGATCGCAAATGTCAGGGCATTATGCCGCCCATCACGTGGCTCTACAGTAACATTCCCAATATTAGAATCGGCTTCGGAAATCAGGGTGGTCAATTTGGCCAATACACCCCGTTGATTGGCCACATCAACTGTAATATCCACCCAAAATTCGCCCGTAACCTGCTCATCCCAACGCATCGATACAAACTGCTCTGGGTTACGCGATTTTTTTATTACATGGCAATCACTCGCATGCACCAAAATACCACGTCCTTGCTGAAAACAACCCACAATACTGTCGCCAGGAATTGGTTGACAACATTTTGCAAACTCAACCACCATTCCTTCTGTACCTTTAATGGCCAAAGGTGTGAGCGTACTTTCCTCGGTGAAGTCATGGTGCTCCAAATCTACGACCAACCGTTTTGCAATGACCATAGGCATCTGATTACCTGTTCCTAAAGCGTACAATAAATCTTCGAGCGTTCTATAATCCAAATCCCTGAGCAAAACCTCTAAGGTTTCGGGAGGAATTTTATCCGATCTACTTGCCAATTCAGCCAAAGCTTGATCTAATAAACGCTTACCCAAAGCAATTGATTCGGTATGATGCTGGGTTTTCAAAAAATTGCGAATATTAGACCGCGCTTTGCTGGTCATCACAAAATTCAACCAAGTTGGATTGGGATGTGCATTAGGCTGGGTATTAATCTCTACTGTTTGGCCATTGGTTAATGGCATGCTCAGGGGCACCAAACGCCGATTCACTTTGGCCGCAACACAATGATTGCCAACATCTGAATGCACCGCGTAAGCAAAATCCACTGCAGTGGATCCTTTGGGCAATTCCATAATGTGTCCCTTGGGTGTAAAGACATAAACCTCATCTGGAAATAAATCGATTTTCACATTTTCAATAAATTCTAGGGAGTTATGCGTGCTGCGTTGCATTTCTAGGAGCCGCTGAACCCACTCACGTGCACGCAATTGCGCTTCATTGACTTCGAGTCCAGAAGATTTGTAAATCCAATGAGCGGCAACCCCATTTTCTGCTACGCGATCCATTTCTCGCGTTCGAATTTGAACTTCCAACGGCACGCCAAATGGCCCAAATAACGTCGTATGCAATGATTGGTAACCGTTGACTTTAGGAATACCAATATAATCTTTAAAACGCAAAGGTACCGGTTTATAGGTTTGGTGCAAAGCACCTAACACACGATAACAAGAGTCAATATCATCAGTAGTAACCCGGAATGCAAATACATCTGAAATCTCAGAAAAAGAAGCCTTTTTTTGCCGCATTTTTCGATACAAGCTATACAAATGTTTTTGCCGTCCAAACACATGCTCGTAAGGAATATCCAAATCTTCCAATGCTTCTTGTAAATCATGCTCAATTTTATGGGTTAATTCTTTACGATTGCCGCGCGATTTCTCTACTGCCGATTTCAAGGCTCGATACCGCATGGGATATAATGCTTTAAATCCTAGATCTTCCAAGCCAGTAAACATGACGTGCATCCCCAAGCGATTTGCAATCGGGGCATAAATTTCCAAGGTTTCAATCGCTATACGGCGGCGTTTCGCACTGGGCATAGCACCCAAAGTACACATATTATGCAAGCGATCAGCTAATTTTACGATAATTACGCGAATATCCTTTACCATCGCCAAAATCATTTTACGGAAATTTTCGGCTTGGGCTTCAGCGCGCGATTCAAATTTGATTTTGGTTAATTTGGTGACACCATCCACGAGCGCAGCAACTTCATCTCCAAACAAAGTATGCAGTTCTTCTAAACTCATCAAAGTATCTTCAATCACATCATGCAACAACGTAGCCATGATGGTTTGATGATCTAAGCGCATCCCTGCTAAAATCAAAGCAGCGGCTACAGGATGAGTAATATACGGCTCTCCTGAACGTCGCATTTGCCCTTCATGAGCTCTGAGTGCAATCTGATAGGCCTGCTCACACAGCTCAATTTGTTCTAATTCTAAATACTCTTCTAGGGCTGTTCTTAGATCAGCAAAATAATCCACACAATTAATCTTCTGTCAAAATATCTTTTTTGATTTTTCCTTCAGCGATTTCACGCAATGCCACCACCGTAGGTTTGTCATTTTCCCACTCTACCATAGGCTGTGCACCACGCACTGCAATGTCGCGTGCTCGCTTAGATGCTATCATGACTAATTCAAAACGATTTGCTACATGTTCCAAACAATCTTCTACTGTAACTCGAGCCATTTTCTATTATCTCCAAATCAGTACTCTTACACTTATGAGCATTTTACTTTGATGTCAATAATAATGATAGTAATTTCCGTTCTTGAACAACCTGCCGGGCCGCACGCAACCGTTGAGAGGCGACAATCATCGCCAAATCATTGGCCGCTTGCCCAAAATCATCATTAACAATTAAATAATCAAATTCCGCATAATGTTGCAGTTCATCTTGAGCACGCTGCATCCGCTTTGCAATCACAGACTCATCATCTTGTTGACGTTGAATCAAACGGTCATGCAGGGCAGCCAAAGATGGGGGGATAATAAAAATACTCACTGCCTGCGGAAAATAGCGTTTGATTTGTTGAGCGCCTTGCCAATCGATATCTAAGACAATATCAATCCCTTCACGCAAACGTTCTGAAATTTGCGCGTAAGAAGTGCCATATAAATGATCAAAAACGTGCGCATGCTCAACAAATGCTTGTTGAGCAATCATTGCTTGAAATTCTTCAAACGGTACAAAAAAATAATCCGTGCCATGTTTTTCACCCGGACGCTTGTTACGAGTAGTATGTGAGACAGAAACAGTAATACGCTCCATGCGCTCAACCAAATGACGTACCAAACTGGTTTTACCTCCCCCTGAAGGGGCTGCAACAATAAACAAGCAACCAACAGAATGATCTGTGTTGGTATCCAACGTCATGAAGACTCCCAAAAGTAGCCAAGTATTCAATAATACCTGAAAATTCACAGCGCCTAAAGAGAGGGAATGTTTTTCTCATGCCGAGCCTGGTATACTCGCAGTTTTTTAAGGAAGTCCTCATGCGCCCAAGTCGTCGCGATCCCAACCAACTACGCCCTATTACTATCACCAGATCTTATACACAATACGCGGAAGGCTCGGTATTGGTAGAGTTTGGGCAAACTAAAGTGCTCTGTACCGCCTCCATCACCGATGGGGTCCCGCGTTTTCTCAAAGGCAAAGGCCAAGGTTGGATTACTGCCGAATATGGGATGTTGCCCCGTGCCACACATAGCCGAAATGAGCGCGAAGCCAGTAAAGGCAAACAAGGAGGCCGTACCTTAGAAATTCAACGTCTGATCGGCCGATCTTTACGCCGTTGCATCGATTTAAAAACATTGGGCGAAATCACAATTGCCATAGACTGTGACGTCATTCAAGCAGATGGCGGCACGCGAACAGCATCCATTACCGGAGCTTGTGTTGCACTCAAAGATGCGGTGGATTGGTTATATACTCATGAAAAAATTCGTAAAAAGGCGCCCTTTCATTATGTAGCAGCTGTTTCAGTAGGTCTTTATCGAGATCAAGCCGTTTTAGATTTGGATTATGCTGAAGATGTATTGGCTGATACCGATATGAACGTCGTTATGAATGAGCAAGGTGAATTTATTGAAATCCAAGGAACAGCGGAAGAAGCAAGCTTTAGTCGTGCGCAACTGAATGACATGTTAGCTTTAGCAGAAGCAGGTATTCAGCAACTTATTCCCTTACAGAAACAAGAATAAATCATGAACATTAGTATAATAGGATATGGTAATATGGGCAAAGCCCTCTGTCAGGGTTTGTTAACTAATCCAAATTACCATTTGCAAGTTGCATCTCCCTCGTTAGCCAATGCGCAACCAGCCCCACGTCTCACGACGCATCCCACGAATTTGGCTATTCTCCCCGATGCACAGATCCTCATTTTAGCAGTCAAACCTGCCCAAATGGCTGCCGTATTAACAGAAATAGGACCACATCTAACACCGTCACTCTTAGTCATTTCTATTGCTGCCGGCTTGGATTTGGATTGGTTTGCCAAATATTTGCCGCAACAGACGCCTTTGGTCCGTGCCATTCCAAATATTGCCGCCGCCTGCAGTCAATCTGCTACCCCATTGTTAGCCAATTCATGGGTCACGGCCGAACACCATGCAGCAGCCACCGCGCTATTTCAACAATGCGGACAAATCACTTGGACACAACATGAAAAAGATTTAGATACCGTCACCGCTTTATCTGGAAGTGGGTTAGCGTATTTATTTTTATTTGCGCAAGCGATGTCCGAAGGTGCAATTGCGTTGGGACTCGCTCCCGACACTGCAAACAGTTTCGCAATTCAAACCTTAGCTGGTGCAGCGAGTTTAGCTATGCTGCCCGGAAAAACGCTGGTTGGACTGCAACAGCAAGTCACCTCCAAAGCCGGTACCACTGCAGCAGCATTGGATGTTTTTGCCCAGCAGCAATTAACCAACACGGTGTTATCTGCCATGCAAGCGGCGGTAACACGTTCACAAACTTTACGCAGCGAGGAAAAATAAATGTCTGGATTGGTTTCAGTAAGCTATTTTCTAATCTCAACCCTATTTGGTTTGGTGACTTTTGTTTTCTGGTTACGTTTTGGCTTGCGATATTTTCGCATTAGCCAATTGCATCCAGTACGGCAAATGGTTCAGCGTCTGACCGATCCGTTATTCGCACCCATGCTCAAAATACTGCAAATTCGCTTAACGCCTTTTCAACAGTACGATTGGGTATGTCTTGCGGTATTAGTTGGCGTCGAATGGTTGAAGTTTTTACTGATTTGTATCCTATATCTTGGACATACACGGATTTGGTTGCTTACTGGCGCGTATGCGTTTGCAGATCTCATCATTCAGCCTTGTGATTTGATATTTTATGCTTTGTTAATTCGGGTCATCATGTCTTGGGTCAATCCGCATTGGCAGCACCCTTTGACAACCATTTTGCATGCTGTCACAGAACCTATGCTCCAACAAATTCGTCGCTATCTCCCGATACTTGCGGGATTAGATTTTTCGCCTTTTATCATGATGATTTTATTAAAAATCGTCACCTTATTTGTGGGAGCATCGTTGCCTTTCCAAGTATAGGATACGTTGCCTAATACTTTTGATGGGTCATTTTATACCTTTCACGGATGAGTTTTAGGATTTTAGGCGACTTGATTGTTTTGTTTAGGCTACGTTTAAAAGCGAGGAATAGTCTACTCTATTGCGAGTTTTTAAACGTAGTCTAAACGGAAAAATCAATAGCATTAAATCCTAAAACTCATCCGTGGATACCCGCCCTATTCCGATACGAAACCATTTTTTATTGCTACGATTTACGCATCGATAGAATACATAATTCGCTGCTGTCATTATATTTCTCCTAGCCTCTGAACAACCATACTAATATTAGCCCAAAAACGAATCAATATATTTTTTTTATGCGCGGTGAATTTTTTTTATGAACGATCTCACATAAATCAAAAAATTTTGACTAAATGCTCAATTTTAGGTATATTATGCCACCCTACAAATCCTAAAGAAGCCCAATGAATCATCGAGTCGGTTTTGTCAGTTTAGGTTGCCCCAAAGCACTGGTGGATTCTGAGCGCATTATTACCCAATTACGCGCACAAGGTTATGAACTCGTTACTACTTTCCAAGATGCGGGTGTGGTGGTTATTAATACCTGTGGGTTTATTGACGCTGCCGTTGAAGAGTCACTGGATACCATCAAAGAAGCCATGCAAGAAAATGGACGCGTCATTGTCACAGGTTGTCTGGGCGCAAAAGCTGACCTTATTCGCCAAGCTTGTCCCGATGTACTCCATATCAGTGGTCCTCACGCTTACGAAACGGTGTTGCAAGCAGTCCATGAGCACCTGCCACCACCCGTAGATCCTTTTACGTCTCTGATTCCACCGCAAGGCATCAAGCTCACTCCCCGGCATTATGCTTATTTGAAAATATCAGAAGGGTGCAATCAAAAATGCACGTTTTGTATCATCCCCAGCATGCGCGGCCGTTTACAAAGTTATCCTATCTCACAGGTACTCTCCGAAGCGCAACGTCTTAAAACAGCAGGCGTACAGGAATTGTTGATCATTTCTCAAGACACCAGTGCTTACGGGGTCGATGTGAAATATCAGGAAGCACAGTGGCAAGACAAAAGCATTCGCACACGATTTTATGATTTATGTGAACAATTAGGCGAGCTCGGAATATGGGTACGTTTACATTATGTATATCCTTACCCTCATGTAGATGAAATCATCCCTCTCATGCGGGATGGCAAACTATTACCTTATTTAGATATTCCGTTGCAACATGCTAACCGACGTATATTAAAAGCCATGAAACGCCCAGCAAGCAGTGAAAACACACTGGAGCGCATTAAAAATTGGCGGAGCATTTGCCCTGATTTGACTATTCGTTCCACATTCATCGTAGGATTTCCTGGCGAAACGGAAGATGAATTCTCAGAATTATTAGATTTTCTCCGCGAAGCTCAACTTGACCGTGTAGGCTGTTTTCAATATTCTCCAGTCGAAGGCGCACAAGCAAATTTATTGGCCAATCCAGTGCCTGATGACATCAAAGAAGAGCGCTATCATCGGTTTATGCAAGTCCAAGCGCAAATTAGCTATCAACGCTTACAGGCCAAAATTGGCAGTCAGCAAACCGTATTAATTGATAGCATCACGCCCGAACACATTATTGGTCGAAGTAAAGCAGATGCCCCTGAAATTGATGGTTTGGTTTATATACAACCCTATGCTGATGCCAAAATTGGAACATTGGTAGAGATAAGCATTACCGATGCCGATGATTATGATTTATTTGGAACGAAGATCAATTAACGAGGCACTGGTATCAAATATTAGACTCTGTTATACTTCGCGCGGTCATAAACGGATCACAACCCTCTAGGTTCTAGGAGTGATTTTGTCTCATAAAGCTGACACATCTCTGACCCATTCAGCAGGAAAATCATGGTTGATTTGTCTTACGGCTGGATTATTCTTTTTCTACGAGTTCTTTCAACTCAATATCTTCGATGTTATCAATCCTAGTTTACAAGCCGATTTTCATCTAGGCGCTGCGCAATTAAGCTGGATGTCGAGTTCTTTTGTCTGGGCAAATGTATTATTTCTTTTACCTGCTGGATTCATTTTAGATCGTTATCCTGTTCGTTCGGTTATCTTATCCGCAATGAGCCTGTGCGTACTTGGGACGCTGGGTTTTGCGTTGAGTCACAATTATACTTGGGCCGCGATATTCCATGCCTTGACCGGGGTTGGCAATGCCTTTTGTTTCTTGGCATGTGTGGTGTTAGTCTCACGTTGGTTTGCACCTGCTCAACAAGCATTGGTGATTGGCTGTATTGTGACGATGGCTTTTTTAGGCGGTATGATGGCGCATACGCCCTTTGCCTATTTAGCATTGCATTGGGGCTGGCGCGCAGCGATGGGCTGGGATGTCTTAGTTGGCTTGATATTCTTGGGTTTCATCGCCTTGATTGTACGCAATCCAACTCAAACCACAGCAAAAACCACACACACCCAATCATGGTTGAAAGCATTGGCTCACGCAGCAAATAATTCACAAAATTGGTTGGCTGGCTTGTATACAGCCTGTCTGAACTTACCCATTATGGTGTTGTGCGCCTTATGGGGCAATACCTATCTAAAAACAGTCCATAATCTAGACCATTTGGCTGCGGCAAATATTGTGAGTCTTATTTATATTGGAAGTATTTTTGGTTGCCCATTGATGGGATGGTTATCCGATCAACAAGGACTCCGTAAACCCATTATGATCGTAGGAGCCCTATGTACTGGACTCACCTTACTGCCTTTGTGCATTCATATCCCCTTGTCGGTCTATGAACTTGCCGTCATTTTCTTTGCACTCGGTTTATTTACCAGTACTCAAGTGATCTCCTATCCTTTGATCGCTGAAAGCAATCCTTCTATTTATACCGGCTCAGCAACAGGTTTGGCTTCTGTGCTCATTATGAGTTCTGCTGGTCTGGCGCAAGTCTTATTTGGTTGGTTGATGATGCATCATAGTCACCATGCCTCCATTCAAGTCGCTGATTTGCGGTTTGCATTTTGGATTTTTCCCATTGCCACCGCTGTGGCATTATGCATGGGTCTTGCATTACGCGAAACACATTGTAAATCATTAAAATCGTAGGAGTGGAGATGGATATGGCACGTGACTATCGAACTGAGTCATCCTCAAGCAAAGAACGCTGGCTTCCTTGGTGCATCTGTTTTGCAGCCTCTTTATTTTTCTTTTATGAATTCATTCAAGGCAATATGTTTGCCTCTATCGCCGACGATATCATGCAAGATTTTCATATCCAGGCGGGTAGCTTGACGTATTTATCCAGCGTATATTATGTCTCAAATGTCTTATTCTTATTTGTAGCAGGTGTCATTCTCGACCGATTTTCCGCAAAAAAAACCATTCTTTGGGCTATGTTGTTTTGTGTTGCCAGCACGTTTGTATTGGCCTATGTTCACAGCTTTTTCTTAGCACTGATCTGTCGTTTTATCACTGGCATTGGGAGCGCTTTTTGCTTTTTAGGACCCATTCGGATTGCTTCTAATTGGTTTCCTCCACGACGGATGGCGATGATCACCGGCTTGATCGTCACCATTGCAATGACAGGCGGTATGTTAGCCCAATACCCTTTGACCAAATTAGTCCTCTACATCGGATGGCGTTCTGCCATGCTATGGTTGGGATGGTTGGGCTTGTGTATTCTTGGTTTGATGATGGTTTTTATCCAAGACAAACCCAACCCAAGCAAAACGTCGGTTAAAATTAGCATATTAAACAGTGCCAAAGTGGCTTATTTGAATCCTCAAACCTTACGTGCCGCCTGCTATGCCAGTTTGATGAACATGGCCGTTGCAGTATTTGGTGCTGTAATGGGTTCGTTATATTTAATGCAACGTTTGGGTATCGTGAAAGAAGATGCCTCGTTGATCAACTCTATGTTATTCCTGGGCGCTATTATCGGTGGTCCATTGATGGGGTGGTTCTCAGACAAATGGGGCGTCCGGATTCCACCTATGCGTTTTGGGGCCTGCGCGTCCTTAATCACTGTACTGGCTATTTTATATCTGCCTGTGACCTATTGGATGATGCTGGTTTTGTTTTTCTTATTAGGCTTATTAACCGCTTCGCAAGTGATTTCTTATGCACTGGTTGCAGAATCCAACTCTTCAACCATCACAGCAACTGCCGTCAGTGTCGTTTCTATTCTTACTCAAAGTGGCTATGTGCTTTATCAAAATATTTTTTCTAGCTTGATGCTCCATCATGGAGAAATGCAGATGGTAAACGGCGTACCCGTTTATTCACTCAATGATTATCAATATGCCGCTGTCATTTTACCTCTGGGATTGATAAGCGCCCTCCTCATTTTATGGGGACTGCGCGAAACCCATTGCCGACGTAAGCATGAATAACTGGAGTAAATGATTGACGACTATGACTTTACCACGTGTATGTATACTGGTTTTAGACTCTTTAGGAATTGGTGCCAGTTTGGATGCCAAAGCTTATGGGGATGAACAAGCGAATACTTTCGGGCATATCGTCGAAGCATGTCGCGCTGGAAAAGCTGACCAAGCTGATCTACGCTCAGGACCATTACACATCCCAAACTTGGCCAAGCGTGGCTTATACCATGCCGCCATTGCCAGCTCAGGGTCAGCTTTATATGATTTGTCTACGCTGCCTCCCCCTGCGGGGTATTTTGGCTATGCGGTAGAACAAAGCCTTGGCAAAGATACCCCAAGCGGCCATTGGGAAATCGCTGGCGTTCCCGTAATGTACCCTTGGGGTTATTTTCCTCAAGAAAAACCCTGCTTTCCACAAGCACTCATTCAAATGTTGATTGAACAAGGCCAGATACCGGGTGTATTAGGTCAGATTCATGCTTCTGGGACAGAAATCATTACTGAATTGGGTGAAGAACACATTCGGAGTGGGTACCCCATTGTATATACCTCTGGTGACAGTGTCTTTCAGATTGCAGCCCATGAAACTCATTTTGGTTTAGATCGCCTCTATGCATTGTGTGAATTAGCGCGTACGTTGGTCGATCCTTTGCATATTGGTCGCGTCATCGCAAGACCCTTTGTGGGAGAGTCAGCACCCACTTTCAAACGAACAGGCAACCGCCGCGATTATGCCAGCCCTCCCCCGCAACCCACTTTATTAGATAAACTGGTGCAGGCAAACCGGGACGTCCTTGCCATTGGCAAAGTCAGTGATATTTTTGCTCATCAAGGTATTAGCCAATCAATCAAAGCAGACGGCAATTCAGCGCTATTCGATGCCACGCTTGCCGCCTTACGCGATGCTGCTCCCGGCAGCCTCATATTCAGTAATTTTGTAGATTTTGATTCTTCCTATGGCCACCGCCGCGACACCATCGGGTATGCCAATGCCTTGGAAGAATTAGATGCTCGTCTACCAGAATTGGATGGTGTACTACAAGAAAATGATTGGATTGTCATCACGGCAGATCATGGCTGTGACCCGACGCTACCTGGTTCGGATCATACTCGGGAACACATTCCAGTCCTAGTCTATGGGCCAAATACCCCAAGCCAATTCATCGGACGACGCGATACCTTTGCGGATATCGGCCAAAGTATCGCGCAGCATCTGGGTATTGACCCTTTGGATTTCGGTAATTCATTTATTTAAACCGCACTAAAGAAATCCGCTCCCTAACGGTCACGGCTCTGTAAACCAGATTTAAAATTGACCAAAAATCCTCTTGCCCTAGAATTATCGATAGAGTCTACTATACTAAAAATAGGTTAATCACTTAGTGCACCTGTATGCATGACCGCATCATACAAACGCTCCATCAAACCTCTACTCCAGAGCTGATTGCTACTATAGAAAAAGCTTATTTAGAAGCTGGAGATGATCAGAGTGATATCGCTTCTAGCATAGCCGAAACGCTAGCCCAGCGCGCCAAGCTCCCTAAGCTTTCCTCTTTGGATCTGACTGCAGTCAGCAAGAGCTGCACATCCTGGTCACCGCCATCTAGTCCCAGAATCATTCTTTGCGGCTCACGAGATCAAATCTCGGATCTCCAAATAGGGGATACCATCATAACACCAGAGGGGGCATGGCAAATACTCCCAGGCTTCCAAGAACAAATTATTCTAAGCAAAAAAGAATTGTCAGCAATTCCAGTAGGACAACAACCCACTGCTCAGACGCGCCTAACCGTTATTGAAAGTAATGATGAGCCCATTACAGACCACGATGAACCCGACCTTAAGAACAATAAATTATTAACCATAGCGCTCAACAAAGCCTGTGTTAAAAAACCCAATAGCCTCTATGTGTGTGGAGAATCCAGTCCAGCAGTCGAGCGCGCTCAAGAAGTCATCCGAAAATTAAAGCAAGAGCATTTGGACAACGAAATAGCGCATCGCAACCTGTTTGAGATTCTTTATAAAGTCAGTAAAGTAAAAACCGATGTTCAATTCACGCAATATGCGGAAAAAACCTACCAAGATTTCTTAGCGCTACACGCAGAAAGTGGCACAGTTGGAGGTGCAGATGAGTACAAAACTTATTTGGCCGGAATGCTTCCTAACCAAATTAATTTTAGTAAATTATCCGACCAAGATCTCGAAGTATTATCCTATTCCGGATACGAATATATCCCAGCAAGAAGTGAAAGAATTTATCGTGCCCAATCCATAGAAAGCATCAATGATAACGTAGACATTCAGATCGGCGACACCTTCATTGTACCCAATGGCGTATATCAGCTAGATCGTCTTAGCCGCACACAGCTTATTTTGAATGCTGAGGAAATGAACCGCACGCTCCCAGCAGACATGGTGCCCAATGACACCACTGAGCTAGAAACAATCGAGCCTAGATTCACTTCAATAGACACAGACACTAGTCATGCTGTTCAACTGCCACTATTAATCAATCAGGCGACCGGAGGAAAACCTAATGCAATGCGTCTAGGAGCAGCTGGCTCAGTCGGTGACGACGCTGAAATTAGCACTACTATTTTCCGGGCGGGTTCTCTAGACATGCTACGCTTCACCCTGAGTCACGGACCCACTTACATTGTCCCGGAAGGTATATTCCAGGTCGGTAGGGATAACCGGCTTCACTGCATCCTTAGCCAAGAAAACATGCGGCAATCCATTCCTGATTATATGTTACCCAACACAACGAACTTGCCAGAAAAAATCACCTGTTTAGATAGTGCGACAGTACAAAAATGGAATCAAAATACGCAATTAACGAAGTCCTTAATAACTGGGTTTGCAAACAAACCGCATGCGCTTTATTTAGGAAGTCCACAAGATGAAGCAGTTCTTCGAATTACAGATATCTCGTCTAGCCTTCATTATCTGGCTGAACAAGAGCGTCATCGACGCCAATTAAAAACCAACCTTATTTTAAAAGTATTTAATTTTAAAACAGATGCGGATTTTATGAATTTTTTCTTAAAACGCTTCTACCTAGAGAACAGTATCGATCAAAAATTAACCTCACATATCGACACGATATTACAGAAATCACAAAGAATTAATCTTGCAATACTCACGGATGCAGAACTCAGAACTTTATGCCAACAATGCAGCACTTGGTCCCCAAAAATATCTTCTAGAATTCTTTGTTGTAGAACACTTCCAGAAAATGCTCGTATTGGCGATACTGTGATTTTACCTAATGGCGTTTATCAAATCCGCATCGATGAAAGATCCGGCAAGATCAAACAAGAAAAAGTAATTAATCAAGCTGAATTGTCTGCTTTAGAGATAGACGATTTTATCCCAGAAGAAGCAAAAAAAATTAGAATCATAGCTGATTATGATACCCAAGACGCGCGAGTATTAATCTCAGCCCTCAACCCTATCATTCACAAGCATACACAAGGCATGTATCTGCATGAAATACCTGGAAGAGAAAGCGAATCTTATGGCGCAGTCACTACTGTATTAAAAAAAATGGCAGAAAAAGAATTGGCCACAAGAGCGCTTAATCGCTTTAAAATGCCTGAGCCTAGCAAAGCATGGTTCTCATTTTCAGGATTCGGTCTCGGTCTATTCAGCTCTACACCTAAAGTAGTTCCAATACAAACCGACTCCCATATAGATGACTTGGATCAGGTTATTTCAAGTCCATCTCAATCTAAGCCCCCCCAAAAAATGAATGTAAGAGAATTACGCACAGGGATTAATCAGTTGAAAAAATTAAAACAACAAGTACCCTCAAATCTCGCAGATAGACTAACCCCATCAAGCGCGGTCATGTTCGCACAATCAGACATACAACCAGAGGCCCCTCGGTCCATACCGGACGTCCAAGCATCCATGAATTACATCAAAGAAGATCTCACTTTTACTTTGGGAGAAAACTTCGCAGTATATAAATCAAGTTCCGATGCGCAAACCGTTAAAATTTTACAAGATCACCGCGTCGTTATGGAGGCCAGTCCTGATACCGTTGCGATGTACAAACCTCTGCTGCAATCTAAACTAAAAGATATTAAAAAAGCGGAATTATTTTTACAAGCTTTGGGTATCCCGCCTACACAGGGCAAACAAAAAGTTGAAGTTCGCGGTGGTCATCACAATTTGCGCGTGGCGATTAGAAAATTATTTAAACAATACAAAGATCAAGAACATTTACAGAAGGAATTGGATCAATCTGGGAGTGAGACAGATACGTCATCCCATGAGTCAAAGTGCTAGGATAGGTCTAACGGCGCACCAAATTAAGATCGGTTCGTGCTGAGAGGCGTTTACACCGCCTCAGTCACCAAGCGCTTCACAAGACCTGGGCCTTGATAAACCAAACCGGTGTATACTTGTAATAAAGCTGCACCTGCCGCTATTTTTTGCTGAGCGGCTGCTACCGTATCGATTCCGCCCACTCCAATCAACGTCACCTCATCGCCCACTATTTCTTTTAGCAAAACCAAACAAGCCGTTGATCTTTGCGACAAGGGTCGGCCACTCAAACCACCCTGTTCATTCCCATGGACACAATGTTGTACGTCTGTCCGTGCACACGTGGTATTGGTTGCAATAATCCCATCGATACCTTGGTTACGAATAATCTCTGCCATCTTTTTCAACGTCTCGTCTGTCTCATCTGGCGAAATTTTTATCACCAACGGAACATAGCGTCCATGCAGATCTGCCAGACGTAATTGAGTCTGCCGTAATGTTTGGACTAGATGCAAAAAATATTCTTTTTGTTGTAAGAGACGTAAATCTGGCGTATTCGGCGAGGAAATATTAATCGTAATATACGATGCGAACGGGTATACCCGCTCCATACAATAGACATAATCTTCTACAGCATGGGTCAAAGCGGTCTCCTTGCCCTTACCAATATTCACCCCCAGAATGCCCTGATATTGCATACTTTGCAAGTTTTCCACTAATATCGCGACGCCTGGGTTATTGAATCCCAAACGATTGATTAGAGCATGCTCTGGCGCTAGGCGAAATAACCGCGGCTTAGGATTCCCCATTTGCGGCAACGGCGTCACCGTACCCACTTCAATAAACCCAAAACCAAGTTTAGCCAAAGCATCCACGTATCGACCCGATTTATCAAACCCAGCAGCCAAACCGATACGGTTCGGAAACTGCAAACCCATGATCTGTTGCGACTGCTGCGGCAATACTTTAAAAAAATGGTTTGGCACATAATCCAAGGCTTTGAGAGCCCATGCGTGCGCACGCTCTGGCTCAAGTAAAAATAAGCAGGATCTGAGCAAAGAGTAACCCATTGGAAAGTCCTTATGACGAGTATCAATCCTATGCTATACTCGTTATATTCTCATATTTTTGCAAGCATCATGCGTATAAAATTTTGGTTTATTGTACTGTTCGTTTTCCTCGTCCCCAATGTATACGCGAGCGATCTCCAAAATCTCGAGCAAACTTGGTCGGACACAGTTATTACAACCAAAATAAAAGCGGAATTCACAAAAAACGCTCATCTTAACCCATTGAAAATTTCAGTAAAAACTCATGATGGGGTGGTTACCCTGCGTGGACATGCAAAAAATAACCCGGCTTTTGTAGCAGCCTTGCGGATTGTTGCTAATACGCAAGGTGTCCGATCCATCAATACCAGCAATTTTGACATCAAATCAGTCAACTCGAGCCTCACAGATGCTTATATTACGACTAAAATCGAAGCAGCTATTTTGGAAGCCAAAGTGTTCGAAGATGAATCTATTCCTCTAGTGGGTATCAATACCTCTACTACCAATGGGATTGTTACATTGACCGGCACGGTTAAAAGCAAACACTCCATCGATGTGATACTGAAACGTGTTCATCATATCCATGGTGTTGCAAAAATTGTATCGAATCTCAAGATTACGGAAGCTACAAGCACCTAGGAATGCTATGAAACCAACGATATTGGTCATCAGCTGTGCACATGGAAGCAACGAGGTTCCCAAAAAATATTGGCCTCTGTTCGAAGACAAAGAATTACTATTACAAACTTCGCGCGCCTATGACATCGGGGCAAAATATATTGCCCAACATTTGCATAAAAACCTAGGATGCGATGCGGTCGAGGCCAAAGTCACCCGTTTATTGATAGACTGTGATCACAGCCCCCACCACGCGCGCTGTTTTTCTAGATATAGCAAAGGTCTTTCAGCTGACAAGAAGCAAGCTCTGATTAAAACTTACTACGAACCCTTTCACCATGATTTACAAGAAAAAATTGCTGCGCATATTGCACAGGGCCAACAAGTATTACATCTTTCCATTTTCACATTCACGCCTATTTTAAAGGGGTTGTTTTTAAAAACCGCTATCGGCGTATTATATGACGCCCATCGCCATGCGGAGAAAGAAGTTGCTCGGATATTACATGGTTTGCTCGACAAAGAAACGCCACCGTATAAAATACGCCACAATTTCCCTTTTTTAGGTACCCACGATTACATCATCAATTCATTCAGAAAAAAATATGATGAACAAGACTATTTAGGGATTAAATTAGGCATCAACCAAGCCCTAGTCCCTAATGCGCCTGAGCAAGCTATGATGTGTAAAATTTTGGCACATGCTTTGCATGAATTATTAAATTTGCTGTGAAATGACACCCTTACCTGCAATAAAATCCCTTCGCCCGCTGGCGGGAGAAGGTGCCCGAAGGGCGGATTAGGGTGTTTTAAAATAAGACGCTGTCATGTTCTCAGGACTTACGCAAAACCGAATTAAAGACTAAATCCAACGAAGAGATCGGGGTTTTGCGTAAGTCCTGGGTCTAGCAATTTGCGCAAATACCGTAGATATTCAAAGCATGACCCGTCATTTTAAAGCAGGCTTTGTTAGCAATTTGATTTTGGCGAGATTCAATCACTTCATCTAAAAACTCCTCTACACGACCACATTTAACACAAACCAAATGATCGTGGTGGGTATCTTGGCGTAATTCGAATACAGAGTATCCTCCTTCAAAATTGTGGCGATCAATCAATCCCGCAGCTTCAAATTGAGTCAACACCCGATACACAGTAGCCAAACTGACTTCCTCGCCCATATCGAACAATTTTTTATAAACATTCTCCGCACTCAAATGATGCTCACGAGCTTGTTCAAGAACTTGCAATATTTTCACGCGGGGGACCGTAATTTTCAATCCTGCTGATTTTAATTGTTTGCTCTCTATCACAATAATATCCTCTCCCCTCTTATTTTTAACCTTTGCATGTTACAATGCGCTACTATTTTGAATACCTATACTATAAGGCAAAAAAATGCGAATGAAAACCATTCTTATTTTAATAAGCATTGTTCTGTCACTGACTCATTGTTTATCTTATGATTTTTCAAGAAGCAAAGTACAACAAGGCAATATCTTATCCCCTGCGCGTATTGCTCATTTGAAATTAGGTATGAGTAAAAATGATGCTGCCATTTTAATGGGAACCAGCTTGATTAGCCCCATGTTCAACCAAGATCGCTGGGATTTTGCGTATACCTGGAGACGCGGCACAAGTCCAAATATCATTCGACATTTAACATTATTTTTTTCTAATGATCGTTTGGTTAAAATTGAGAAAGACGTCAGTGCTCGTAAGCCAGACTAAGTTTGGCATTAGCCTAATATGGCTAAGTTAAGCAACCCAATTCTACTGGAAAAAAATACGTCCAAAAATCTTAACTCAGTGCTCTTAAGCCAAGGCCAACTTTACCAATCCATTTCATCAAGACAACGGCTTTGACTTCGCTTGACGGCGCCGCTTTTCTTTCGGATCCAGCAACAAGGGGCGATATAATTCCACCCGATCACCAGGCTTTACCAACGTATCCCAATTGACACATTTCGCAAAAATTCCAACGGCCAAATCAGCTACTTCAGGATGCTGGTGTAAAAAACCAGACGCTTGCACCAAAGCATTCACCGTCATGCCCTCAACCCAAGGACTGGAAAATACCAATGGCTCTGCAGCGCGCGGCGCATAGACTAATTCGCAGTCATTATGGAGAGAAACATAGTTACTTTTTGTCATACACGTTAACAGCTCGTTCGCAAAACGCATCGACCAATGTATCGGTCACTTGTTCAAAAACAGGCCCCAATAGCATAGAAAACATACGGCCTGCAAAATCAAATTTTAAATCCAGCGATACAAGACACCCTTCAGGTGTTTCATCAAACCGCCAAAATCCTTCAAAATGGCTAAATGGGCCATCCACCAAACGCATTTCAATCATTTTATTGGCTTGCAAACGATTGCAAGTTGTAAATGATTTACTCATCCCTGCTGCTGTGATCGACAACGTAGCTTGGATTTCATCCGCATCTTTATGATGAATCACACCCGAAGAAAAGTAAGGTAAAAAATCCGCATAACGCTCAATATCATTGACCAAATCATACATTTGTTCGCAAGAATAGGATACCAAACGAGATTTTTTTACTACGGTCATAACGCCACCCCTTGAGTAACCTGCTGAATTTGAGCTTGCAACCATTGTGCAATATCGCTCACTTCTTGCATACAGATAGTATGTCCCATAGCATATTCTTTCCAAATAGTTTGAGTACATCCTTGGGATTTCACAAAAGCATACGACAGTTTTGTCCAATCTGGCATCACAACCTGATCCAATGTTCCCATCGCCATAAAAATAGGTAAATCCGCGTGTTTAGGCGCAGCACATTCTTTCTGCAAAGGCAAATAAGCAGATAACGCTATCACGCCACCCAAGGTGCGCTGGGACCGTAATCCCATGAATAAAGCCATGGCGCCCCCTTGCGAAAAACCTGCAAGATAAATTTGTTGAGGCCCCAATCCTCGCGCAATTTGCGCAGAGATAATGTCATCAATTGCACGTTCCGACGCCAGAATCCCTTCGCGATCTTCTCGATCTTGGAGGTTCAATCCAGTCACATCATACCACGCTGGCATCGGCATATGATTATTGATAGTAACAGGACGCACAGGTGCATCCACAAAAACATGCCGAATAGGCATCGTTATAGGAGGAAACGCTTCAACAACACCGCGCATATCCGCACCATTTGCGCCAAGCCCATGCAGCCAAATCACACAAGCTTTGGCCGGCTGCGCAGGCTCATCTGTATAAGTATTCAACACAAAACTTTCCATCCATAAAAACCTGTAATTATCGCTAATGCTTAACCAATTGGCAAGTTTTACCCTCCGAACGCAGGGCTGAATAGTTACCAATTGATTATCCCAGCATGCTTTCATATACTGTTAGCATCTTGTGCTTATCTCTAGGATCTCATGCGTGCACGAATACAATTCATGCTGACTCTATCTTGCATCCTCATCACCATGTTTCTCAGCGCTTGTGGCCAGCGAGGCCCCTTGTATTTGCCCAACACGCAAACACTGCATTCATTAAGCCCCTTATCATGATCTCATTTACCAAAATGCATGGTTTGGGCAATGATTTTATGGTGATCGATGCCACCCAACACCCCCTGACTCTGAGTCCTCAACAAATTGCACATTTGAGTAATCGCCATACAGGCATTGGGTTCGACCAATGTTTGATTGTAGAAACAAGCACTAGTCCTGAAGTAGATTTTCTTTATAGAATTTTCAATGCAGATGGCCAAGAAGTAGGCCAATGCGGGAATGGTGCACGCTGCTTAGCACGATTTGTTCAAGCCCGCGGCTTGAGTTCTAAACAAGAACTCTGTATTCAAACTTTAAAAACCAAGATGTATTTGACTCTGCATGACGATGAGACCATCACGGTTCATTTTCCACAGCCGAATTTAGCACCTCATCTCATCCCAATCCAAGCCAATCAGCAAGAAACCATGTACTCGCTCACTATTGGGCAACAAACCTACTCATTTCATGCCATCAACGTTGGCAATCCGCATGCCATTTTGTTGGCCAACCATTGGACTGATGCTGATATAGCAACCATTGGACCGCAATTGAGTACCCATCCCTTTTTTCCTGAGCAGACCAATGTCGGGTTCCTAAGCATTCTTAGCTCTCACCACCTACAACTCCGAGTATATGAGCGTGGCTGTGGTGAAACGCTTGCTTGTGGTTCCGGCGCCGTAGCAGCCGCCGCCATTGGGCAGCTTTATCATAATATGACCTCTGATATTACAGTGAGCCTCCCAGGTGGCGATTTACAAGTGTCTTGGCCCAAACGCACTGGCCCTCTTTATTTACGTGGTCCAGCAACCTTTGTCTATGAAGGCAACGTATGGGAGGCAGCATTATGCGGATCATAATTCTAGGAGCAGGCCAAATTGGTGAGAAATTAGCTCGCAACCTGGTTAACGAAGATAATGACATCGTCCTAATCGACCAGGACGCCAATATTTTACATGATATTCGTTCCCATATAGACGTTCAAACTGTCGTAGGCAATGCGGCCAGCCCTAATATTCTCTTAGAAGCCGGAATCGAACAAACTGATTTAGTCATAGCTGTCACTGCCAACGACGAAATCAATATGCTCGCTTGCTTGTTCGCAACCAAAATTTTTCAAATCCCCCGCACCATTGCTCGGATCCGCTCACACGATTACCATGAATATCCAGAATTATTTAACAAAAAAGTCATTCCTATTCAAACCATCATTTATCCCACTCACGCAGTCGTACAACATATTATCCGCCTGATCAAATATCCTGATTTTACGCAAATTTTGAGTTTCTATCAGGATAAAATATGCTTGGTGACGTTTGATGTGCGTCCAGATGATTGGGTCAACGGCAAAACGATTGCTGAAATTCGACACCAAATCGCAGACAATCAAATTGACATCGTCGCGCTATTTAACAATAAAACAGCAATTTTTTTTGATGAGTCGTATCTCGTAACTGAGAAGGATAAAATTCTCTTCATCTCTTATGCAGACAATCTCTATACTCTTTTGACTCAATTAAAGCGTCCACCTAAACATAATTCCCGCATTATGCTTGCCGGTGGCGGACGCATTGGTGGAGAACTGGCCAAGCATCTCGAGTCCGATTATCAAATAAAATTGATTGAAAAATCCCCTGAAAAAGTCGCAAAAAACGCCGCTCAATTGAACAAGACCTTAGTCATCGAAGGCGATGTCAGTGACAGGGAACTATTGATAAATGAAAACATTGAAGACATTGACATGTTTTGTGCCATCACTGATCATGATGAAACCAATATTATGGCCAGCCTGCAAGCCAAATATTTGGGCGCAAAATATGCGATGGCGTTAGTAAATCACGAAAATTACATTGATTTAATTGATGACAGCGTCATCGATACCGCCTTGTCACCGCAAACGATTACTATTGGCACTATTCTCAGTAAAATCCGGCATGGCAATATGGTCCGAGTCCATCGCCTTCAAGAGGAAGAAGCGGAAGCTATTGAACTTGTTGTAGAAGGAAGCGATACAACATCCGCCATTATTGGTCGACCCATTTCTGAAATAGAATTGCCACCGGGGTGTATTGTAGCTGGCGTGGTGCGCAACAAAAAACTTCATTTTGCGCAATCTAATTTGCTATTAGCCCCTCAGGATCATGTTATTTTATTATTACTCCAACAGAAATATATCCACCAATTGGAAACGCTATTTGCAATTAATTTAACATTTATGAGCTAAATACGTATGCAATATAAAACTATTTTACGCTTAATTGGATTGCTGCTCCTTCTTTACAGCTTTAGCATGCTACCGCCGCTCCTCATCAACATTATTTTTGCAGAAGCGGTTTGGGTACCTTTTATAGCGCCCTATTTGCTCTGCGCTGTGCTCGGACTAGTGCTATGGCGGTCCTTTCGCAATCATCAACATCTGCTCAAAATCCGCGAAGGATTTCTAATCGTGGTGATCATCTGGTTTAGTATCAGCGCTATTTCTGTTCTGCCATTCCTCTTATTTCAAGACTTGCATCTTAATCTAACCGACATCGTATTTGAAACAGTATCCGGCTTAACTACTACGGGAGCGGTAGTTTTTTCCAATTTAGATCAATTGCCACATGCCATTTTGTATTATCGCCAACAACTACAGTTTATCGGTGGCATGGGCATCGTTGTTTTGGCTGTCGCTATTTTTCCTATGTTAGGTATGGGCGGCTCGCAATTATTTCGTGTAGAGACATCAGGCAATATCCGCGACAGTAAATTAACCCCGCGTATTACACAAACAGCCAAAGCACTCTGGGGCATTTATTGTCTCCTTACACTCTCTTGCGCATGGTGCTATTGGTTTTGTGGTATGGATTGGTTTTATGCTTTAGGAGAAAGTTTCGCCACCGTTTCCACAGGCGGATTCTCGATGCATGATAACAGTTTCCTTTATTATCATAGCCGCGCTGTTGAAGTGTTTGCATGCCTATTTATGCTCATCGGCAGCATCAATTTCGCGTTACATTATGCGGCTTTTCAAAAACGTACCTTCAATCTTTATTTCAAAGATGAAGAAAGCCGTTTCTTTTTTATCGCTTTTTTAGTCATGACATTGTTATGTATTGCGACGCTCTTTGCACACAATCACTTTGCTCCCAACCAAGCGCATTGGATAGACAGTGTTTTCATGATTATTTCATTATCAACGACTACTGGCTATAACCTCGCTCCATTCGACAATTGGGAAAGTTTTACGCCTATTTTGCTTGTTTTCGCATCGCTGATCGGGGGTTGTGCTGGCTCCACCACAGGGGGAATCAAAATATTACGCGTAATGCTGATTGCCAAACAAATCAGACGAGAGTTCGTCCGTCTTCTGCATCCCCAAGCAGTCCTTCCCATCAAAATAGATGAAAAAGCGATGCCAGAACCCGCGCTACAATCCATCACAGGGTATGTCAGCTTATTTTTCGGTTTATTCGCTATCTTGATTTTAATATTCATGGCATTAGGCAATGATTTTACTTCTTCATTTTCTGCTATTGCAGCAGGCTTAGCCAACTCTGGCGCAGGCATTGGAACGATTAGTAGTAATTTTGCGAGTCTGAGTATCGCCAGCAAATGGTTACTAATTATCACTATGTTATTAGGGCGTTTAGAATTGTATCCTTTGTTTATTTTATTTACCCGGCCGTTTTGGAAGGCATAGCCGAGGTATTGTACCGCAAGTTCCCACGATGACAGGACCCCGAGGCACAGAATCAGATTTTGTGCTCGTTTAAGTATGACTCAATTAGGTGAACAATGAGCGTTATAGCTTCCAACGCCGATGCATCCACATCCATTGCTCTGGATGGGCTAAAATAATCCGCTCTAAAGCTTGATTATAAGCCAGCGTATTTTGATAAATAGATTCTTGATTGGTAGGATATTCTTGCCAAACAATAGGCTCATAAAATTCTAAAATATGACGTCCATTCGGTAAACGATAACTCGCAGCAGGAACCACGGGTAAATCAGTGTGACGTGATAAACTTGCCAAACTCCGATAAGTACCGGCCTTCTTTCCAAAAAACTCCACCGCTACCCCATCGCGATTCTGGAGCGTAGCGTGTTGATCTAATACAAAAACCACTGCATGATTTTGATCCAAGGCAGGTTTCACTTGTTGCAACGCCTCATGTTTGGGAATGACATTCAACCCAGCACGATAGTACCGTCGAAACAAAATGCGTTCCATGAATTTCCATCCCAGACGTCGGCGAATAAAATGAAAATGACCTTTAAATTGCTCGAAATTGAGGATCCCGCCCAAAGGCGCAAATTCCCAACTGCCTACATGGGCCGTCAACACCAAAACACCCTGCCCACGCGCTGCAATCTCTAATAACCGTTCATGACCTTTTACAGTCACTCGAGCACGCAAGGTCGCATCACTCATAAACCGCAATTGAATGGTTTCTTTGATTGAGGTCAACAAATGCGAGTAAAATGCCTGCGCCAAATGTTTTTTTTGTGCGACGCTCAATTGGTCGCCGTATACCTGATCAATATTTTTCAAGACAAGAGAACGCCGATAAGGCAAAAAGCGATACGCAAACCGCCCTGGCATCGAAATAGGTAATGCTAAAATTTGAGTAGCCAAATCAAGGGCAGGCACGTAGCACCGCACAGGCATTCATGCCCCCAAATCCACGATTGATCACTAACATGTGATCCGCATGCTCAGACCAAGCGCGCGTATCCCGACTCACATTCAGAGTCGCACATTCTGGGGCAACGGCATTTAAATTAGCAATACCCGGCACACAGCGTTGTCGCATAGCATGCAGTCCGAGAACCGTATCTAAAACACCCGATGCACACAAAGTATGCCCCATAGACCATTTGAACGCCGTCACCGGCACAGGCTCTCCAGCTAAGATTGCCGTCAATGCTTTCGCTTCCGTCACATCTGAAAGATGCGAGCCATTGCCATGTGCAATAATCATACCCAAATCCTGGGCAGACAGATGACACCGATCTAAAGTTCGCGTCAGCAATGCCTGCAAAGCCTCTGCTTCCGGATCGATTGCAAATAACCCTTTGGCTTCCGTTGCAGTACATCCTCCAATGACCTCTGCGTAACAATGCGCAGAACGTTGTTGAACCGCTTCTTCGCTTTCCAAGATCAGTGCACTGGCCCCTTCTGCCAAAATAGTCCCACTGTGTTGCGCATCAAATGGTTTTAAATCCTGCGCCGAAATTAATCCTAATTTATCATAATAAAATAAGGCTTGTGGCTCAGCACCCCAATCATAGCCAACCACCAATGCGCGTTGCGCTTTACCTGAAGCAATCGCAGCATGTGCTTCTAATAAGGCTTGCATTCCGCCCACTGCATGATTTGTAATATTATGATTAATGCCCTTTAAACCATAAGTAATCCCAAGATAAGCCAACACATTATTGGGTAGGATGCGCAATAGCCACATCGGATGCACTTCAGAAAACAAATGCTCTGCAAAAACTCGCATATCTCCTTGCGAATGCATCATGACCGATAAAAAATCGTATTGCTGAAAATATTTATTCCCAGGAGAGCCGACGTATACGGCAAACTCATCTGCAAATTCAATTTGAGCCGTAGGATCGAGTTGATTTCGATACGCGATCACTTGGCTGTCCAATACCGCCTGCATGCCAGCACTGATCCCAGTCACATCTTGACGGGATATCATTTTCAATAATTTACGATCGGGTAACATTTTAGCCGGCTGAAAATCTTGTAATTCCCCTACCATGCGATGCGACCAAGTCGACAGATCCCAGAGTGTCGATTCGCCCAGACCTTGTTGCCCATCAACTAATGCTTGCCACGTGGCCTCCACATTCATACCCGTCGCTGTCACCGCCCCTACGCCGGTTACAAAAACTCGTCGTGGTTGACTCATCGCGTTCCCCCAAATTCTGGATGCTTAAATAACAGGCAACTATTAGACCCGCCAAACCCAAAGGAATTGGATATAACGACGCCCAAAGAACGCTCACGCGGTCCTTCAGTCACATAGTCTAAATCACAGTCTGGATCGGGATGGTGTAAATTAGCAGTCATGGGCACTCTGCCATGCTGGATCGCCAATACAGAAAAAGCGGCTTCCAAAGCACCCGCGGCCGCAATCAAATGCCCTGTTTGACTTTTGGTCGAACTCACAGGGATCTGGTAAGCTCGTGCTCCAAATACTGCTTTGATGGCATTTGTTTCACTGAGATCATTCATTTTGGTTGAGGTACCATGCGCATTAATATAGTCAACATCTTCTGGCTTCACCCCTGCATCTTTTAATGCGCGCGCAATCGCTTGCAAGGCACCATTCCCGTCTGGAGGAGAATCAGTGATGCGATATGAGCTTAAAGTGTTCCCTTCTCCAGCCAGTTCAGCATAAATATGGGCACCACGAGCCTTGGCATGCTCCCACTCTTCTAAAACTAAAAAAGCCGCGCCTTCGCCTAAAATAAATCCATTCCGGGTCAAATCAAACGGTCGACTAGCTAGGTTTGGCGTAGCATTATCAGTAGACAATGCGCCTAATAAGCAAAAACTCGATAATCCAAACGGAGATATCATCGAGTCAAATCCCCCTGCCAACATATAATCAGCATCTCCACGCCGAATGACGTCCATCGCCAAGCCCAATGCCTGACCACTTGAAGCACATGCCGTATGCACAGAGGTGGCATAACCTTGTATACCAAATTGCTGAATTAAAGCAGACAAACCCGCATTGGCAGTCGGTTTGGCAAAATCACTCAACTGATAAAAATCCTGCGATTGGGTCTCTAACTGAGACCAGTCAATCTTTCCATCTACAGCACAAATTTGTTGAAATCGTTGTAAACTGTCAAAATCCACGGTCATCATACCACTGCCAGCGACCACGCCAAATCGATTGGCTAACACACCGTCCACACCAGGAGAAATGTGCGCATCACGCATAGCTTGCAAAGCCGCTTCCAGACCAAACCATACAAAACGTGAGGCAAAGCGATTTTTCTTGGTCACCAAACTAGGATCAGGTTGAAAGTTTTTGACTTCAGCTGCGATATACGTTGGAAAACCACTGGCATCAAATTGTTGAATGGGGGCAATACCTGATTGCCGCGCCATCAATTGCGCCCAAGATTCATTAGCGTTATTTCCCAAAGGAGATACCATGCCTAAGCCCGTAATGGCTACGCGCCGCTCACTCATCATTGATCTCCCGTTCCAACCAAAACCATCTCTAGGACATTCATACGTTTGCCCGCAACCGTCGCACAGAACCGTAAGATCAACTCGTGTGCACTGTGAGATTTTACTGTGACATCACAGACCACCACATCGCCTGGGTAAACAAAATCGCTCATTTTAATTCTTCGCAAACTATGAATTCGGTATTGGCCGCTGAGCCCTGCCCGCGCCAAAAACACTTTGGCCAAATTCATGTGACATTCTAATAAAACCGTTAAGGGTAATACCGGTTTATGCGGAAAATGATCTGGAAAATACGGTGCCGCGCGCGTCACATGTTTCACCGCAGAAATCCGGATGCCAGGCTCACTGGCCGTGATATGATCATATTCTAAAGCAAACTGTCGGTGACTCTCTGCAATCGCTAACGGTGCTGGTGTGGCAAGATAAGGCCAGTCGCCAGGCCGATTGATTTCAGCAAATTGCCTACGGACGAGAAAGGGATCAATAAAATCCTCCATCGGCAACATCGGCCCCAATGCGCCCTCTAAACGAAATATCAATTCAGAGCCCACACGAACTTCACCATGATATTGAACAGCGGTATCATCCAATGCATCAATCCAAGATTCTAATTCTAAAGTTTCACCCACATAAGCCGCTCGCTGTAAGATAACAGACTCTACAATGCCAGCGACTGGACGCAAACGAAAATCGTTTTGGTTCATCACAGCCCAAGCCGTCATTTGCCCCAACGTTTCACCAATCAGCGCGGACATGAAACAATGGCGTCCTGATTCATCTGAGGATAGATAAAAATCAGCAGGCGTGATGTGTTTGATTCCACAAACCGAGCCGGTTGGAGAAGATAAGGTTAAAATCCTATCAACGAATAAAAACCGCATTAGGGATGCTCAATGGATATATGAAGCATTGGAAGATCCCTTAATCTTATAGTGCACCAACTGCTTCCGCTTGTTCCACAGTAGCAGCCACAATTAATTTACAAAAAGTTTCAACTGTAAATAGCGCAGGAATTTCATTCAATTTCATATTCGGCGTGAAATGTTCGGCAGGCACTTCAGATAAATATTGACGTAATGCTTGCATACCAGCAACGGTTAATACTCCAGTTTTTTCAAATTCTTCTTCACTCAATTCTCCACGAGCATTTTTTTCCAATTGACCACGAGGAATTTTGATCTCAAATTCTTTTTCCAATTGAAACACCAAATCCAGAAAATCAATCGACTCCGCGCCCAAATCTCCAATTAAACGACTGCTCAACGTCACTTCCTCTTCGTCGAGTACTAAAACATCAGCAATAATCGTCCTAACTTTAGGGTATACGCTCTCAACATTCATGATCTATCCTCAAGGCTGCAAAAATAATCGCTGATTTTAACACAGGATTATCTGTACCTCAATTTACTAGTGCTGGATGATTATTAAAAACACATTAAAAATAGCTGAACGCATCGAAGGATCTCCTGAACTAAGTACAAACCTAGTCAATTAGAGATCCTTCGCTGCACTCAGGATGACGTACTACGGTGCGATACTCTTATTTACTGGTACATTTTTTCTGAAGCGCTTCTGCTTCATGCAAATGCTTGGTAACTGCTGCATGAGTAGATTTGAGATACGCAGTTAACTTTGGATTAGTAGAGTCGTTGATGGCTCTGTCTAGCATTGCCAACGCTTTGTGATGACAATGAATCATTGAATCAATAAATTCTTTGTTAAAAGCATAACCGCTTAACATTTTTAGCTCTGCATATTTATGTGCGCTTGTTTCTTCAATATGCATTGCATCAGAGTTCATAGTAGGTGCAACGCCAATTTCATGACTCAGACGGCGTACATTTCTTAAGTTTTGATGGTGATCTCTTACCATATTAGCGGCAAAACGTCTTACCATTGGGCATGTGGATTTCATTTTAGCCAGATTAGCTGCTTTGATTTCTGCTTCATCTAATTTAATGCAATTCTCAATAATATTCCCAGGCGTGCCAGCAGCATGCTTATGGTGGTGATGATGATAAGGGACGAACAACCATGGAAACTGGCTTTGATTTGATGATGAATTCATCGTGTTACAACCCGTCAGCAACGCAAACATAACTGGCATCACAACAACAATTGGCTTCAGTTTCATTGTTTTCTCTCCTTGAATAATCGATTGGGGATACATCCAGATATTAACTATAGTGTCTATTCCAGTATTTTACAATCACAAGGTTTACGTAAAAACCCGAGATCGAATTAGTATGCTACCTTTTGCGTAAGTCCTAACTCAGATTTTATAACTAAACTGCAACGTCCCAGCTTGAGTACTATTTGTTATCGTTCCAGTACTACTTCCATTATCAATAATAGCATTGGGAATAAAAAAACCATATCCGTACACCAATTGCATTCGCCAGTTCTTATATAGGGCAATATCCAGCCCTCCTGACAGAAATACAGCCGGTGCCAACGGATATCCAATAGCATTCGTTGAATTCGGCGCTGGATTTGTTTCATAAAACGCTGACGCTAAGCCAGCTACTTTATCCGTAAAAGCATACTCAGTCGCCATCATATATGACCACGTATCGCCCCAATTCGTAGGATAGCTGAACGAGCCTCGAGTGGTATTTTTTAATATTGTACTATTTTGCACAGTCCAATTTGACCAAAATACTTTTTCTTCTACAAACCACTGCTCTGTAAATTGATGTTGCAGTCCTGCAAAGGCGACCGCCGCTTCGACAAGATTCATTTGAAACGTGTATGACGTCACATTCCCCAAAGTACTCGTACCTTTCCCGAACCTATTTACAGGCGTATAGAATGCGGCGACAAAAGTATGTTGTGGAGTAACTTTATAGCTTAACCCTGCATCCAAACCATTATTTAGGGCAGAGGCCTTATTGACTTCATTACCTAAATTACCCACCACCGCATCAAGTTCTGCCAAATAATTGTAACGGAGATGCAACCCCAGCCCGAGCGTGATCCGGTCGGTTAATTGGAAACTAGATTGAAAACCAAGTAGATAATAATATACCTTGGTGACTGTTGAATCATGTGACACAATCGAGTCGATGGGCCAATTCAAATCACCATACTCAGTTGGCACCGCATTGAAACCCAAAACCTATTTATCTGACACTCGAATATCAGCCAAAATATAGGGCAAAAAATCCACCACATTAGAACTTGCCTGCCCGGTTCCGCCTAATGCGGTACCGGTAAACTCTACAGTTGATGCGACAAACAAATTCCCCAAAGTTAATTGCTGTTTATTCACCAGACCCAAATCAGCCGGATTTTGAAAAAAAGAATCTGTTAACATCTGACCAACCGCTGCCTGAGCATGAGGCACACAACCCAGATTGATGCATAACAATATCAGCACTCGAAACCGCATCCAGCGATCTAAAATCTTCATGTTAATCAAGTCCTAATAAGTCTAAACGCCCCCGCATGACTTGCGCAAAACTCCGAGGTCAAAACAAGATCCAACGCAGAGATCGGGGTTGTGCCTAAATCATAACGTTTTAGACAACACGGTACAGTCTAGTTGCCCTCGCGCAAGTCGCACAGTGATGTGACTCCCTACTGCAATATCTTGAGCAGAGCTTATCAATTTTTGTTCACAGGTCACGACGGAGTACCCTCGCTCCAAAGTCGCCAAAGGACTGATTGCGTGCAAACGTCCGCAGATATTTTGCAAAGACTGCCCTGCAGATTGCAGCTTATGCGCCATAATTTGGCGTAATTGATATTCTCGATGATCCAATCTTTGCCAATACGTCGCGATCATCTGCCGCGGAGAAATGAGTCTTTTTTGTTGATATTGGTAACGCAAGGATTGTTGTTGCAAAAGTCGACGCATCGCTTGTACCATCCGAGTTTCGCAAATTTGCACGCCAAGCAGCAAATCCGCTAGAACCGGCGTCACCATTTCTGCCGCCGCAGTCGGCGTTGGTGCCCTGAGATCCGCAACCAAATCCGCAATGGTCACATCGATTTCATGCCCAATGCCTGTGACAATCGGAATCTTACTCCCAGCAATCACATAAGCCAATGCTTCATCATTAAAAGCCCACAGATCTTCTAAACTCCCACCCCCACGTGCCAAAATAATGACATCACAAGTCCGCTCTTCATTAGCCAGTCCGATCGCAGCGGCTAATTGCGGGGCTGCCAACTTCCCTTGAACATCCGTCGGATAAATTTGGACCGCGGCCAAAGGATACCGCCGGCTTAATGTGGTCAAAATATCGCGTATCGCAGCGCCAGTGGGTGAAGTAATCACGCCAATGGTCCGCGGAAAACGCGGGATGGATTTTTTACGCGCCGCATCAAATAAACCGCCAGCAAACAATTTTTGTTTCAATTGTTCAAATTGCTGATGCAAATCACCAAGACCAGCTTCCGTCATCGTTTCCGCGATCATTTGAAAGTCACCGCGTGCTTCGTACAAACTTAAACCACCTCGAACGACCACTTGCATCCCATTGCCCATCTGAGCATGGCTACGCAAATGTTTGTGTCGAAAAAACACACAACGTATTTGCGCATGCTGATCTTTCAGGGTGAAATACCAATGGCCCGAACTGGGCTTGGTCAAATTAGAAATTTCCCCTTGCACCGACACCAACCCCATGCCCTGCTCTAAGCACGCTTTGACCTGGCGGTTGAGTTCAGAAACGGAATAAATATCCGTATTGAGTTCAGCCAACAATCGAGTACCCCGCATCCACAAATAAAGTATGCCCGCGAATCATATCTGCCTCGGGCAAACACAATAAGTAGACCGCATTGGCCACATCAGCTGGTGATAAAGGCCGATCCGCCAATGCATGCGCTTGATATTCTTCCAATAATTGCTCCCGATTTGGAAAGTATTTCAACGCGTCTGTGTCGACTACACCCGCCGAAACCGTATTGACTGTGATCCCTTTGGGCGCCAACTCGAGGCTCAAAGAGCGCACCAATGCTTCGAGCGCTGCTTTTGATGCACCTATAAAGGCATAATTAGGAATCGCACGTTGCGCGCCCAAACTAGACAGGGCAATCACACGCCCTCCCGGTTGTAATATGGGTTCGGCAGCGGTCACCAAATGATTCAAAGCCAACGCATTGGTTTCCATACACCAGCGCCAATGTTTGGTTGACATCTTCAAAGCGGGTTTCAATACACCCGAAGCCGCATTCGAAACCAATATATCCAAACGATCAAAATGCGTTTGCACTTGCTTCAACAATTCTTTAACAGAGGCCTCATCTGCCACATTCGCTTTGATTGCCACAGCCCGCCGACCGAGGGCTTGAATCTCTTGCACCAACTGCTCAGCTTCCTCAGCACTGGAATAATACACAATCACCACATCCGCCCCAGCTCGCGCCAGCTTTAAAGCAGTCGCTTTGCCTATCCCGCGTGCCCCGCCTGTGATCAATGCGACTTTTGACGCCAATGTTTGCATGTTTTTCCTCTCTGTAATGATTTATTGCGCTATCCGAGCCATGACCGCACTGCCATTAAGGTTAAGATCTTCGCCTTTCCCCTACGTCCCGCGGCTTGTCCGCGGGACGTAGGCTGAGGTCTTAACTTAATGGCAGTGAGCCATGACCATCAGGAAGCAGCTCGGATTAACCAACCAAGATAATCTTAAAATTTGGTAATAGGGTAACAAAGAGTTTTGAAAAATAATATGGGCGGAGCTGAACATTAATTGTAAAAAAATTATAATTCGTTCGAATTAATCGCTTTATGGTGAACTATATGTCACACAACCAACAGGAACGAATGCCCGAACCTTACAATCCATTAACAGCATGGAACAAACAGGTTCCCGCATTTCTCGCCAGCATTGACTCAGTGAAACCGCCAGAAGCGGAATCAACTTCAGCCACGGCAAGAAGTTAATTATCATGACTACCTTCTCCTCACGGGAAGGTATCGCACATATTTTATGCGAATGTAGCGCATTCCCTTAGATGATTTGAATTATCCTTGAATCCCGCCGCACATTCGCATAAAATCCGAGCTTACAAATCGTGAACCCACTACATGAAAAACTCTTGGTTAAACCCCGCTTTTCAAATCGCCGCAATTTTTTCATTCCGTATGTTGGGCTTGTTTATGCTCATCCCGGTTTTTACTCTGTATGCCAATCAACTCCAAGGCGCGACCCCCTTATTACTCGGTCTGGCTTTAGGGTCTTATGGTTTAACCCAAGGACTATTTCAAATACCTTTTGGGATGCTCTCTGATCGCTATGGCCGCAAACCCGTGATCACCTTGGGTCTGCTGTTATTTGCCGGCGGTAGTATCTTAGGCGGACAAACCCACAGTATAGCCGGGATGATTCTCGCTCGAACGCTCCAAGGGGCTGGTGCAATTGGATCGGTTTTAATCGCTTTATTAGCTGACATCACCGCAGAACGCCATCGAACCAAAGCCATGGCCGTGATTGGCGCGACCATCGGACTATCCTTCAGTATCGCATTCATTCTGAGCCCAAGCCTTGCTGCGGTGGCAGGCTTAGCCGGCATTTTTTATCTCACGGCGGGTTTAGCAATATTGGGGTTAGGAATTTTGTATTGCATCCCCACAGCTACACAACCTATTGAAAAACCCATCAGCACACTCCAACAACTCAAAAAAGTGTTCTTCGATAAAGATTTACTCCGCTTAGATGCGGGGATTTTTTTCCAGCATTTTATTTTAGTCGCCAGTTTTTATGTCCTCCCTATGACGCTGCAACAGCATATGCAAGCAGGACATCTGACCCAATCCTGGCATTTTTATGTCTGGGTTATCGTGGGTTCTTTTTTAACCATGATTCCTATCATGCTCTATAGTGAAAAATATCAAAAGGTTAAAGCTTGTTTCCTCACCGCCATTACGCTCATTGGTATCAGCCAATGCGCATTGATTGTCGCACCTAATTCCTTAATTTGGCTTGGGGTCATTGTATTTCTATATTTTGTCGCATTTAATTTTTTGGAAGCCAATTTACCGTCCCTGATTTCCAAACAAGCTAATCCCCAAACCAAAGGCAGTGCGCTAGGTGTGTATTCCAGTAGTCAATTTTTAGGGATTTTTGTAGGGGGCGTGCTGGCCGGACTACTTTATAGTCATGCTGGGGCAACTGGGGTGTTTACTTTGAATGCTGGGGTTGCTTTTGTATGGCTGTATTTGAGTCTGAATATGAAAATACAGTAAAGATTTTTCTCATGCCTACATCCCTCGGACAAGCCGAGGGATGTAGGATAAAGGAGTTAATTTAGCGCCTAGGGACTTGGCCAAAAAATAGCGCTCTTACCTCATCACACCGAACACTGCTGCGCCCAAATCCGCAACATAGCATTCCCCCTAGGCTGCAAATGATAGGCCACATTGCGCACCTCTATACCATAGTTTTTGCATTGCAAGGCTAATATGACCGGCCCCAATAATTCAGACGGCACGCCTTGTGCATCAACCAACGGGAAAATCCGCACCTCTTTCGCCGCACGTGCCAACTCTTCAATGGTTTCGATATGATAATCCACAGACTGAGGCGCCGTTGCAGAAAAAAAGTGATGTGCACTCAAAGCATAATCAAAGAAAAAATCTGCAAAAGGCAGTATGGTTTGAGCCGCAAAAAGATAGCGTCCTTCCGCATGCCCCAAATCATAATCTTGAAAAAATTCTGCCATACCCTGGCGTCGATAAGCCACCAATTGCTCTAAACTGCCTGCGTAGTGACTCAAATCAAATTCTTCGGATCGCTGCGTAATCTGCGTCAAACGTTCGGCAAAACTCGCTTCCGCTTTTTGTTGCAAATCCGCTTGGCTCAAATCAAACCAAGTATCATAACTAACCAAATGCGCAGCCTGACTGCGTAAATCAGCCTGAAACGCGCTGACACCACTTTGGAATTCTAAAAATCGCATACCCAGCGCTGCTTGCGGCAAATCAAACATATCTCGATATTCATCTAAATGGTGGCCCCACAGCACTAATCGCTTCATGAATTTTTATTCCCTTTAATTATAGAACGTACGGCACATGCCTCTGTAAATACAAAAAAACTCTGTCATTCCCGCGAAGGCGGGAAACCATACTTGATGTAGCACAATACCTTATCCAGCATAGTTCCCCGCCTTCGCGGGGAAGACAGATACGAAAAGATCTGGATTGCCAACAGACCCTAATTTTTATCACGTACAGAGGATGTACACCATCATTCCTTCACAAATCCTGTCAAGAAGTATAATATAAACCAGGTTAGGTAAAAAAGTGAAAAAAATGAGTTCAGAAGATATTGTCATCGTTGCAGCCCAAAGAACCCCTATTGGAGCATTTTTAGGCGGTTTATCCACTTTATCAGCACCAAAACTGGGTGGTTTCGCCCATCAAGCGGCGATGTCCGCCGCCCAACTTTCACCTAAAGATATTGATGAGGTAATTTCAGGTTGTGTGTTACAAGCCGGTATTGGACAAGCGCCTGCGCGACAGGCAGCTATTTTGGCTAATATCCCTTATAGCACAGGTGCCACCACTCTGAATAAAATGTGCGGTTCAGGCATGAAAGCCGTGATGTTCGGCCATGATTTAATCCGCGCCGGATCAGCCAAAATCGTTTTGGCTTCCGGGATGGAAAACATGAGCTCGGCGCCGTATTTGCTCAGCAAAGCACGAACAGGGTATCGTTTAGGCCATGGCGAAATCAAAGATCATATGTTTCTGGATGGTTTAGAAGACGCTTACGAACCAGGCAAGCTCATGGGCTGTTTTGCAGAAGAAACCGCTAAAGAATATCAATTTGATCGTGCCCAACAAGATGCGTTTGCGATCGAATCCATGCAACGCGCCCTCCAAGCGCAAGCCGCAGGCGCATTTACCGCGGAGATTGCCCCAGTTACTGTTACCAGCAAGACAGGAGACATCATCGTCTCGCAAGATGAAAATCCCGATCCGAAAAAAATTGCCAAAGTGCCACAATTAAAACCCAGCTTTCATCCTCAAGGCAGCATCACACCAGCCAGCTCCAGCGCCATCGCGGATGGTGCCGCCAGTCTCATTCTCATGACTGCTGCGGAGGCACAGCAACGAGGATTACGTCCGTTGGCTAGGATTGTAGCGCAAAGCACACATTCTCAGGAGCCCCACAATTTCACCATCGCACCTATTTCTGCCATCAAAAAAGTACTTGAGCGTGCTGGTTGGACCAGTCAAAGCGTGGATTTGTATGAAATCAATGAAGCCTTTGCCGTTGTCGCTATGGCTGCAACCAAAGCCTTAGAGCTCAACCCAAAAACTGTCAATATTCATGGTGGCGCGTGTGCTTTGGGGCATCCCATTGGCGCATCAGGCGCAAGAATTTTGGTTACTTTGATCCATGCTTTACGCGCCCAGCAGAAAACCAAAGGCGTCGCGGCACTCTGTATTGGTGGCGGAGAGGCTACCGCAATGGCGATTGAATTACTCGTATAACGACTGATTGAATAACCGAGCCTTGACCGTAAGAGACATTGCCATTAAGTTCAGACCTCAGCCTACGTCCCGCGGCTTGTCCGCGGGATCCAGCAGTCTTGTTTAAGAGCCAGATCTCTGGATCCCACGGACAA